>JALWOY010000018.1 GCA_027083355.1 Phycisphaerales bacterium | reverse complement strand
GCGGAAAAACCCCGCCCCCCAGCCGTTCATGCCGTAGAGCGCCTCCGACTGTGCAACCGACCACGCGCCGCCCGGCCCATCCGGGGGGGCCGTCGGGGAAGACGGGGGGGCCGCCGCGGGTCCGGGTTGACGAGGGGCCGACGTCATCGCGCACAAGCATAGTGCGTCCAAGGACTCGCCAGAACCGCATAACTCGGAACGAGCCCCGGGCGCGAGCCCGGGGTGGCCCCGACTTCAACAACCGGTCATACATTGCCCAACGTGCACCGGGCCCCTTGAAACGCACGGGTTCCCGGGTTCCGGATCAAACCCGAAGCTCAACCGACCCCGGCCCCGTCCAGCACCCGCTCGGCGTATTTCACCATCGCGTCACGCAGCTGCTCGAACGAATCCAGCACATACAGAATCGGCTGATAGTGGTCGATCTCGAACGTCGTGTCGCACACGCGGTCCAAGTCAAACGCCCGGCGCTCGACCTTGCCCTTGCCCCGCCCCTCGGGCGCCTCCAGCGCGTGCGCACTCTCGCCGTGGCTCGAGATCAGCCCGGAGCCGTAAATCTTCAGCCGGCCGTCCTCGTGAATCAGCCCGAACTCGACCGTGAACCAGAACAGCCGACCGAGGCGCTCGATGTGGTACGGGTCGTCCGTGTGCAGCGCCGCCTTGCCGTAGGTCTGCAGGAAGTCCGCAAACACCGGGTCCGCGTGCAGCGGCACGTGACCGAAGACATCGTGGAAGATGTCCGGCTCGGGGAGATAGTCCATCTTGTTCTCGGGACGGATCACCACCGTCGTCGGGAACTCCCGTCTCGCCAGACACGAAAAAAACGCCTTGGCCGGCAGATACCCCGGCACGCCCCGGCTCTGCCAGCCCGTCAGGGGCCGCAGATATTCGTTGATCCCCTTGATCGTCCGCCCCGGATCGGCGGGGTCGGGCCGTTCGCCGAAAAGAAGCGGGACGCGGTCGGGCACGAGATTGATGGCGCGCAGGCCGGAAAGGAATGTGTTGGACGCCTGCTTTTCGAGCACGGTCCATCGTTTTTCGTAGAGGGTCTTCCAGACGCGGTGGTTCTCCTCGCTGTATCGCTCGTAGAGCTGTGTGACGTAGAACGATTCGGTGTCGATCTCGTCCGCGCTCTTGCCCTCGGACGCGTCCGCCGCGGCCTGTGCCCGCTTGAAATCTTCGCCGTCGATGATGTTGTTGTATTCGATGTCGGCGCGCATGGATGACCTCCTGTCGGCGATGCCCCTGTGCAATCATAGTGTACCCGGGGCACCCGCCATCATGCGCACAAAAGAGCCCGAAGCGTCAGCGCCGGGCCAAACGGGAGAAGATCCCGGCTTCAACAACCAAGGCCCGAGCGAAACCAAGATCGCCCGGTGTACCAGATGTCCCGCCCGCACGCCCCCCCCGCACATTCACACCCCACAGCACGGATCAGGAAAAAGCCGTCAGCGCCTCGGCTCGCGTGATCGCCTCGGCTCGCGTGATCGCCTCGGCAGGGTTGAGCGGCTCGGGGTCATCCGCCCGGCGACGCTGCGTCGCGGCCTGCAACGAATCTCCCGGATCGGGCCGGACGATCGGGGCGTCGCTCCCGAACAGCAGCAGCCGTCCCGGCTCGCACCCCGAATCGATCAACGACCGCAGCGGCAGCACCCGGCCCAGACGATCCGGCACGCCCCGCAGGAGCGCCTCGACGTCGTAGAGCAGATGGCACGGCTGCACCGAGCAGATCACGCCCAGATCCGCGAACCGGCCCACGTCCGCCTCGTCGATCAACTCCGCGTGCTCGATGCGGAAACCGGGGGTCCGCGGGCGGACCCGCTCGATCACGTCCAGCACCGTGCGCACGGCCGCGTCGCCGATCGCGTGCGCCGCCAGCGGCACGCCCGCCGCATCACACCGGCGCACCGCCTCCTCGATCTCGCCCGCGGGCATCATCGCCATCCCGCGCGGGTGGTCGGGGCGGCCGTCGGCGTAGTCGTGCAGCATCCACGCCGTCCGGCTGTTGAGCGTCCCGTCGACAAAGATCTTCGCCCCGCCGAGTCGGACGGTGTCGCGTTGCCACGTCTTGCGTGTTTCGAGCACGGCGTCGAGGTCTTCCAGCAGAGGCCAGAGCGTGACGCGGAACCCGTCGAGCACGCCGCGATCGGCGAGCGTCGCGAGCACCCCGCCGAGCCAGGGCTGGGCCTTGAGATCGTGTACCTCGGCGATGCCGAGCGCGCGCAGGGCGTCGATCCCACGTTCGATCAACTCGCCGGCGTGTTCGCGGTCCGGGTCGGGCAGGGATTCCCACAGCCCGAGGGCGGCTTTTTCATAGAGCACACCCGTGAGCGCACCGTTCGAGTCGCGGCCGATGACGCCCCCGGCCGGATCGGGTGTGTCCGGGCCGATGCCGGCGTGCCGGAGGGCGGCGGAGTTCGCCATCAGGGCGTGGTAGTCGAAGCACCATGCGCACAGCAGGGTGTCGTCGCCCGTCGCGGCGTCCAGATCGGCCAGCCTCGGCCACCCGGGCGGGTCGAACGCCTCGGGCCGGGCCTTGTCGGCGATCAGCAGTCGGGCCTTTTGTTTCGCGGAGGCGTCGGCGATGCGATCGAGCATCTCGCCCGCTGATCGGCAACCGGAGAGATCCAGCATGCCGAGCGAGCGTGCGTATTGGTAGAGGTGCATGTGCGCGTCGCGGAACGGCGTATCCGGTTCGGGGCGGGCCTGCACGGGCATCACGCCGCCCCTTTGAGCAGCGCCCGGATGATGCCGGGTGCGCTCTCCGGCTCGGTGATCTCCGCGGGCCACTCGACACGGATGATGCCGACGCGTGTGCGCACATCCATGCCCAGTTGATCCACCCCCACGCACAGGGGGTTCTCCGGATGAACCCGTGTGAGCAATTCGCTGACGCGGGCGAGCACGTCCCGATCAGCGTTCAGCATTTTGCACAGGCCCGGCTCGATGGCCCGCAGCGTGTTGGGGCCGAGCAGATCGGCCCCTTCGTAAATCTCGCCCCCCCACTTCGCTGAATCGAGGTCGCAACGGAACCACTCGATCGCCTCGGCCCGGCCGTGGTAGGCGAGATAACGATCGCGGGCCTCGTCGAATGAGCCGACCTGCCCGGCGGGGTTGATGAGCAGGGCCATCTCATTGAACCCGTCGTCGGGGACATACAGCACGATGTCGGACGCGTGGGTGAGGTCCTCGTCGCTGGGCAGGACGAATCGTCCGTCTGCTCCGTCGATGACGAAGGCGCAGGGGGCGACCTCGCCATCAATGCGCAGCACCCCCCGGCGGAAACGCCGGACGTGCCGCCTGGCTTCGTTGAGTTGCTCCGAATCCATAGGGCATCTCTCTTTGATGTCGATCCACCGAAAGCATATTGCCGGGGATGGGGGTCGGTTCGGAGCGGCCGGAACGGAGGATCGTGTCCTCGTGCTGTTTTCACGCCTGCGGGACGTGGAGAGATTGATAAAAAAAGAGGTCCGGCCGGGAGCCGGACCCCTGTTTGGGTGTCTCTGTGATGTACGAACTGATGGGTGGCGTTCGGCCGGATGCGTCCCGGATACCCGGGGCCCGACCCGTGAGCACATCGAGACGGCAAAGCACGCCCGGGAAGACGGTGTCAGATCCTGGTTGCCTTGCGGCGGGTCGCTTTCTTTCTGGTCGCCTTCTTGCGTGTGGTCTTCTTGGCGGCCTTCTTGCGGGTGGCCTTTTTCTTGGTCGCCTTCTTCTTGGTCTTCTTCTTGGCGGCCTTCTTGCGGGTGGCCTTCTTCTTGGTCGCCTTCTTCTTGGCCTTCTTCTTGGCGGCCTTCTTGCGTGTCGCCTTCTTCTTGGTCGCCTTCTTGGCGGCCTTCTTGCGGGTGGCCTTCTTCTTGGTCACCTTGCGGCGCGTGGTCTTCTTGGCGGCCTTCTTGCGTGTCGCCTTCTTCTTGGTGGCTTTCTTCCGTGTCGCTTTCTTCTTCGCAGCCTTCTTGGCCATGGTGTACTCCTCGGTGTGGTTCGCGGGACTCGTGATGAGGTCGGACACGACGCGCCACCCGAACGCTCGCGTCCCTTGTGCCTCTATCGGAACCGCATGTTGCCCTGCTTGAGCAAACTGCCTTGACTTTGCGCGGTCACACAGCGCCCAACGACAATGAACATACCGTCTCACGGCGATCCTGCAAGTGCACAACACCCGTGTCGGCGTGATCAACACCCCGGATCGCGCGCATCTCGGGATAAAAACGCGCGTCGTCGAGCGCGCGCCGCGCGTCGGAACACGCGCGCGTCGAGTCTCTCCTGTTCGATCGTCGATGTCTTGGCAGACGGATCCTCGACCACACAAGAACGCCGCGAGATCGCCGACGTAACCGGCACGTTCGCGTCATTTCTTTGCGCGTTTGCGCGCGCAACACTTATCCACATCGCCCGCACGAACACGTGCGTAGACTCTCGCCGAGTCGTTTTCAGCAAGGAAAGCCATGTCCAAGATCATGACAGAAACGCTCGGGTGCGGCGCCGTGCTCGTTGTTGAAAAAATCTTCGGTGTGCGCTCCGCGGGCGTGAAAATTCTTGTTCCTGCGGGCGATGCGCACGATCCGAGCGCACTGCAAGGGCGCGCCGCGATGTTCAGCGAGTTGCTGCAACGAGGCGCCGGTGAGCACGATTCACGCGCACAGGCAGACGCGTTCGACCTGCTCGGCGCGAGCCGATCGACCGGGAACGGCAGGCTGTTCGTCCGTGTCGGTTCGACGATGCTGGCCGAGCGGTTCGATCGGGTCGCGCCGCTGTTGGTGGACATGGTGCGGCGTCCGCGTTTCGATGCCGACGCCGTCGAGCCGGCGCGTGAACTGTGCCTGCAATCGCTCGAATCACTTCGAGACGACCCGCAGCACCGCTGCATGCTCGCCGCGCGGCAACGCCACTACCCGTCCCCGCTGAACCGGTCCGGGTTCGGCGACGAGACGGGGCTGAAGGCGTTGACCCGCGATCTGATCGCCGATGGCTGGGCGGCGCACGCGTTGCCCCGGGGCACGATCATCGCCGTCGCGGGCGCCGTCGAACCGGCAGAGGTTGTCGAGACATTCGCTTCTCTGCTCGAAGACTGGCGGGGCGATGCGCCGGGCGTGGAGATCGGGCCCGATGCGCCCCGCGGGTATGCGCACGAGCCGGACGATTCGGCCCAGGAACAGATCGTGGTGGTGCACGACGCCCCGCGTGAGCCGAGCGACGACGTGATCCTCGAGAATCTGCTCATCTCGGTGCTCAGCGGGGGCATGTCGAGTCGGCTGTTCACGGAGGTTCGCGAGAAGCGGGGTCTGTGCTATTCGATCAACGCCTCGTATTCGGCGAGCAAGGAGACGGGGACGGTGACGGCGTATGTGGGGACGACGCCCGAGCGTGCGCAGGAATCGCTCGACGTGCTCTGCGACGAGATCGAGCGGATCAACGGGCACGCGCCCGTCACGGCGGAGGAATTCGCCCGGGCCGTGATCGGGATGAAGAGCCGGATCGTGTTCAGCGGTGAATCGACGTCGGCCCGTGCGGCGGCGCTGGCGTCGGACATGCACAATCTGGGTCGTGCGCGGGGTCTTGACGAAATCATCGCGCTGGTGGACTCGATCACACTCGATCGGCTCAACGAATACGCCGCCCGGCGAACCCTCGGGGCGTTGACGATCCAGACGCTCGGCCCGGTCGAGCTGAAACCGCCTTCGGTCTGACCGGCGGTCGCCCCGCATGGGCCGCGGCGCGGATACACTCGCCGCGATGCGACGCGGATGGTTCCAGCAGTTCCTGGTTGCGTTTGTCCTCGCTGTGCTGGCGGCGCTGCTTCTGTACCCGATCGGTCTGACGGTCCGCGGCGGGTTCGCGGCGGACCCGGCGGCGGGCACGGGCTGGACACTGGAACACCTCGGGCTCGTCTTCCACGACCCGACGACACTCTCGGGGCTTGCCAACGCGTTGAAGATCGCCGTGGCGACGACGCTGCTGTGCTCGCTGATCGCGCTGCCGCTGGCGGTGCTGTCGGCGGGGCACACGTTCCCGATGAAGAAGTTCTTCGAGGCTGCGATCCTGGTGCCGCTGATCCTGCCGCCGTTCGTCGGGGCGATCGGGGTGCGGGCGATCCTCGGGCGCGAGGGCGCGCTCAACGCGTTGCTGGGGACGGACTTCGACCCGCTGGGGACGGCCCGTTTCTGGGGCGTGATCCTCGTCGAGGCGCTGCACCTGTACCCGATCATCTACCTCAACGCGACCGCCGCGCTGGCCAACATCGACCCGGCGATGAGCGAGGCGGCGGAGAACCTTGGCTCCGGGCCTTGGCGTCGGTTCTTCCGCATCACGCTGCCGCTGATCCGGCCCGGGCTGTTCGCCGGGGGGACGATCGTGTTCATCTGGTCGTTCACCGAACTCGGCACGCCGCTGATCTTCGATTACTACAACGTGACGCCGGTGCAGATCTTCAACGGGCTGAAGGAAGTCGAGGATTCGGCCCAGCCGTATGCGCTGACGATCGTGTTGCTGACCGTTTCGATTCTGCTGTATGCGATGGGCAAGTTCGCCTTCGGTCGGCGGGGGCACGCGATGACGACGCGGGCGAGCCGGGCGGGCTCGCTCAAGCCGCTGGCGGGTGTCGCGGGGTGGCTGGCCGCGGGCGGATTCGCCGCCGTCACGCTGCTGGCGGTGGTGCCGCACATCGGGGTGATCCTGACGAGTCTGGCGATGCCGGCGTCGTGGTACCGGAGCGTGCTGCCCACCGCGTGGACGACCTCGCACTACGCCCAGGCCCTCGGCTCGCCCGAGGCGTTCGGGTCGATCACCAACAGCCTCGGGCTGTCGTTCGCGGCGATGATGCTCGACATCGGCATCGGGGTGCTGATCGGGTATCTGATCGTGCGTACGACCGCGCGTGGCCGGGCGCTGCTCGACGCGCTGTGCATGCTCCCGCTGGCGGTGCCCGGGCTGGTGCTGGCGTTCGGGTATATCGCAGTGACGCTGCGCTGGCCGTTCGGCGACGGTGGCCCGCTGGACGGCACGCCGTTCGATCTGGCCGTGCTGGGGCAGTCGCCCAACCCGTTCCCGCTGCTGATCATCGCGTACGCGGTTCGTCGGCTGCCGTACATTGTGCGTTCGAGCGTGGCGGGGCTTGAGCAGACATCGGGCGAGCTGGAGGAGGCGGCGATCAATCTCGGGGCGAGCCACCTGCTGGCGGCGCGGAAGGTGATCATCCCGCTGATCGCGGCGAACCTCGTCGCGGGCGGGCTGCTGGTGTTCTCTTTCAGCATGCTTGAGGTGTCGGACAGCCTGATCCTGGCGCAGCGGTCGGCCGACTTCCCGATCACAAAGAAGATCTACGAATACACGCTCCGCCTGGGCGACGGGCCGTACATCGCCAGCGCCATGGGCGTGTGGGGGATGGGGCTGCTGACGGTGACGCTGCTGTCGGCTTCGGCGCTTCTGGGCAAGAAGATGGGCGCGGTGTTCCGGGTGTGAGCCGAAACCGCCCGGGGTTCAGCCTTCTTCCTCTTTCTTCTTTTTCGCGGCGTCCGCGGCGTCGTTGGCGAGCGCCTTTTTGTACTGCTCAACAACGATCGGCGGCACGGAGTAGTCGTGCCCGTCTTCGACGTTGACACGCATCTTGGTGTAGTGGTACCGGCTGATGTCCTTGCTGCCGGCGAACTGTTGCTCGAGTCTGGTGGGGTAGAGCACCCCGCCGAAGGGCTTGTATTCCGACAGCCGGACCATCATCTCGCGCGGCTTGCCGTTCTTGTCCATCGTCGGGGCGCGGGTGCCGAGCAGGAGGCCGGTCTCCTGGCTGAAATAGAGCATGTGCGGCCTGCCGGACTTGGTGACCGCGCGGACGACATAGACCGGCTGTCCCTGGGCCTTGCCCGCGCCGACGGTTTTGTATTCCTTGTAGCGGTTCTTGTAGTTGGCCTCGCCGTAAAAATCGGCGGTGTCGAACAGCTCGATGCGTTGCATCCCGCCGAGGAATTGCGGCTCACGGTCCATGACCTGCACCCATGTGTACTCGCCGTTGGCGTAGATGTTGTATCGCAGGCCCGCGGGCTCGCTGACGGCCTGATGGAATCGCCCGTCGGATTCCCACCAGACCCGGAGTGTCGCCTTGAACTCGAACGGGTCGCCGAGATACGTGCCCTCGATCCGTCGGTTCTTGATCGCGTGGATTTTCTCCTCGCCGCCGATCGCGTCGATGAAATGCTCGAAAATCTGTTCGGCGGCGGGCAGGTCCTGCGTCTGCCCGGTGGCCGAGGAGCCCGGCTGCGCCGCGGCAGACGAGACAGGCCCGAGACCGAACAACAACGCGCCGCCCGAGACGATCCACGCCCACTTCCGCATATGCACCTCTCCGATCATGTGTCCGCACGCGGGCTTCGCCGTCGCCGCCGACAGCAAGAAAGAAATACGCCCGCCGCGATTCGAACGCGGAACCTCTGGCTTCGGAGGCCAGCACTCTATCCAATTGAGCTACGGGCGCATCGGGGGGCGGGTTCACCCCGACCCCGACGAACGGGCCACTGTACGATTCTCGGGCCCGCATGGCAAACCAGACCGTCACATTCGATACACCGGGCGATACACCCGGCCGATCGGCCCGGCCCGCGCCGCTGCCCGCCGTGCTCGGGTTCACCTGCCTGAACAGCCTCGGCACCGGGGCCGTGCAGATGGGGATTTTTTTCCTTCTGCGTTCCGCGTTCGGTTTTGGACGGCGAGAGAACTACCTGTTCGGGCTGGTGCTGTACGGGGTGTATGTCGTCGGGGCGCTCGGGGCGGGGCCGCTGATGCGCCGGCTCCGCGCGGCCGGCATGTCGACCCGGCAAGCCCTCGCAGGGGTGCTCGTGGCCCAGGCGGGCGCGTCGTTCATCCCCGGGGGGGTCGCCCGTCTCTGGGGCACGCCGATCCCGCCGCAATGGACCGTCTGGCTGGCCGCGATCGGGTACGGGGTGTTCACCGGGATCATGTGGCCCATCGTCGAGAGCTACCTCAGCGGGGGGCGAAGCGGGAAATCCCTCAATGCCGCCACGGGGCGGTTCAATGTTCTCTGGTCGGGGGCCGTTCTTGCCTCGTTCTGGCTGATGGCCCCGCTCGTCGAGCAACGCCCGATCGACGTCATCACGGCCCTCGGCGTCGTCCAGATCAGCAGCGCCGGACTGCTGGTCAAGTTCGGCCCCAACCCCGCGAGGCATCTGCCCCATCAACACGAGCCGCACCCGGAATCGTGGAAGAACCTCCTCTCGGCCTTCCGCGTGCTGCTGCCGCTTGCGTATATCGTCGCCGGCACACTCAGCCCGCTGCTGCCCACGACACTCGACCAGATCGGCGTCCGCGAGGCGTGGGCACCCCCGGTCGCCTCCGCCTGGCTCAGTTCCCGCGTCGTGGTGTTTTTCATTTTCGAGCGGTGGCCGGGCTGGCACGGCCGGCGTTGGGTGCCCATTGTCGCCGGCGGATTGCTTCTGTTCGGTTTTGCGGGGGCGGTGATCGCCCCCCGATTCGGGCCCGCGGCGCTGCCATTGCTGATCGGCATGCTCACCCTGTTCGGGGCGGGGCACGCGATGATCTATCTCGGTGCCCTGTATTACGCGTTGGAGGTCGGGCGGGCGGAGGTCGACGCCGGCGGTGTGCACGAAGCCCTGATCGGGGTGGGTTACGCCCTCGGGCCGGCGATCGGGCTTGTTTTGTTTTTCATCGGTGTCCGGGGCGAAGACTTCGATTCGTGGCTGGTGCTTGTCGTTTCGTTGGTCAGTGCGCTCGCGGGCGTGCGTGCACTTCTGATTCTCCGCGGCGGCCGGGAGAAAGATGAAAATTGATTGGAACGATTCCAGTAATGGTGAACTCGGCCGGCCTGATCCGGTAGATGTTTCCTGGAGTTGATCGGAAAACCCTGCCGGAGAAACAGCCCACCCCAAACTGGGGGTCAGGTGGAGTCCTGTTTCAGCCGGCATGCGGAGGATTTCGCGGGTCGTGCGCGGCGTTTTGGGTCACATCGGGGTCGTCGATGCGGCTTTGCTTGCGTTGCTTCTGACGGAAACCAGAAAACAGTTGGAACAACCGGCTCGCGTGGATTGCTTCGCCCGATATGCTCGGACAACGGGAGGATCGAGACACCGCATCAACACCCGGATCATGCGGGCCGAGAAAGGCCGAGGCCGGGCCGATTGTGGGACCCGAGGGATTGTTTCGGACGTCCTCCGGGTTGATTGACGGGAATCAACGAAGATGCCGGCGGAGAACCCGCCGCGGAACGGAGACAGCATGAACGGACAGAGGCGGCGCACTGGGATGTTTTCGGCCTTGAGCGGTGTGGTCGCCGCGATGATGCTGATCGGTTCTGTGTCGGGCGAGCCGATGCCTTTCACCGAGCTGCTTTCGCGGGCGCACAACGGGAACGACCTGGCGCGAGCGGTCGAGTTGTTGAAGGGCAACGGGAAGGCGGACGCCGGTCTGATCGAGACTGGTGAGCGTTTCGAAAAGAGCATCGAGAAGCGTGAGGCGGACCGTTCCGCGAAGCTCGAGGAAGTGAACGGGAAGCTCGACGAGGAGCTCGCCGAGGCGGCGGAGAAGACCGATTTCGTGTCTCGTGCGATCTCGCTGGCGGACGCGATGCGGTCGGCCGTCGAGATTCAGATCCTGTCGAAGGACGAGGACGCGTTCATGGCCGACGGGCGGATCACGCGGCTGATCCGGGACACGGAAGCCGCGGCCCGCGATGCGGAGGCACAGGGCGAGTGGATGCTGGCCAACGAGCTGTACGCGCGTTTGTCGGCGTTGCTGGAGAAGGAGGGGACGTACAAGGCCGACGTGGAGCGTCTGAACCGGCGGCTCTCGATGATCCGGTTGTACGCGCCCGAGAAATTCCGCGAGCTGGTCGCCGAGCAGCGTGCGCGTCACGGGGAGGACCCGCCGCCGCCGTACAACCCTTACGGGGATACGTACGAGGAGAAGCTGGAGCCGATCACGGCCCGTGGCGTGGAGCGGGCGTTGCAGCACGCGATGTTCAAGCATGTTGATCTGGCTTCGAAGGGTGCGATGGGCCCGATGCTGATCTCGGGGCTCGACGCGTTGGAGACGCTGGTAACGACGAGCGAGCTGGCGGAGGTTCTTCCCGGTCTCGCCGACGAGAACGCCCGCGACGAGTTCCTGCGTTTCGTGCGGACGCAGCGAGAGCAGATCCGGGAGCGTCAGGAGGACCCGACGCGGGGGGTGGGTCTTGCCGAGCTGAACATGACGCTGTCGCGGATGCTGAGTGTGAACCGGTTCTCGATCAACCTGTACGAGCAGGCGTTGCTGCACGAGTTCGGCAACGGGGCGATGTCGGCGTTGGACACGTATTCGGCGATCATCTGGCCGGACGAGATCAAGCGTTTCCAGCGGAGCACGCGTGGCGAGTTTGTGGGTGTCGGCATCCAGATCGAGATGGACGATCTGCAGAACATCCGGGTGGTGACGCCTCTGGAGGGCACGCCGGCGCAGCGTGCCGGCATCCAGACGGGCGACCTGATCCGCGAGGTGGACGGGCACTCGACGATCGGTTTCACACTCGATCAGGCGGTGGAGGTGATCACGGGCCCCCGGAATACGAAAGTCACCCTGACAATCGAGCGTGAAGTCGACGGTGAAACGAAGAGGCTCGAGTTCACGCTCAAGCGCACGCGTATCGAGCTTCCCACGGTCCGCGGGTGGCAGAAGGTCGCCCCCGGCGATGAAACGGAAGCGTGGGACTGGTTCGTGGACCCGGACGACGGGATCGGGTATGTCCGCCTGACGAGCTTCTCGAACCACACGACGGAGCGGTTCGACGAGGCGATCAAGCAGATGCGCAAGCACGGGCTCCACGGGCTGGTGCTCGACCTGCGTTTCAACCCGGGCGGGCTGCTGGACGAGGCGGTGTCGATCTCGAACCACTTCATCGACAGCGGCGTGATCGTCAAGACGGAGGACGCGTCGGGGACGGTGCGGTCGCGTGAGTTCGCCCGGCACCTGCCGAAGGAGATCTCGCTGCGGGATATCCCGGTGGCGGTGCTGATCAACGAGGGTTCGGCTTCTGCGAGCGAGATTGTTTCCGGGGCGATCCAGGCGGAGGCACACGCCGACGACGGGCTGCGGGCGACGCTGGTGGGTCGGCGGAGTTTCGGCAAGGGGTCGGTGCAGAACGTGTTCAGCCTGACGGCGGACAACTCGATGATGATGAAGCTGACGACGCAGTATTACAAGCTCCGGGGTGACAAGATCATCCACCGCCGACCCGGCGCGTCGGTCTGGGGGATCGACCCGGACGTGAACGTCGAGATGCTGCCCGATCAGATTGTGGAGGCGGCGAAGATCCGCCGCGACGCGGACGTGCTGGCGTTGGACGAGAACGGTCGCGTGATCCCGAACCCGGATCGTCCCGACCCGGACAAGCTGCTCGAAGTGGGCGGTGATCTGCAACTCCAGGCGGCGCTCGTGGTGCTCCGTGGCGAGATCAGCGCCGACAATCTGACGGTGACCGCCGCGGATTGACCGCTGTGCTACCCCAGATGGGGTGGTGACTTCGGGGGAGGGCGTTGTCAAAACCGCCGTTCTGACCTAAACTCGCCACGGGGCATCCGGGGTGTTTTTTTGCGCGAAAAGCCCGCGTGCGGGGTCGGATGAACCGATCCATTCTCCCAGAGACGATGCCCCCCGAGGAACCGGACATGACCCAGGCGACGACTACAGCGCGAGGCTCGTCCTCCGCACGGCCCTCAGACGCTCTGCCCAACGAGACGCTGCTGAAGTGGCTGCACGACATGCAGCTGATCCGCGATTTCGAGGCGCGGACGATGCAGATGTATCAGCAGGCCAAGATCGGGGGTTTCTGCCATATCTATTCGGGACAGGAAGCCAGCGCCGTGGGGTGTACGGCGTCGGTGAACCACGACGACCCGATCGTGCTGGCGTACCGGGATCACGGGCACGCGCTGGCGCGGGGGATGCACCCGGCGGCGTGCATGGCGGAGATGTTCGGCAAGCTGAGCGGGTGTGCCAAGGGCAAGGGCGGCTCGATGCACATGTTCGACAAGCCGAACTGGCTGTTCGGGGGGCACGGCATCGTGAGCGCCCAGAACCCGCTGGGGACGGGTCTCGCCTTCGCCGCCCGGTATCAATGGGAGGTTCTCGGGAGCGGGCCGAAGAAGGTCGCGTTGACGTTCCTCGGCGACGGGGCGCTCGACCAGGGGGCGCTGCACGAGGCGCAGAATCTGGCGAGCCTGTTCGGGATTCCCGTGATCTATGTGCTCGAGAACAACGGGTATTCGATGGGCACGGCCCTGCACCGGCACACGGCCAACTGCGAGAACCTGCTCGACCGGGCGAGGGCGTACGGCATGAAGGCCATCGGCTTCGACGGGCTGGACATCCGCAATGTGTACGACCACATGAAGCCGCTGGTGGACGAATGCCGCGATCTGCAGCGTCCGGCGTTCGTGGATATGAAGACGTACCGGTACCAGGGGCACTCGATGTCGGACCCGCAGAAGTACCGCACCAAGGAGGAGGTCGAATCGTTCAAGGAGCGCGATTCGATCGCGAACCTCGCGGCGTACCTGATGAAGCCGACGGAAGAAGGCGGGCGGGGTTGTCTGACGGAGGACGAGTGGAAGGCGATGCAGAAGGAGATCCGCCAGACCGTGCTGGACGCCGTGGAGTATGCGTCGAATGCGCCCGACCCCGACCCGGCGACGGAGCTGGCGACGGACACGTACGCGTACCCGATCAAGAACCTGAGCCCGAGCGAGCACTATTCGCACGGGGCGAAGAACCCGCTGCTGTGATCACGCCGAACCTGGACATCCCGGAAGACCGCCTCGCCGACTTCTGCCGGAAGTGGAAGATCGTCGAGATGTCGCTGTTCGGCTCAGTGCTTCGAGATGATTTCGGGCCGGGGAGCGATGTTGACGTGTTGGTGGATTTTCAGAGTGATTCGGGCTGGTCGCTTTTCGACGTCGGCGCCATGTGCCGCGAACTCGAAGAACTCTTCGGCCGTCCGGTCAGCCTGGTGGAACGGCGTGCCCTGATGAAGCACCACAACGGTTGGCTTCGTCACGAGATCCTCTCCACCGCACAACAGGTCTATGCAGCATGAGCCGACGCAGCCCCCAGATTCTGCTGACCGATCTCGTCGAGGCCGCACAGCATGCACTAGACAAATACGGTCCCCCGCCCGCATGACACCGAAAGAACACACCATGACCACCGCGTATACACCCGACCTGAGCATAATCACCGATGAGATCCACCCCGCCGTGGGCCCCTGGGAGTTGCCGGTTTTTCTGGAAGAGCACGAGTTGCCGAGCCGGGCGGGCGACCGGGTGATCCAGTTCCGCGAGGCGTTGCGTGAGGCGATGAGCGAGGAGATGCGGCGTGACCAGCGTGTGTTCCTGCTCGGCGAGGAAGTGGCGCAGTACAACGGGGCGTACAAGGTCAGCCAGGGGATGCTCGACGAGTTCGGCGAGAAGCGCATCATCGACACGCCGATCAGCGAGAACGGCTTCGCGGGCATGGCCATCGGGGCGGCGATGATGGGGCTGCGGCCGATCGTCGAGTTCATGTCGTGGTCGTTCAGCCTCGTCGCGGCGGACCCGATCCTCAACAACGCGCCCAAGATGCTGTATATGTCCGGCGGGCAATGGGGCTGCCCGATCGTCTTCCGCGGCAACGACGGGGCCGGGGGGCAGCTCGGCTCGACCCATTCGTGGTGCGTCGAGGGGCTGTTCTCGAACGTGCCGGGGATGAAGATGGTCATCCCGTCGAACCCGTACGACGCCAAGGGGCTGCTCAAGACGGCCATCCGCGACCCGGACCCGGTGTTCTTCCTCGAATCCGAACGCATGCTGGGGGACCGGGCGCACGTGCCCGAGGAAGAATATTACATCCCGTTCGGCCGGGCTCGGCTGATGCGTGAGGGCGACGCGTGCACGCTGGTGTCTTGGGGCCGGCCTGTGCACTTCTGCATGGAAGCTGCCGAGGCGCTCGCGGCCGATGGGGTCGAGTGCGACGTGCTGGACATGCGGACGATCCGCCCGCTGGACATCGATTCGATCGTGGCGAGCATCCAGAAGACGGGGCGCGTGGTGGTGGTGGATCAGTCCTGGCCGTTCGGCTCCGTGGCGAGCGAGACGGTGACACAGATCTGCGAGCATGCATTCGACTGGCTGGACGCGCCGCCGATGCGGGTGAACACGCGGGACGTGCCGACGCCGTACGCGAAAGGGCTGGAGGCGGTGTATCTGCCGAACGCGGGGCGGATTGTTGAGGCGGTGATGGAAATCGCCAGATAGCAGATGGCCAAATGGCCAAATAGTCAGAGAACGGATTACCGCAGAACTGCTGGATTTTTGCTGATGGGACGAATCGATGCGGAATTGCTCGGAAGAGTTGAAGACTTCTGCCATCGGTGCCTCGATGTGGTCGACGAACTTGAAAAACAGAACCGTTCTCGTCGCATCACAGACCAGTTGACCGGATCTTCGACCTCGATCGGTGCCAATATGTTCGAGGCGGATGAGTCACTCAGCAGGAAAGATTTCGCAAAATGTGTTGCGATCTCGATCAAAGAACTGAACGAAACCCGCTTCTGGCTTCGGTTGATCGCCAGGCGGGACTGGATCTCGCTTGAACGCCTCGGGGCGTTGTTTGACGAAGCGAACCAGATCAAGAAAATCCTGGGAGCCATTCTTTCTCGCACACGATCAACGACCGCCGCACGAATCTGACAGTCTGGCCATCTGGCCATTTGCCATCTGGAGATCTTCGATGCCGATCACAGTCACCATGCCCCGCCTTTCCGACACCATGGAACAGGGCACCGTCGTCAAATGGCACGTCAAGGAGGGCGACACAGTCAACCAGGGCGACATGATCGCCGACATCGAGACGGACAAGGCCACGATGGAACTCGAGGCGTTCGACTCGGGCACGGTGGCCAAGCTCGCCGCGGCCGAGGGCGAGCGGGTGCCCGTGGGCGAAACGATCATGGTGATCGCCGAGGAAGGCGAGTCGGTCGAGGCCGTCGCGGCTTCCGTCTCGACTGTTCCCGCCCGGCGTGCCGCGGGCAGTTCAATCCCAGAACAAACAACCACTTCAACCGCTGTCGCCACGTCGGCATCCCCAACGCCCCCCACACCCCCTGCGGACATGCCGATCGCACCGGTTCTTCCGGACACCCCTCGCAGTAACAGCACCCGCGTCATCGCCAGCCCGCTGGCTCGCAAGGTCGCGGCCGAGCGCGGGATCGACCTGACCACCATCCGCGGCACAGGTCCCGGCGGGCGGATCACACGCAAGGATGTCGAAGCAGCGTCGGGTACCGCGGCTCTCCGAGCCGCGCCCGAAACTCGTACCGATCTCGGTTCGGAGAACCGAGGTACCCGAGATCTCGGTTCGGAAAATCGAGGTACCCACTCGGAGAGCCGAGGTACACGGGATCTTGTCGACAAGTCTGTCCCGCTCAGCGGGATGCGCGAGACGATCGCCCGTCGGCTGGTTCAGTCGAAGACCACGATCCCCCACTATCAGGTGACCGTATCGGCGCGGCTCGACGCGTTGCTCGAGCTGCGAGGGCAGCTGAACGCTCAACTGGAGCCGCAGGGCATCAAACTCAGCGTCAACGACTTCCTCGTGCGGGCGTGCGCCCTGGCGATGCACCAGCACCCGTTCATCAACTCGTCGTGGAACCCGAAAGGCCCGTCGATCGACCTGCACGGGGATGTCAACATCGGCGTCGCCGTGGCGTTGCCGCCCGAGCGGGGCGGCGGGCTGGTGGTCGCGACACTCCGCAACGCCGACCGGACCGGCCTGCGTCAGATCTCCGCCGAGACGAAACGTCTGGCGAAGAAAGCACGGGAGAAGGGCCTGAGTGTCGAGGACATGGCCGATTCGACGTTCACGATCTCGAACCTTGGCATGTTCGGCGTCGATCACTTCACCGCGATCATCAACCCGCCGAACGCGGCGATCCTCGCGGTGGGGCGCGCGGTCGAAAAACCCTTCATCGAAAAGGACGATGAGGGCGAGCCGGTCCTGGTGATCGGGCACGAGATGTCGATGACCATGTCGAGCGACCACCGCGTGATCGACGGCGCGATGGCGGCGGCGTACCTGAACTCGGTCAAGGAACTGCTCGAAAACCCGGCGACGCTGCTGGTGTGACTTTTCGATTTACGATACGGGACGTTCCGCGTACCCTGAACGTCATGCCCCGCCCGCTCGACGACGCGCCCGATGAGCTGCTCGAACAGGCCCGGCTCCGGTTGCGCGAAGAACGCGAGGCGAACCAGTACGAGGAGCAGAGCCGACGGCTGGCCCGCCGGTTGGTCGTGGCGTTTGTGCTCGTGCTCGTGACCGCGGTTGTCTTCTTTCTGATCGTCCCGCGGTTCGGGGTGCACCTGCCCCTGTTCGTGCCGCTGCTGTGCTTCGCCGTGATCGCTCTGGGGTCGGTGCTTGCCCACACGGGGGATGCGCCGCCGGACCTCCGCAAGCCGACACGCGAAGACGACGGCTTTTCGGTCGGCTGCTGCCCCGGGCCGAGGCCGCCGCGGATGTTCCGCGATGGGGATTGAACGGCCGGAATCGGTCGATTTTGTTCCGATCCCGGGGGTGCCGTGCCGATGAATGACGCGAGGCGAACACACCCATGACGACCACACTGCGCGAAGATCCGGTCCGGGCGGTCGCGGCGAAGATCAAGGCCGACCCGCTGAATCCGGCTGTGATCCCGACCCTTTTCAAGCTTTGCTCGCAACCGGCCACGGCGAGGCCGGCACTGCCGCTGCTGGCGCAGTGGGCGACCCACCCGGGCCTGCCGGACGAACTCCGCGGGATGATCGCGTACTGCATCACGGCCGGCATCCGCCACGATGCGGACCATTTCGATCCGGCCCGATTCGGCGTCAGCCCGGATCTGTTCGACGGCGCGGCCATCGACACGGGCCTGTCGCACCACCTGCTGCACGCGGTGCAGAATGTCGATCTACTCCGCCGGTTGAAAGCCGGGATCCCTCTGCGGGATGCGCCGAAGTTCATTGTGGCGGTACAGAAAAGCGGCTCGTCGCTGCTGGCGGATTGCGTGGCGGGGCTCGTAAAAATGGACCGGGGGTACGATCTCGATGCTCCGTGTTCTTACCGTGCGCATCCGGGGTGGTGGCACCTCGGCAAGGGGCACGATTGGGATCTGCGTGCCGACATCGGGGCCGAGCCGGAGTTTCTCGCATTCCCGGGCGCGATCTACAAGGGGCACATCCCGCCGAGCCAGAAGAACCTGCGGATTCTGGAGATCTACCGCACCTCTCGGTATCTGATTTGCCTGCGGGACCCGCGTGATCAGGCCGTTGCGGATTTCTGCCAGACGCTCCGTCGACGACGGAACGCCGGGGAATCGACCGATGAGCCGACGGTGTCGCAGACCCGTCGCCGGCTCGACGAGTTCATCCGGGGCGGGGCGGTGTTCGAGTCGTTGCATTTCGTCGGCAAGTGGCTCGCCGAGCGTGACCCGGCCCGGAGCCTCGTCGTGACGTACGAACGCCTAATCAGCGATCCGATCGCGACCCTGCGGGGGATCGCCGAGCTGTACGAGATCGGGCTGCCCGACACTTCACTGCGTCGGATCTGGGAATCCGTCAGCCCGACAACCGATCGGCGTCGCGGCGCCGACCGCACGGCCGACGACAAACGGATCTACCCCCTCGGCTGGACGGGGCAGATCGGGATCTACAAAGAGTATTTCGATGCGACCAACGCGGCGACATTCGACGCGGTGTTCGGCGGGTTCGATGCCGCCGGCCCGTGGGGCGGCGAGATCCGCGCGCTGTATCCGGATCTCTGAGACACATTCCAATACGGTCCCGTGTGCATCAACGAGACCCGGGCGCAAGGGCGGGTCTGACACGGTTCCCAAATCATTCTCGTGCTTACTGGAGCAAGACCCGGGTGTTCTCGCCTCCCTCTCCCCGCTGGCGGGGGCAGGGCCGGGGTGAGGGGTTCTATCAACTCTTCGAGCGTCATGCACCATCATGTTTCGGTGCGTGCCACGGCTCTGTGAGCCGTGTCTTGGGCACACTTGCGACACAGCCATTTCACACGGCCATAATGGCCGTGCCACACAGAATAGGGTTTCGCAAACCGCTCTATTTCTCCTCATTCTCTTTGCTCTGCCGCACACGTCGATCAGTGAGGCATGCAGAAGAAAAAGAAGTTGAAGCCCCCCCCGGCGTTTACCCCGCCTCGGACCGCCTCCGCTTCAGCTCGGCGTCGATGAACCCGTGGATATCACCGTCGAGGACGGCCGTCGGGTTGGCCTCGTACCCCGTGCGGTGGTCCTTCACGCGGTTGTCGTAGAGCACATACGAGCGGATCTGCGAGCCCCAGCCCCGGCGTTCGATCTTGCCGCCGGCGGCCTCGGTGATCTCACGCTCGCGTTCCTCCTCGGCCATCTGCTCAAGCTTGGCCTGGAGGATGGACAACGCCTGATTGCGGTTCTGCGGCATCTCCTTGTGCGTGCTCGACACGACCTGGATGCCCGTCGGTTTGTGCGTCACGCGGACAGCCGTGGCGACCTTGTTGACGTTCTGGCCGCCGGGCCCGCTGGAGCGTGCGAATACGACGATGTCGAGGTCTTTCTCGGGGATGACCAGCTCGACCTCTTCGAGTTCGGGTGTCACGTCGACGGTGGCGAACGATGTCTGCCGCTTGCCCTGGGCGTTGAAGGGGCTGACGCGCGCGAGCCTGTGCGTGCCCCGCTCGCACGAGAGATAGCCGAACGCGAAATCACCCTTGACATGGAGTGTGACGGAGGCGATGCCGACCTCGGTGCCGTGGCTTTTTTCGACCTCCTCGACCTTCCAGCCCATTTTCTCGAAGTAGTAGAGGTACATGCGCATGAGCATCTCGGCCCAGTCGTTGGCCTCGGTGCCCCCGTCGCCGGCGGAGATCGTGAAGAAGCAGTTGCGGTGGTCGTGCTTGCCGCTGAGCAGGCTCTGCATCTCGATCTTGTCCATCCGCCGGAGCAAATCGTGCAGCTGCTCGTCCGCCTCGGCCAGGAGATCCTCGTCCCCCTCCTCCTTGCTCATCTCGTAGGCGAGCCGGGCGTTCTCGAATGTCTCGATCACGTCGGTCAACGGGCCGACCTGTGCCTTCAGCGGCTTGAGCTCGGCGACGACCTTTTTGGCGTTCTGCTGGTCGTCCCAGAAATCGGCGGCGTTCATTTTCTCTTCCAGCTCGGCGAGCCGGGCGCGTTTCTCGTCATACCGAAGCGACTCTCGGATGGTGCTGATCCGCTCGTCGAGTTCGTCGATCACTTTGTGGTGTGCTTCGAGGTGCATGGTCCGTCCGCGTTGGGGTGTGGGCAGGCAGTGTAGGAGCCGGGGTCGGCCCGATGGAACATCGGTACACTCCGGGCGTGCCGTTCCCCCTGCTCATCCTCGCGCAGACGCCTCAGCAGGCGGTGAGCCGGGCGTTCCTGCTGCTGGTCGTGCTGCTTCTGGTGGGGTTGGTAGTCGTTCTCGGTGTTGTGATGGCGGGGTACGCACACTTCGTCAAGCGGAACGCCGATCAGCCCGAACGGACGGACCGATTCGCCGGGATCGACGCGTGGGTGGAATCCGCCAAGAGAGCCGATTCACCCGTCGAAGAACTCGACGACGAGGACTGGGAAGCCGACGAGAGCGAGGACGAGAGCCGCTGACAGGGCGGGGTCAGGGCGGCGGGACGGAGGGGCTTGCATCCGCGGCCGACGAATCGAGCCTTTCAATGATCGCGGCTGCGTGCTCCTTCCCAAGCATCCGGGCCCGCTTTGCGAGTTCCAGTGCCCGGCCCGGGTCGCCGGCGCGTTCGGCCCAGAGCGCCCCCTCGTAACACAGCGTCGGGTTGTCGGGCTGTTTGCGGATCGCTTGTTCGTACAACGACAGCGCGTCTCCGGGCCGATGGAGCATCCCGTCGCACGCCGCCATCTCCCGGATGACCGGCGGCCGCCAGCGGTCGGCCTCGCCCAACCCGCTGAGCAGGAGCAGGGCCCGTTCGGGCTCGCCCCGCCTTTTCAGGATTCTTGCTTCGAGGACGCGCCACGCAGTGACCTCGGGCTCGAGACGCCGGGCCTTGGCGATGTGCTGCGACGCCATGTCGAGCTTGTTTTCCCGCAGCGCCAGCTCGGCCAGCATCCCCCAGACCATGCCCCGTCCCTCGTCCAGCACCGCGGCGCGGACCAGACTGGCCTTGGCATCGTCGAGCCGACCCAACGCGATCTGTGCTCGCGCGAGGTGGACGGGATAATCCGGATTGGTCGGGTCGAGGGCCTGTGCCCGCTCGTGATAGGCCGCGGCCTTTGTCTGGTCCCCCAAGACCGCCGCGAGCGAGCCGGCCATGAACGCATCCCGGGCCGAACCCGATCCATCCTCAACCAGGCGTTCGTACTGGGCGAGCGCCGCGGGTTTTTTGTCTTCCTGCAGCAGCACCCCGGCCAAGGCCCTCCGCAGCGTGGTGTCGTCGGGGTGTTCGGCGACCCCGGCGCGCAGGACGGCCTCGGCCCGGTCCAGCGCCCCCGACGCCGAGTACCGCTTCGCCGCGTCGAGGATGGCGTCTGCCGCGTCCGGGTCCGTCCCGGTCTGCACGGGAGTAGCGTTCGTCGTCGGTGGGGCCACCCCCGGGCGAGAGACGGCCCAGACCGCGGCGGCCAGAGCGAGCACGCCCAGAAGCACCATGAAAATACCGGTCCGCTTCATCCCCCAATCATCGGCGCATTACACTGTCGGGTCCAAGTATCGAAAGAGGCACCATGGCGGACAGCATGACAGACACCCAACTCTCGAAAACCTACAGACCCGAGGCGCACGAGCCGGGCGTCTGGCAGAAGTGGCTCGACGCGGACGCCTTCCACGCCGACCCCGCGCGCGTGCTCTCGGGCGAGAAACCGCCCTACTGCATCCTGATCCCCCCGCCGAACGTCACCGCGGCGTTGCACCTCGGCCACGCGTTGAACAACACGCTCCAGGACGTCCTCATTCGTGCGCACCGGATGAAGGGGTATGAAACGCTCTGGCTGCCGGGCACCGACCACGCCGGCATCGCCACCCAGACCGTCGTCGACAAACGCCTTCAGGCCGAGGGCAAGCCCGCGCTGGCCGAGCACAAGCAGATGGAGGCCCGCGGCGAGAACGGGCGTGAGAAGTTCATCGCCACCGTGCAGGCGTGGAAGGACGAGTACGAGCAACGCATCACCGACCAGCTCAAGGCGATGGGGTGCTCGTGCGACTGGGACCGCCAGCGATTCACCATGGACGACATCTGCGCCCGGGCCGTCCGCGAGGCGTTCTTCCGGCTGTTCAAGGACGGGCTGATCGAACGCGGCAAGCGGCTGGTGAATTGGGACCCGGTGACGCAGACCGCGCTGGCCGACGACGAGGTGGAGAACCGGGATGTCGAGGGGGCGTTTTACTATCTCCGTTATCCGCTGGTCCACAAGGCCGACCCGGGGGACCACCGCCCTGTGACGTGGGGTGAACTCGCCGCGCGTGGCTATCCCGGCGCGGACGAGCACCCCGACGACGACGAGGCGTGGATCACCGTCGCAACGACCCGGCCCGAGACGTACCTGGGCGATGTCGCGGTCGCGGTGAACCCGAAAGACCCGCGGGCCGAGGCATTGCGGGGGATGCACGCCGAGCTGCCGCTGGTGGGGCGGGTCGTGCCGATCATCGAGGATGATTACGTCGTGCTGCCGGTCAGCCTCGGGGGCGACGAGAACGACCCCAAGGCCCAGATGGCCACGGGTTTCCTGAAAGTGACCCCGGCCCACGACCCCAACGACTGGGAGCTGGGGCTGCGTCATCAGTCCGTCATCGAACGCGAATGCTCGGCCGGCACGCACCTGATCAACGTCATGGCCCCGGACGCGTCGATCTCGGCGGATCACGGCTGGGTCGATTTCGATCCGCACGGGGCGGCCCGTGTCTTCATCGGCCTGAGCCGGGAGGACGCGGCCAAGAAGGTGGTCGAAGAGTTCCAGGCGCACACGCTCAACAACCAGCCGCTGCTGGAGGACATCAAGCCGCATGTTCACAGCGTGGGGCATTCGTACCGCAGCCACGCCCCGGTGGAGCCGTACCTGAGCGATCAGTGGTACTGCAAAGTGACCGACGACCGCCTGCGGGGTAACGCCCAGCGTGCGCTGGTGATCGAGCAACGGACCAAGGAAAGCCTGGAGGCGTGGCCGGAGTCGGCGCCGTCTCCCCATCCTCGTGGGACGGGCTTCCAGCCCGTCGCTCCAACCCCTCCTCCCCCAGTCTCTCCCCGCTCTTCAACCACGATCCCGGACGCCCTCACCATCCACACCCGCCACCTCCCCCACTGGCAAATGGGCGGCAACACCTACTTCATCACATTCCGCGTCGACAAAGGCGAGATGACGGACTCGGAGCGGTCAACCGTCCTCGACGCGTGTTTCCATTTCGACGGCGAACGCGCCATTGTCCGGCTCGTGACCGTGATGCCCGATCATGTCCACATGCTGCTGACTCCACTCGAGCGCTCGCCCGGCGAATGGTGGTCACTCCAGGACATCGTTCACAGCATCAAGAGCTTCACCGCCAATCAGATCAACAAGATCCGAGGGGTTCCGGGTCGTTTCTGGCAGGATGAATACTTCGACCGCCTGATCCGCAACGAGGATGAGTTCCGGGAGGAATGGAACTACATGCTGATGAACCCGGTGAAGGCGGGGCTTGCGGATCACCCGGGGGATTACCGGTGGACGCGGAGAGGTGAAGGGGAGAGCAGCGATGGAATGAGAGAAGAAGGGAGACAAGGGAGTGACGGGCTGGAAGCCCGTCCCACGAGGGGGGGGAGTGTAGAGACAGAGGGAGAAGACGGCGACGGTTCCATGGCCTTCCACCCCGCCCGCTACGCCAAGACCTACGAGACCTGGCACGACAACCTGCGGGACTGGTGCATCAGCCGGCAGCTGTGGTGGGGGCACCGGATTCCGGTGTGGGTGAACACCGATCCGGAAGCCGAGTGCCCCGTTTCCGGCGATGACGTGAGCGTCCAAAGAACCGAAACCGGTGTTACCGTCTGTCTGCGCGTGGACGATCGTGACCGGATCTCTCGGCTCGAAAGCGCCGGCTTTGTGCGCGACCCCGACGTGCTCGACACCTGGTTCTCCAGTGCCCTCTGGCCCCTCTCGACGCTCGGCTGGCCCGAGCCGGATGAACGCACCGAGGGACTGCTCGAAGCGTTCAACCCGACGAGCGTGCTGTGCACCGCCCGCGAGATCATCACGCTGTGGGTGAGCCGGATGGTGATGTTCAATCGGTACTTCCTATCTACAGATCCTCGTGGGACGGGCTTCCAGCCCGTCTCTCTCCCCCCTTCTCAATCTCAAGATGACGGGTTGGACGCCTGTCCCACCGCTGCCGCGGGCCCCGTCCCCTTCCGCGACGTGTTCATCCACGCGATGATCCAGGACGGCGAGGGACGCAAGATGTCCAAGTCCCTCGGCAACGGGGTTGATCCGCTGGACATCATCCACAGCCACGGGGCCGACGCGATGCGCTTCACGCTCGTCGAGATGACGACGCAGACGCAGGACGTGCGCATGCCGGTGGTCAAAGACCCCGAGACGGGCCGCAACACCAGCCCCAAGTTCGACTTAGGCCGGAATTTCTGCAACAAACTCTGGAACGCGGCTCGGTTCGGGCTGAGCAAGATCCCCGCGACCCCGCCGGAGCGGATCGACCCGGCGCACCTCCTCCTGGCCGACCGCTGGATGCTCACCCGCCTGCGCGAGGGCATCGCCGAGATCGACGAAACACTCGCGACCTACCAGTTCTCCGCCTACGCCAAGGCGCTCTACGACCTCGTCCGGCGGGACTTCTGCGACTGGTATCTCGAGGCCGTCAAGCCGACCATCGCCGACAACCCCACCCAGCAGGGCGTGCTCCGGCTCGTGCTCGACAGCCTGCTTCGGCTGCTGCACCCGGTGGTCCCGTTCATCACCGAGACGATCTATGAACGCCTGAGCACGATCCCCGCGCCGGTGCTCGAAGGGCTGACCCTGGCCCCGCCCACCAAAGGCGGCACACTCGCCACCGCCGGCTGGCCCGCGGTGGATGAATCGCTGGCCGACGAAGACGCCGAGCGGCAGTTCGAGCGCGTGCGCACGATTGTGGACGCAATCCGGCAGGTGCGCAGCCAGCACAAGGTCGAGCCGCGTCGGAAGATCGCGCTGCACGCCGACGAAGCGCTCGCGGGCGAGATCGCGGCCGCGGGTGGGCTGGTCGAATCGCTCGCGGGCCTGCACACGGTGACGACCGACGCGCCCGCGGGCCCGGCGGCCGCGTTCACGCTCGACGGCGTCGAGCACCGGCTGGGCGACCTGGCCGACGCGGTGGACGCCTCGGCCGAGCGCGCGCGGCTGGAAAAAGAAAAGGCGGATCTGGAGAAGTCGATCAAGGCGCTGGCGGGTCGGCTCGCCAACCCTGGCTACACCGAGAAAGCCCCGCCGCACCTCGTGCAGCAGACCCGCGACCAGCACGAACAGGCGCTGGCGGACTTGGCCGCGGTGGTCAAGGCGCTGGAGAGCCTCGGGTGAGCGGGGAGGCGACCGACCGGCGTCCCGAACAACACCACGGTCGGGTGGTTTCGGGCGCCCGGAAGGAAACCGCTCCCTCACGGTCGCGGCTCGTTCTGCTGTGTTTGTGGTTCGTGGTCTCGGTGCTGATGCCGGCGTGCTCGTCGTCCGGGTCGTCGGCCCGATCGGCGGGTGCGACGCGGGCTTCCGAAACCCGCGGCTCGCTCGACACCGTCCTGTCTCGCCGCGGCGCGGGCGGGGGGGCGGCGCGTGCTTCTTCCCCTCGCGACGTGATCGTCAGCGAGGAGGACTGGACCTACGCGGGCCGGTCGGGGCGGATCATTATCACCCCCCACTTCCGTCTGCACACCACGCTCGGGGACTCGCTCTTGCTGGAGCGGTTTCCCCGGTTCGTCGAGGTCGCGTTGGCCGCGTATCGCACGGAACTCGGCGGGCTACCCGAGCCGACGCGTCGGCTTGAGACGTACATCATGCGCACACGGGCGCAGTGGGAATCACTGACGCGTGCGCTCACCGGGCCGCGTGCACCCGTTTACCTCCGCATCCCCCGCGGGGGGTACGCATTCGACGGCAAGGGCGTGTTCTTCGACATCGGGCCGTACGACACGCTCGCGATCGCGGGGCACGAGGGCTGGCACCAATACACGCAGTCCACGTTCAAGCAGCCGCTGCCGCTGTGGCTCGAGGAGGGCATCGCGACCTATTTCGAGGGATTCCGCTGGCATCCATCGGACCGCACGCTGCCCGTTTTTCTGCCGTGGTCGAATCCCGAGCGGTTCGACATGCTGCGGACACTGGCCGCCGACGACAGGCTGATGCCGCTGGATGAGCTGCTCGTGAGTCGGCCGCAGGATCTGATCCGTTCGGCGGACGGGCGGACTCTCGGGTATTACGCGCAGGTCTGGGCGTTGACGCTTTTTCTGCACGAGGGCGCGGGCGCGAAATACCGGAGTCTGCTCGCCCGGTTACTCGCGGACGCGGCGGAAGGCCGACTGGGGCAGACGCTCCGGGATTCGCTCGGGACGGAGGCCGTGCGCACCGCGATGTCGAGGCGCGTGGGGGACGCGGTTTTTCGTGTGTATTTCAACAGCGACATCGCCGCGGCTCGGCAGGAATACGAGACGTTCATCCACGCGGTGACGCTGCCGGGGACTCGGCACAACATCACCGCGGGGCGTTCGCCGCTGATCGATCGATAAGCGAATCGGCCATTCATCTTGGATGGGCCTGCTTGTTTCGGCCCGTGTCTGAATCGATGCGAAACCCCGGCCCGTGAAGACCAACTCGGGATGCTCTTCGCCCGATTGTGTCGACACACGGAATTTTGATTATCGGCTTGCACTTGTCACCGGTTTCGTGTAGTTTTTATAGGTCTTCCCAGTTCGGCCGTTCTGGCTGAACTTCTTTGAAGCGTTCATTTGGACTCGCATGGCCGCGTGGGGACCGTGCATTTTGGAGGGCTGATGATGCGTCATGCATTCAGACAACAAGCAATCGGGATCGGGATTCTCGCCACGGGTGTTCTCGGGCTGACGATCACGACGGGGGGGATGCACAAATCTCGCACGGTTCGGCTGACCACCGCGGCCGGCCACCCGGTCGCGGGGATGCCCCTGCCTTTCGATGCTGATGTGCCGGACATCCTTTCGTTCGCGGGTCAGGCGGGTTCGGAGCCGCCGAACGAGGTGGTGATTCCCCCGCTGTCGCACATCGAATCGGGCGCGTATGTGAACTTCGAGAGCCCGCCGGTGCAGCCGCTGGCGATGTTCGGCGACACGGTGCTGGTGACGAACACGCCGGCGGGGACGCTGGATGTTCTGGAGACCAACGCGGTCGACGGGACGAAGCTGATCCTGAAAACATCGACCCCGGTGGGGATCGACCCGGTGGCGGTCGCCGTCGAGCCGGGGGGTTCGTTCGCGTGGGTGAGCAACTACGTTTCTGATTCGATCAGCGTGGTGAACCTCGGGACGAGCGAGGTCGTGGACGTGCTCGAAGCGGGCGACGAGCCCTCGACGATCGCGTTCAGCGCCGACGGCACGACGGCGTATGTCGTGTTCGAGGGGGCCGCCCCGACGGTGGACAACGAGCTGATCGACCCGAGCCCGGCGCTGGGTGTCTATGACGTGGCGACCCGGCAGCTGCTAACGTGGGTCGAGCTGCCGGCGGACACGCCGCGGGGGATGGTGTACGACCCGGAGTCGGATCGGATCTTCGTCGCGGCGTTGCACTCGGGCAACAACACCACCGTCGTGGGCGAGCCGCTGGGGCACACATTGCTCAACGGTGACTTCGAGCTCCGCCCCGCGCTGCAGGTCGTCCGCGATTTCAGCGTGACGGCGGCGGCATTCGCGGCGAGCTCGTTCGCGCCGTACCCGCCGGTATCTGCCGAGCCGGGTGCGCCGGAGACGCAGCTGATTCTCGCCGACGATGACGAGGAATGGCAGCGGATTCTCGACCTGCTCCGCGGTCCGGACGGGCTGCCCGATCCCGCGGTGGTCAGCCAGTACGCGGCGGAGAACTCGATGTCGTTCGAGGACGCCGAGCAGGTGATCGCGGGCGTGCTCAACGACGTGAAGGACACGCTGGACAACGACGTGATCGTGCTCGACGCGTCGACCCCGTCGGCCCCCGTGATCGACCACATCATCTCGAATGTCGGGACGATCCTGACGACGCTCGAGAAGCGTCCCGGGACGGACGAGATCTACGCAGCGAACCTCGAAGCACTCAACACGATCCGGCACGAGCCGAACCTCAACGGGCACTTCTTCGACCACGAGCTGGTGGTGTTCACGAGCAACGGCGTTGCCCCGCCGCAGCGGTTCGATCTGAATGCGGGGATCTCGGGGTTCAACTCGCCTGCGAGCGCGGCCCCGAACGCCTACGCCGACTCGCTGTCAAACCCGATCGATATCGCGTTCAGCCCCAACGGGAATCGGCTGCTCGTCGCGGCGCTCGGGTCGTCGCGCGTCGGGCTGCTCGACCCGGGGACGATGACCGTGCTCGACCGCGTGAACGTGGGCCGGGGAACGCGCGGCGTGGTCGTCGACGATCAGGGTCGGCGGGCGTACACGTACAACCGCACGGACAACAGCGTCACCGCGATCAACTTGACCGCCGATGCGATGCAGGCGGCCGACACGTTGAAACTGTTCAACCCCGAGCCGGCCGAGGTGGTCGAGGGGCGGAACTTCCTGTATTCGACGGAATTCAGTTTCAACAACGCCAGTTCATGCGCGATGTGCCACGTGGACGGGCACCTGGACGGGCTCGCGTGGGATCTGGGCGACCCGGCGGGGGCGCTCCAGCCGGCGCCCAGCAATGTGGTGGACCCGGACACGGGCGAGCCGTTGATGAACCACCCGGCGAAGGGCCCGATGGTGACGATGTCGCTCCGCGGGCTGCGGGACCACAACGCCTATCACTGGCGCGGCGACAAGCCGATGTTCGAAGATTTCAACGGCGCGTTCGCCAGCCTGCTCGGCGGTGCGGAGCTGCCGGCGGAGGACATGGCGAAATACCGCCGATTCATCGACACGGTGGTCTACCCACCCAACCCGTTCTACGACCGGGACAACTCGTTCAAGGACCCACGGGCGTTCAACGGCGCGGGGCTCTTCATTCAGAACTGCCAGGTGTGCCACTCGTTGTTCGACGACGGCACCATGCGGCTCAGCGGATTCGGCGACGACACGGGCATGCAACTGTTCAGCCTGTTCGCGCAGATCCAGGAGATCACGCAACTCCGCGGCATCCACCGCAAGTTCGACATGGATCTGTACGGAGGATTCGGCCTGATCCACGACGGACGCGAAGAACGCGAGGACAACGCCCACCCGATCAACACCTTCCTCAACACCTTCTTCCGCAACATCGTCGGTCCTCAGCAGGACGAGATGATCGCGTTCCTCAACGCGTTCCAGACGAACGTGATGTCGATCGTCGGGTGGGACGTGCGGTATGACCAGCTGACCACCGCGCAGGGTCAGAGCGACATCGATCTGATGATCCTCCGCGCCGAGCCGCAGGCCGGGTTCTCGAACCGGGCCGTGTGCGATGTGATCGCCCGCGGCGAGATCAACGGTCAGAAGGTCGGGTATGTGTTCAAATCGCGCACACCCGAGGTGCCGAGCGGCATCGGGACCGTCGCCGGCGGTTCCGGCAGGAGCCAGATCTCCGGCAACGGCGTGACGCACATGGGCGGCCCGGGCCAGACCAGGCCCCCGCTCACTGACAACACCGTCTTCCTCGACGACACGGGCGGGTCGATCTTGCTCGATGACCTGCTCAACCTCGCCGCCCAGCCAGGCAACTACCTGCACTTCATCGCGGTCCCGCCCGGCTCGGGTGTCCGGCTCGGCATCGACGCCGACGGGGACTCCCTGCTCAACGGGGTCGATCCGTTCGCGATGCAGTCGCCGGACGTCAACAAGGACGGCGTGATCGACGCCGCAGACCTGACGGCGTACCTCGACCTGTTCAACAACAACGACCCGGACGCGGACTACGACGGCAACCGGATCATCAACAGCGACGACCTCGACGCGTACCTGTTCGAGTACACGGCCGCGACGAGTTGAATCGACGCGCCGGCAACCCACCCGGACACGACCCGCGGCACCTTCACCAGCGTGTGAGGGTGCCGCTTTTTTGCAGCACTTTGCATCATTGTGTTCACGAGGAAGCGTCGTCGTCTGTCGGGTCGAGAAGAACGACCACGGGGAGCGGGATCGAGAAAGCCCTCGCTTCCGCTCGGGCCTCTTTGTGGACGATGTCGGGTGGGAAGAAAAATCGGGTTGGATGCCCGCGAAATGAAGGGAGAAGAGTGAGATGGAGAGACGGGCTGGAAGCCCGTCCCACGAGAGGGAGTAGAGAGAGAGAAGAAACCCCTCACCCCGGCCCTCTCCCCGCGAGGCGGAGAGAGGGAGGGAGGCCCCCCGGGCTTGCGCCCGGTGCTCATTCCAGAAAGCACAAGAATCATCTGGATTTCTTGCGATACCATCACCCGATGCCGGAGGCGGGCCATGAACAACAGGACAACCCCTTCGTCAGCCGGGGGGGGCTGAAGCTACGGCATGCCCTGGACACGTTCGCCCTCGACCCCGCCGGCTGGTGGGCGGCGGACCTCGGGTGCAGCACCGGGGGGTTCACGGACTGTCTTTTGCAGGCAGGGGCGGCGCGGGTGTGGTCGGTGGATACCGCCTACGGCGAGTTGGCGTGGAAGCTCCGTCAAGACGACCGGGTCCAAGTCATGGAACGCACCAATGCCCTGCACGCGGACATCCCCGAGGAAGTGGCCGATCGCGGCGGCGTTGATCTCGTCGTGATCGATCTCGGGTGGACGCCGCAATCACGGGCCATCCCGGCGGCTTTGCGGTGGTTGGGCCGCGGTGGCCGGATCATCACGCTTGTCAAGCCGCACTACGAGGTCGAAAAGTCGGAACTGGGACCGGGGGGCGTGCTGGACCCCGAACGGGCGTCGGCGGTCGTCGGGGACGTCCTCGCGTCGATGCCGGGGCTTGGGGTTCACGTGCTGGGGAGCGTACAAAGCCCGGTCCGCGGAGGCCGGAAGAAGGGCCGGGGCCGGGGCAACCTCGAATGGCTGGCGTTGCTGGAGCATGAGGAGTGATCGCCGTCGTCGGCTTGACACACCGAGGCCTTGCGATAATACTTGCATAATGTCGTCAGTTTGTCCCTCCGACGCGACCCGTATGCGAGGAGACCCGCGATGAGCCAGCCCGGCACGAGCCCCGCCCCCGCG
>JALWOY010000017.1 GCA_027083355.1 Phycisphaerales bacterium | reverse complement strand
CGACGATGGGCAGCCTGAGCAGCCGGACCGAGCGGACCCTCGTCGCGGAAGCAACGATCAAGGTGCTGGCCTACGCGGTCCGCCGCGACGAAGTCGCTGTCTGATATATGGTGTCTACAAAGCAGCGGAACACCCGTCTCCCGAAAGGTGGGTAGAGAAGAAGAGAAAGCCTTTCCCCCTTGTCCTCTCCCAGTCCTCTCTCAAGCCCGGACTTGCTCCGGAAATCGGTCGAGTTTTCTGTGAACCGTGTCAGCCCGTTACCCCCAACGCCGACCCCACAGCGCCAGATTCGCCATCGGCCACGCCAGGTTCCAATGCGCTTCGGGGTCCGACCATGCCAGCTCCACCGCCGCGGGTGTGTACACCTCACGCACAAATGCGCTCGATCTGACCTCCTCCGCCATCCCCCCGAGCCACGACTGGAACGGCAGCGGGAAGCTCCGCTTGGGCCGGGACACGATCGTGTCCGGGACCCGTCCCCGGAACGCCCGCCGCAACGCGAGTTTCGTCCCGGGCGGGTCGCCGGGCTCGAATTTCTCCGCCATCGGCAACGACTCTGCCATCGACGCGACGACCCGATCGGCCAGGGGTGTCCGGCCCTCCACCGAAGCCAGCATTGTCGCGCTGTCGAGCCGACGCAGGAGGCCCACGAGATTCACCGTTCGCTGCATGCGGAGCACCGCCTGCATCCGGCGCTCGGCGGGGGCCGCATCCCCCACCGCGTCCAGATGACCGCGGTACGTCTCACGGTAAAAACCGTCCAGTGCCTCGTCCCGGCCCGCGTCCTCCCAGAACCCCGGCGAGACAAACAACGCCTTGCCCTCCACCGGCATCCAAGCCGATGAACCCAGGATGAACCGCGCGTCGCCCTCTCCTTCCCCCGGTGTCGATTCGATATGCGACCACGCCGAGCCCAGCGGCACGCCGTACCCGCCGAACAACTCGTCGGCCCCCTCCCCACTCAGAACGACCGAATGGCCCGCTCCCCGCAGCGTTCGTGAAACCTCGTAGATCGCCACCTCGTTGGGTGTGCACAACGGCATCCCGAGCCGATCGACCATCCACCGCCAACGCTCAAGAAAACCATCCCGCCCGATCGGCACCTCCTCATGCTCCGAACCGATCGCACCCGCCGCCTCCCGGGCATATGTGAAGTCGTCGGCGAGCCCATCCCCCGCCGCGGGGCAGCCGGACACATATGTCCGCAGCCGACCCGCCCGCTCGATCGCCACGGTCGAGACGATTGTGCTGTCCAGTCCACCGCTGAGCAGGCAGCACCACGGCACGTCGCTCCGCAGGTGCGCCGCGATCGAATCTTCGACCACCGCCCCCACGCCGTCGTCCGCGTCGCGTCCCGCTTCCGCACGGGCGGTGCCCCCGAGCCCGCGGACTTTCTTCGATACCGAAAACGCCCCGTCCTCGACGCTGATCCTCACCCAACACCCCGGCTCGACGGACCGCACGCCCTCGTACAGTGTCCGCTCGCCGAGCGTCGCGCGGATCGTCGTCAGATACGAAGACACCGCAGCCCAGTCCGGGCGGGCCGGCACCTCCGGGTGTTCGAGGATCGCCGGGATTTCGCTCGCGAACACGACCGACGAGCCCGCCGATGCCCAATACAAGGGCTTGATGCCGAGCGGGTCCCTTGCCAGCAACAGGCTTCGTTCGCGTGTGTCCCACAGTGCTAGCGCGTACATCCCGCGCAGCACGCCGGCCGCGTCCTCGCCCCATCGCGCCACCGCGTGCAGCACCGTCTCCGTGTCGCACGACGATGTGAAGCGGACATCGCCCAGCAATGCGCGCACTTCCGCGTCGTTGTACAACTCCCCGTTGTACACGATCACGAAACGCCCGTCGGGCGTCGACATCGGCTGGTGCCCTCCCGGCGTCGGATCGATCACCGCGAGGCGGCGGTGCCCGAGCCGAACCCCGGGTCCTTCCCACAGCCCTTCGCCGTCGGGTCCACGGTGCGAGAGCAGATCACGCATAGCGGTGAACCGCTCCCGGGAAACCGTTTCACCGCACGACACGACCCCGACGATCCCGCACATACGCTCGCTCCGAATCGGATCAATCCCGCACCCACACTATCGACCACACGGCCCCCGCGGGCGGACAATCCCGCGCGTTTCCCGCCGCTTCGTCCCATACCATCTGCCCGTGGACGAGCCCCAACCGCTGCTCAACGTCGAGAACCTCCGCGTCGTCTTCAGGGGCGCCGACGGGCGGAAAAACACCGCCGTCGAGAACGTGTCGTTCCGTCTCAACCGCGCCGAAACGCTCGGGGTCGTGGGTGAATCAGGCTCCGGCAAAACAACGCTCGGCCGCGCCGTCCTGCGGCTCATCGAGCCGGACGCCGGCTCGGTCCGTTTCGAGGACACAGACATCCTCGCCGCGAGCCGCGGCACACTCCGCCGTCTCCGTCGGCGCATGCAGATTATTTTTCAGGACCCCGCGTCGAGCCTCGACCCGCGTATGCGAATCGCCGACATCATCGCCGAACCGATGCGCATCCACCGCATCGTCCGGTCCCGCGTCGAAGCGGAGCGGGCCGTGCTCGATCTGCTCGACCGTTGCGGCCTCCCGCGCGACGCGGCGGGGCGCTACCCCCATCAGTTTTCCGGTGGGCAGCGTCAGCGGATCGCCATCGCGCGCGCCCTGTCGCTCCGGCCTTCGTTCATTGTCTGTGACGAGCCGACCAGCGCTCTTGACGTGTCGGTCCAGGCCCAGATCATCAATCTGCTCCAGGACCTCCAGCAGAGCGAGGGGCTCGCGTATCTCTTCATCAGCCACGATATCGCTGTGGTCGGCCACCTCTGCCACCGGATCGCGGTCATGCGCCGGGGCCGCTTCGTCGAACTCGGCCAGAGGGACCGGATCATCAACCACCCCATCCATCCATATACCCGCGCCCTCCTTGACGCCGTCCCCCGCCTCCCCGATTGAAACCCGAGCGGCGTCCCTCGCTTCTCTCCTCCATCATCCACAGCAACAAGCAGCGACCGTCACGGTCTTCACTTTCCACTCCGAGCCCCGCCCGTGCCTCCCGCTCGCCATCCCTTATCCCCGTAATCAGTGGGCGCGAGAGCGCCCAACCCCCGATCCGCATTTGCCAACCTCACCGCGCACAAAAACGCCCGTAACCCTTTTATTCTTTGGGGTTTCGGGCAAAGCCACCTGCCGGACTCGAACCGGCGACCTAAGCTTTACGAATCCGGAGGCCGCTTGTGGTAAAGTGCTGGCGGTCATGGCTTTGAAAGGCATCCCCCAATGAGTAGCCCCGGCCCTAGCCCCAAACTCCCTCCGGTCCCAGACCCACATGGTCCCGGTCTTATATCGCTCACCCCGCAGAAATGCGGCTACTGGTCCAAAAAACACAAGGGCAAACGTTACTACTTCGCCCGCCTCGAAGACCCCGACCTGGCGATCGACGAGTACATCCGTCGTTGGCCTCAGATCACGACGGCCGGGGACCAGCCATCTCTCAAGCCGACGACCATCTCGGCCGCCCTGGCCGAGTACCTCGCCGACGCCGAGCGGCGCCACACCGCCGGCGAGATCGGGCACTCCCGTCTGCAGCTTCTGACACGCCTGGCCAGGCTTGTCACGTCGCATTTCGGCGGCCGTCGCACGATCAACTCGATCAGCGCCATCGAGTGGGCCGAGGCCATGCGTGATCTCTTCAGTCACAAAGGCCCGGTCACGCGGCACCTGGCGATCCAGACCACGCGCACCATGCTCCGCTGGTGCGAACGAAACTGCGGCGTCGAGATCGACGCCGGCGACGCCTTCCGACCCGTGCCCGCACGCGTCCGCCGCCGCCACCGCCGTGAACACATGCCGGGCATGTTTACGGCGGGCGAAATACGCAGACTGATCAAGGTTTGCCGATCGCTCCATGATCATCCCCACGCCGACGCCGTCACCACCGAGGCGTGTCTCTGGCTCGCGATCAACGGCGGCATGCGGCAGTCCGAGATCGCCCAGCTGACACCCAGGGCGTATCGACGATGCGACCGCGTCGATCGGGGCGTCCGGGGCTGGATCGACGAACCCCGCCCGAAGACCGAGTCCCCGCGTCGCTTCCCGCTCTGGCCCGAGACCGCGGACGCGATCGACGCGGCCCTGTCCCTGCGACGCCACCCCGACTTCCTGCTCGCAACCCGCAACGACACCCCGCTGCTCACACCCAACAACGACCGCCTGCTCAAGCGGTTCGACGCCCTCAAGCGCCGGGCCTGGCCCAACGCCGACAGCCCGCACCGCCGATGCACGTTCTCGTGGTTCCGCACCACGCAGATCACGGTCGCGTCCACGGCCCCGGTCACACGGCCCGACCTCGCCCGCATCGTCCGCCGCGTGATCGCCGGTCACGTGATCAACGACGTGCACGACGGCTACATCAGATCGCTGCCCGACGAGCCGTTCATCGAGACGTGCCTCCACGTGCGACACTGGCTCCTCCGTGTGTGAGATCAGCGTTTGGACGGCCCGGTGTCGAGCCCAAACTCCCTCGCCCGCCCCAGTCCGTCGCCCCCGTCGGCGTGATCCGGGCCGGCGGACGCCAGCGGCGGCGGCAGGTACACCATCAGCCTCGTACGTCCGTCGCGCAGCCTCGTCCGCCGTCCCGTCTCGAGTCGGCTGCGGATGATGCCGGCGGCGAGCTCGTCCGGCTCGGCGTTGGCGATCGTGTTGACGACATCAGGTCGCATTGGCCATCTCCATCAGCGCGGCCTCGAACTCGCCCACCTCGGTGCGTACACCGCGCAGCGTGTGGATCATCGCCGAGGCCTCATCCCGATCGATCCCCCCGGCCCGCGCTTCGCGGATCGACCCCGCGAGCCGCCCGACCGAGGCCGTGATATCCGTCATGTGCTCATCCGGGCCGTCACTGCTGGCGGCCGGGCCGCCGATGTCATCGACGACGGCCGTGAACCCCGCCTCGAAGCCGACCTGCTCGATCAGCCAGGCGCGGACCGGCGGGCTCAGCGCGTCCGCGGCCATGAGCATCACCAGGTCCCCGGCGTCCAGCCATTTCGGGTCGCTCGTCTTGAGCCACCGCTTGGGCCGATCCTCGCCGCACCCGAGCGCGTCGGCGATCTGCCGGTGCGTGTTCCCGGGAGCGTCCGACAGCCGCCGCCGCAGCGTCGCCTCGGCATGCACGGCGACATAGATCACGGCGTACAGCCGCCGCCGCACACCGCCGCCATCGAACTTCCGCCCGGCCCGCACGCGTCCCTCGGCCACCAGCGTGCCGACGTCCACCAGTTCCCCGAGTTTCGCGATCCCGAGGCCGCGGACCGCGTCCGGTGCCTCCCACCATTTCTCGCGCACTTCATTTCCCCCTGTTCATGCCCCGGCCCGGCCGGCGGAGCACGCACGCCGGCACGACCGGGGCAACCACCGCGCCGGACCACCCGGCGACATCCGATCCCGCCGCGTCGCGTGCCCGCGCCGCGGCAGTCTTCAAACCCCGGCGGCACGTTCCCGAGCCGCCGGAGCCGGAGGAGAGAGAGTCATCGCCGCATCTGCTCGACGATCTCGAGCGCCCTGCGGAGCCGCTCCGCGAGCGACTCGACGGCATCTGCGTCTACGCCACCCTTGTACATGTCCTCGAGCTCGGCCGCAGCCTCGTCGACCAGGCCCGCGACGTAATCAATCAGCTCCAGCTGCCTGCCCGACACCCCAACAACAGGCGTAGAGATTCCGTGTCTCAAATGTTGACCGTGGTCAACATTTGGCGATTCCATCTCGTTTTCGCGGTTTTCTTCTTCCAAATGTTGACCGTGGTCAGCATTTGGCCCGAACATCCGATCGGCCGGGACGACGCCGGCGGGCGGGCGGATATCCGTCGCCGCGAACGGCCGCAGCCCGACGGCCTGCTCGACCTGCCGCCTGCTCATGTCGGCGATTTCCATCTCCGCGAGCGGATGACCGGGGGGAATCTTCAGCTCGTCTCGCTTGGCGGCCACCTTGTCGTGGTCCAGGCCGCCCCGGCCGTCGCCGACCGCCTCGGCGAGCCGCATCGCCCGCCTCGCCGTGTGCCGGTTGATGCCATAACGGCTCAGCCACCCCAGAAACGCCCCGTGCTCCAGCTGCCGCTTGACGCCGAGCAGGTACTCGCCCAGGCGGATGCCCCGCCGCAGCGACTCGTCACGGCTCGACGCGTACGCCGACGCCAGATCGTGGGCGATTTTGCCCGCTTCGGCGGCCGTGATGGCCCGCCCGTCGATCTCGATGACGATCTCGTCGACGCTCATCCGGCGCCCTCCAGGCCGGCGATCACCGCCGCGCGGGCCGCGGACGTCACGCCCGCGAGCCGCCCGTCCTCGAACGCCTCGTACACGGCGAGCGCCCGGTAGGCGGTCACGGATGCGTCTTGCAGCGGCATCGCGGCGAGCACGACAAAGTCGCGTTCGACGGGCGGCGCCACCGCGGCCTCGACGATGGACACGAGCAGCCCGCTGTCCCGCTGCATCCGCCGGGCCCGATCCCAGTTGATCCCGGGAGTTCCGCCGTCGACGACCTCGCGGTACAGACCGCAGAGGGCACGACCGAGATCGATCTGGGCCGCGAGCAGACCCGCATCGCGCAGCATGGCGAGGTGTTTTTCCCTCGCCATGAGAATGGACCCCTTGGTCTGCTTTGCGATCGTCATCCGGACCCCCTTCGGCGGCCACCGGGGGCCGCCCACGAGATCAGTACCGGCAGTTTACCGCGTAAATTCGAGAAAAACAACAGTATCTATTGATTGTGCCTGCTTTTTCTTCCAAATCTGCGGCCTATGCCGTTGAATCCGGCATGAGCGACACCTTCGGTGCCAGTCTGAAGCGGATGCGGTTGCGCCGAAAGATGAGTCTTGTCGACGCGAGCAGAGCTTCGGACATCTCTCGCGAGGCCGTGACGCGATATGAGCATCTCGGCCGCTTCTCGGGTCAGGCCGCCAAGCTCCGCAAACTGGTCGAGGCCTACCACCGCGTCAGGCCGATCACGGCCGACGAGGCCCAGGCGATCACCGACACCTGCGACGCCTGGGAGGACGTCCTGCCCGACCTGTCGCGGCCATCCTCGGCGGCCGAGCTCACGGACCGGCTCGAGCGGCTGATCGGTCCCGACCGCGCGGCGATGCTGATCGAATCGATCATCGACGCCATCGAGCAGCGCGACCTGGTCGCGGTCCGCCATTCGAACATCGAAACCAAAGAGGGCGACTGGGCCGTGCGGACCTACCACAAGCGCCCCGGGGCCTGACACACCGCGTACAATCCAACATGGCCGATGCCTTCGGATCCATCTTGAAGCGGATGCGGGTGCGTCGCAAGCTGAGCTTGGTCGAGGCCGCGCGCGTCTCCGCGGTCTCGCGTGACTCGATCATCAAGTACGAAACCATGCCCCGCTTCACCGGACGGGCTCCGAAGCTCCGCCAGATCGTCGAGGCCTACCACCGCGTCAGGCCGATCACGGCCGACGAGGCCCGGGCGATCACCGACACCTGCGACGCGTGGGAGGACGTCCTGCCCGACCTGTCGCGGCCGGGCACCGTCGTCGATCTCGCGGGTCACCTCGAGCGGCTGATCGGTCCCGACCGCGCGGCGATGCTGATCGGGGCGATCATCGACGCCTACGAGCAGCGCGACCCGGTCGCCGTCCGCCACCAGGACATCGAGACCGACGAGGGCAACTGGGCCGTGCGGACCGAGCACAAGCGCCACGCGACCTGACACCCCGCGTACAATCCGGCCATGACGACCCACACCATCCGCGTCGCCGACCGCGAGACCGGCGTCGAGTCGGACCTGCACGTCGAGGCGCCCGACCGGGCCGCCGCCGAGCGCCGCGCCATCGACGAAGGCTACCTCGTCGTCCAGGCCGCCCCGGCCGCCCCGGCCGCCTCGGCTTCCCCGGCACCCGCCGCGTCACACATGGACTTACCCGACGCGATCGGTGCCCAACCCGCGCCGCCGAACGAGTCCACCCTCGCCCTGCGCCGCCTGATCGACCTGCTCGACCGCTTCGACCGCCGGCAGCACGAGATCACGCTTTCACGCGAGACCATCCGCCGCCTCTCTCGCGGTATCGGCATGCAGGTCTTCCTCGCTTTGCTGGCTTTTTCCATCGTCGGACCCGTCGTCTTTGCGATCGTCTGGGGTCTCGTCGCCGCCGGCATCAACGACCTCGCCGGTCCCTGAGCCGTCGAGATTGCTCGCGGCCTCCATTCGGCGTGCGGCCTCGTCGACCTCGCGCTGGATCTGCGCCGACCCGGCCTCGACGGCGGCGGCGAGCACGGCGCTACCGATCCGCACGGCCCGGTCGGCGTCGCCGATCGAGACATACGCCCCCGTGTCCGCGCACCGCACCAGCACCCGCCCGGCCCGATCGATCATCACGTCGTCGCTCATGGGAGTCCTTTCGGAGTTCCAAAGATCCAAAGATCCAGATGGCCAAATAGATCAAGCATCTGGCCATTTGCTCATCTGGCCCTCTGGCCAGGTGCCACGATCCAGCTCCGCTGGGTCGTGCGGCGGAGACGCCAGATCGGCAAAGCAGCAGAGCAACAAATCGGAGGCCCAGTGCCATATGCCCAGTGCCTGATGCCTCTCTGCCACTTCGCCACTTCTTCTTTGCTGCTTTGCTGCTTTCCCACTCTGCCGCTCACAGCAGCTCCACCGGGTCGATCGGCGGCTCGACCACCCCGCCGTCGGCCTCGCAGTCCACGCACCGCTCAAACCGCCTTGCCGCCACCAGCACCCCGGCGGTGATCGTCTCGGCGTGGCTCTGGTCGCGGCCCGCCTCGGCGACGCGCCAGCACACGCCGCCGATCCGCACCACGGTCCCGATCACGATCGCCCCGAGATCCACCCCGGCGTCCCAGTGTGCCTGATCCACCCACGCCGAGGCCGTCAGGTCGCAGCTCCGGATGCGCACGGTCGGAGGCGTTTCGCACGCGGCCAGGTCGTCGAACGGCCCCGGTCCGAGGCTCGCGTCCGGCGTGCCCGTCTCGGCGCCGATCACCTGTGCGCAGACATCCGGGATCTTCCACCACTCGCCGGGCTCCGGCTCGGCGGCGAAATGGTCGCGGGGCACGAACCGGTCGGCGCCGTCCACCGGACGCATCCGCACGACCTCGACGGGGTCCGCGCCGCAGCCGTCGCACCCGCCTGTCCCCGCGGCGAGCACGGCCGCGGTCGAGATCATCTGCACCTCGGCCTGGAAGACCGCCCGCACCTCGGCGCACCCGACGCCCTCGACGGCGACCCAGTCGCCCGGCGTCACCGTATCGGCGGCGACGATGATCTCGGCCGAGCCG
>JALWOY010000016.1 GCA_027083355.1 Phycisphaerales bacterium | reverse complement strand
GGCCGGGGCGGGCGCCGCCGCGCCGGCTGGTGCGGGCTCCGCCTACGGCTCGCGCGACGTGGTTCTCACCGTTGCGGGCGATGTCCTCTTCGACTCGGGCCGCGTCACACTCAAGGCCTCGGGTCGCCGCGAGCTCGACCGCATCGCCCGGCTCATCCTGATGCAGTACCCCACCAACACCATCCGGGTCGAGGGCTATACGGATTCGGACCCCATCCGCAAGAGCAAGTGGAAATCAAACGAGCAGCTCAGCGCCGAACGCGCCCTGGCGGTCGAGAAATACCTCGTCTCGCGCGGGATCGATGCCGACCGCATCTATTCCGCCGCGATGGGATCGGCCAACCCGAAATCGAGCAAGGAAGCAAGCCGGCGGGTCGAGATCGTCATCCTCGCCAACTGAGGCCGACGGGCCGCCCGCAGTGAATCCTGCCCGGCGGTCTCCCGGTGGCGGGCACACCGTCCGCCCCCCGCCGGAGAGGATGAAACAGGGCCTTTCCACCAAGATCGAATCCCGGTTTCCTCTCTGGTGGCCGCCCCGCTCGGCGCGCGTATACTCTCCGTCCCGGGCACGCGAGGCCCGGCCTTTGGGCGATTGGCGCAGTTGGCTAGCGCACCAGTATGACACACTGGGGGTCACAGGTTCGAGTCCTGTATCGCCCATTCCAGCCGACCCGATGAACAGCGGATGAAACCGTGCTGCCGGGTCGATTGCCATTCAATCAGATCGCGGACAGGCGATGCCGGGAAGACAGGACGGCCGGTTCTGCGCCCCGTTCCGCCCAATCAGCCTTGGAACGGATACACCGCCCCGAGCCGAAGAATCCCGGTCAATTCGTCCAGCGCCGCCCGGCACTCGTCCACCAACGCCGGGTCCGCGAGGTCCTCCGGTCGAAGTTCATCCCGGTAATGCCGCTCGACCCACGCGGTCAGTTCTTCATGCAACGCGTCATCCAGCCGCGTCCGCCCCGACAGCGCCGCCCGCTGGCTGTCCGTCATCACCACCCGCAGCCGCAGGCACGCCGGCCCGCCCCCGTTGCGCATCGATTCCCGGACATCGACATACTCGACCGCACCGACCGCGTCGCACTCGGCCAGCACACGATCGGCGCAGGCCCTCGCCCCGGCGTGTTCTTCCACCTCGATCGGTGCGACCAGGACCATCCGACCCTTCCCGCCCGCACCCGGCAGCGTCACCAGTTGCGAGTTGAACAGATACGTCCCGACCGCATCGGCGAGGCTCAGCTCATCCTCGGATATCAGCACCACATGCAGCGGCGTCTCGCCCATCGCGACGCGGAGTTCGTCGATCACCCGGCCCGTATCGTCGTAGGCCAACTCGTGCACGAGCAGCACGTCCTCGTTGCCCACGCTGATCACGTCGTTGTGGAACACACCCGCGTCGATCGCCCGCGGGTGCTGCCGGGCGAAGACCGCGTTCCGAACGCCATGCCGACGCGCCAACGCCCGGCTCGCCTCCTCCGCCTGCCGCGGCGGGTGGGTTTTCACCCCGCAGTCGAGATCGCACCCGGCCCCCGCGGGCCTCCCGAAACAGAACAACTCCACGCCCGGCACCCCGTGGCTGGGCGCAAGCCGCGTGTGGTTCGCCGCGCCCTCGTCGAACAGCCGGGGTGTGGCCGTCAGCGGCCCGTGCACCGCGAAGTGTGCCCCGTCCGCGAAGATCCGCCGGAGGACGGCTGTGGTGAACGCGCCCTCGAGCGCCCGGTGTCGGTTGAACGCGAGGTTCGCCGGCGACAGGTGCAGCCGACCGTCCGCGGTGTCGGGTCCCGGGCTGACCGTCGCGGCATTGGCGGCCCACATCGCGCTGGCGCTGCACGCCGCGGCCAGCGCGTCGGGTGCTTCGCTCGCCGCCGAGGTGAGCACGTCCGCGTCCTTGCCCGAAAAACCCAGCGACCGGAGCCACGCGATATCGGGCCGCTCCTGCGGGGGCAGCACATGCTGTTCGAGCCCCATCTCCGCCAGCCGCCTCGCCTTGGCCAAACCCTGCAGCGCCGCCCGCTTCGGGCTGCTCACCGCCCCGGCGTTCTTCTCGCTGGCCAGGTTCCCCGGGCTCAGCCCCGCGTAGTTGTGCGTCGGGCCCACGATCCCGTCGAAGTTCACTTCAAGCGTCGGCATGGGCGGAGTGTAGAACCGACACGCGACCGGCACCCCGCACGAGCGATCCGACACGCAGAGAAGCCGATAAGACGCCTCCGCGCATCTCCGCGATCAAGGTCGAGTGCCGACGGGAAAGGCTTGTGACTACACGGGATCAGCCGGTATACTCATTCTGTGATTGATCTCCCGACCGAGTTGCTTTCCGATTTCTGCCGGCGTGAAGGCATCCGCCACCTCGCCCTGTTCGGTTCTCACCTCCGCGGCGACGCCACGACAGACTCGGACCTGGATCTCCTCGTCGAGTTCGAGCCCGGCCGCTCGATCGGACTGCTCACCATGGCTCGCCTCACACGCGAATTGTCCGATCTTCTTGGCTGCCCGGTGGATCTCCGTACGCGCGAGGATCTCAGCCGCTATTTCAGGGAAGAAGTCTCCACCGAAGCCAAAACGCTTTACAAGGCGGCGTGATGTCGATCCCGGAACGCGATATCGTGCGCCTCCGGCACATGCTCGACGCCGCTGAGGATGCGCAACATTTCGTAAAGGGGAAGACTCGGCAAGACCTCGATTCAGACCGAGTACTGATGCTCGCTGTGCTCAAGTCGATCGAGATCGTCGGCGAAGCGGCTTCCCGGATATCGGAGCCGACACGCGAATCGATCTCGGACATCCCCTGGCTGGATGTCATCGGGATGAGGAACCGGCTCATCCACGGTTACTACGACATCAATCTCCAGACAGTGTGGGACACGGTGCAGGATGACCTGCCGCCGTTGATCGCTTCGTTGCGGGCGGCTCTCGAGGCGTTCATGTCGTTCTGATACGAATCCCGGGAAAAACTCGTGCGTGTTACCCAGAACCGGGCGCGAGCCAAGATGTTTTTCTTGATCGATGGGTTTTTCGAGTCCGTTTTTGTGGTAGGGGCGATGGATGCCGGCCCCACCTCTCACCGGTCGCCGGGGAGAGGGAAGAACGAACATCCGGATCTTGCTCCAGAAAGCACGAGAATCTTTTGGAGTTCGAATCACACATCGCGAAACCCCGATCTTCGCGGGATGCACGCCCTGGAACAATGAAAAAACCCGGGCTCGCGCCCGGGGCTCGTTGTCAAGGGGTCAAGAAAGCGCAGGCCCGCCCGTCAATCCTCCGGCACGTTGTCGCCCGTGACGATCTCGCGGAACTTCGTCCGAAGCTCACGCGTGATCGGGCCCTCGGCCTTCACCGTCTTGTCCGCGCCGATCACATGCTCGACATCGTGCCCCGCCGGGTCCTGCGCGACGATCGCCGTCACCGCGATCATCTCCGCCGCCGACCCGGTCAGGAACACCTCGTCCGCCTCGATCAGCTCGATCGGCTTGAACAGACGCTCCTCGACGTGGTACCCGCACGCCGGCGCCACCGTGTCCATCACGAACCGCCGCGTGATGCCCTCCAGAATCCCCGCGTCGCTCGGCGGCGTGAACAGCACCCCGTCCTTGATCGCGAAGATGTTGTCCCCCGTGCACTCGCTCACGAAGCCGTCCGTGTTCAGCATCACCGCTTCGAGCAACCCGCGGTCGATCGCCTCACACTTGGCCATGATGTTGTTCAGATAGTTCAGGCTCTTCACCCGAGGGTCGAGACACTTGATCGGCACCCGCGGACGCTCGGCGATGCACACCGTCATCCCCTTCTCGTACATCTCCGGCGGGTACAGCGAGATCTGATCCGCGATGCAGATGATCCCCGGCTCCGGGCACGCATACGGGTTCAGCCCCAGCGTCCCCACACCACGCGTCACCACGAGCCTGATATAGCCGTCCACCACCTCGTTCAACTCGATGCAACGACGCTGGATCGCGATCATCTCCTCCCGGCTCACAGGGATCTCGAGACGCAACGCCTCCGCTGAGCGCCACAGACGGTCCATATGCTGACCGCACTTGAAGATCCGGCCCTGGTACACACGGATGCCCTCGAAGATCCCGTCGCCATAGAGCAGCCCATGGTCATAGACGCTGATGTTCGCTTCGTGCTTCGGCTTGAACTCACCATTGATATAGATCACGGGTCGATCCAGTTCGGGGTGCTTGATATCCGGCGTCGGGATGGCGTTCACCCGGGCCTCGCCACTGGTCACGGGTTGACTCGGCTGTGAGGTGGTCTGTGTCATGGGATCCTCCTTGCTGGCCATCACGAACCTCCGAACAGGGAAAGGCATCTTCCCCTCAATCGACCGTAGGGTGATCGATCTGAAAAAGCCACACCAAGACCAAACAATATATTTTCGATATCCTTATAAATAGTGAATAAAAGCACCTGTTTCGTGCCTCCAGCCCATGCCAAGTCCGCCGGTCTACCCGAATCGGCGTGGGCCGGGGTCAACCCCGCAGCGTCGCGCCGAATCGTTCCTGCATCTGTAGTACGACAGAATCCATCTGGGGATCGACTTCTTCATGCCGCAATGTCCGATCGGCGTCGCGGAACCGAAGCCGCATCGTGACCGACTTCTTCCCCGCCCCGACCTGCTTGCCGCGGAACGTCCCCACGAACTTGCACGCTTCGAGCCGATCGAGCGACATCGATCCGATCGCATCGGCCAGATCCGACCACCGCACCGATTCGTCCAGAATCAATGAAAGGTCGCGTTCGATATGGGGATACTGCGGCAGCGCGTGCGCCAGCGAGGCCGGCGGATAGCCCGCGATCAACCCGGCCAGATTCAATTCCGCCGCCACGACCGGCACATCGAGATCGAACGACCGCAGCGCGGCGTCGCTCATCAGCCCGAACAGCCCGAGCCGAACCGGTTCATCGCGGTCATCCGTCTGCACAGCAACGGCGGCGCAGGCACCCGCGTCCCACGCCGGCGACGGGGGCTCGGGCAGCGGCGTGATGATCACACGGGCTTCCGAGCCGTGCATCGCGCGCACCAACTCGTCGATCGCGCCGCGCATGACCCGCAACCCGTGCTGGAGTTCGTCGTGCTTCCGCTTTGTCGTCTCGCCGTTGCCGGGCACGTCCATCAGCAGGCAGACGTTGCGGTTCTCGACGCTCTCGGGCGGGGTCGATGCGTCGCCGGTCTTGGGCTTCTGCGCGAACACCGACGTGATCTCGAACAGGCGGACCATCCCCGGCGGCGCCGACCGCGCCGACTGGTTCGATCGACGACAATCGAGCAGCCCGGTCAGCCCGCTCGGCCTGAGTGTCGGCTCGTCGGCACGCCGCGCATCATCCACGGCCGCGGGTTCGAGCCCCTCCGGCATGAACAGCGCCGCACGCTTCGGGCTGGTGAAACTGAACGTTACCGTTTCATCGAACCCCAGCCCCGTCAGCACACGCCCCAGCTCACGCAGCGCCCTCCGCTCCGGCTGGGCCGGGCCGATCGTGACGGGCATCTTCTCGGCCACCGGGATCGCGTCGTAACCCTTGATCCGAGCGACCTCCTCGATCAGGTCGATCTCGCGCGGCAGATCACGCGAGCGGTGCGGCGGGATCTCGCAACGCAGCTCGTCTTCGCCGGCCTGCTCGACACCGATCTCGACGGCGCGCAGCATCGTGATCATGTCACCCACGGGGATGTCGATGCCCAGGATCGTTTTCACCCGGCTCGGCCGCATCGACACGATCTGCGGCCCCGGCAGCGGCGCCCCGTCGATCAACGCGCCCTCAGCGAGCGTGCCCCCGGTCAGCTCGACAAGCAATGCGAGCGCCCGCCTCGCGGCGTAGTCGATCGTCCGCGGATCAACCCCACGCTGGAACCGGAAGCCCGCGTCCGTGTTGATCGCCAGACGTCGCGCCTGTGTGCGCACGGTCACGGGGTCCCACGTCGCCATCTCGAACACGATGTCCGTCGTCGACCCGTCCACCTCGCTGTCGGCCCCGCCCATCACGCCCGCGAGCGACTGCGCCCGGTCGGCGTCGGCGACGACCAGGTCACTCGCCTTGAGGACGCGCTCCTTGCCGTCGAGCGTCGTGAGCTTCTCGCCTTCATTCGCGAAGCGGATGATCAGCGAAGGCCCCGCGAGCTTTGCCCGATCGAAGACGTGGCACGGGTTGCCCAGTTCGAGCGTGATGAAGTTGGTGATGTCCACCGCGTTGTTGATCGACCGCTGCCCGACCGCTTCGAGCCGCTCGACCAGCCACGCCGGGCTGGGCCCGACCTTGCACCCGGTGAGCACATGGGCGGTGAACAGCGGGCACGCATCGTGGTCGGTGTTGCGCAGGCTGAGCAGATCGGCGACCCGGCCGGCGCGGGTCGGCTCGCCCGGTTCTGGATACACCAGCTGCCGCCCCGACAACGCCGCCACTTCGCGCGCACAGCCGATGTGGCTCAGGCAGTCCGGCCGGTTGCTTGTCACCTCGACGTCGAGCATCACGTCGCCGGACGGCAGCGGTGTGTGCGATTCGATCGGCAGGCCGGCCTGCGTGAGCAGGTCATCGGCCTCCGACGCGGAGACGTCGCCGGGGGAGAGATACGCGTTGAGCCAGGCCAGACTGATATCCATAAGGCCCAAGAATAGGAGCCCCGGGGGCGAAGGCGGGCCTCCCGGCCGGGATCAGGCCCGGTACAGCCCGTTCGCCTCGATGTAGTCGGCCACGGGCCGGGGCAGGTCGAGATCACAAGGGCGGGCGCCCGAGGCGAGGGCCCCGCGGATCGACGTCGACGCCGACGGCAGCACGCCGACATCCACGACACGCCCCAGCCACGCGGCCGGGTCCTGCCCGGCCTGCTGGAGCAGCCGCCGAAACGTCTCGCGGTCGGTCGCCGGCTCGCGCAGCAGCACCGCCGGCTCGGCCAGCGCAAGGATCGTCTCGTGCGCACGCCAGCGGCCGAACGCCAACGCCTGATCCGCCCCGATCAGGAACCGCAGCGGCGTGTCATCCCCGATCAAACTCGCCGCCCGGGCGAGGGTGTCCACCCAGTAGCTCGGGCCCGGTCGGGCCGACCCCGCCGCCCGGTCGATCTCGTCGGTCCAGACGGCGCACCGGGGAACCCCGGCGGTGGCGAGCCGGAGCATCTCGACGCGGTCGGCGTCCGACGCCACCGGCCCACGGGCTTTGAGCGGGTTCCTCGCCGCGGGGACGTAGACAAGCCAGCCCGCATCGCCCAGCAGCGCGTCGCGCGCGCGCACAGGCAGTTGCACATGTCCCCGGTGCGGCGGGTCGAAGGTGCCGCCGAACAGCAGGACCGGGGCATCGGGCGGCGCGGGCCACACGGACGGGGGAGGGCTGAGCACATCGTCCGGCATATCGTGACCTCGGACCCGCATGGGGCGATCCTACGGCCGGTCCGGGGTCGATCACGGATCTGTGGTCGTCCCGCGCTTGAGACTGGGGGATTCGCCTCTACAATGGGCCTGCCCGGCACGCCGGGCGGCTGGCCCCATCGTCTAGTCTGGTCCAGGACACCAGGTTTTCATCCTGGTAACGCGGGTTCGAATCCCGCTGGGGTCATTTTCTTCTGCTACGGGCCGGGCCGCGCGTTGTACCGCCCGCGGATGGGGGAACCCCGCAATCTGACGGTTCTGCATCCCGGAGAGGTCCGCCTGCGGGGCGTGCGGGTGTTTGGACGCTAAAATAAACTAAGTTTGTCCTAATTAGCGAGCATTCGCCACGCGTGGTTCGTGTGGCCGGGGGGTGTGCCCGTTCCTTGGCGGTCTGCATGAAAGGGAATCCCATGGAATGCAGGAAGTTGGCGATCGGTCTCGTCTCGTTGGCGGCGGTCCCGCTCGCCTCGGCGGGGTATGTCCCCATCGATTTCGGGACGCATTACAACCGCAGGATGCAGGACCGAAACGACCAGTACCCCGAGGGAAGCGTCACCCTCGGCGGGGTGCCGTTCGAGATCCCCGTCGGCGTCAACAACGAGTGGGGCAGCGGCGACGGCATCGGCGGCGGGGGCGGCAACGACGGTCAGTGGATCCTCGAGCTCGACGTGTCGGTCGTCAACGCCGAGACCGTCTACATGCTCATCAACACCATCTGGGGCACCACCCAGAACGGACGCATGCTCGTCGACTTCTCCGGCTCCGACGGTGCGCACGCGCAGTGGGACCTCATCGGCAACGACGATATCCGCGACTGGAGCGGCAACTTCACCAACACCATCAATGGCACAACGACCGTCAACGTCTTCACCGACCCCGACGGTCAGGCGGGCAACCCGGACTATCTCGACATGGTCCGCTTCGATCTCCCCGACGACTTCCAGGGACAGACGCTGCAAACCATCCGCGTCACCGACAACCGCCAGACGTTCGTGCACAGCGGCATCGTCTCGGGGATCACGGTCGACAACAACGAGCCGTGCTCGCCGGCCGACATCGCCCCGCCGTTCGGCGTGCTCGACCTGAACGACCTCAACGCGTTCGTCAATGATTTCCTGGCCGGCTGCCCGTGAACGGGCCGTTTATGTCGACGTGCGGTCCACGACGCGGTAGGCCTCACGTTCGCCCCGCCCGCGGAGGGGGTAGTCCTTGCGCAGCGGGTGGGCCGGGAAGTCGGTCCACAGCAGGATCCGGCGAAGGTCCGGGTGGTTGTCGAAGCGGATGCCGAACATGTCGAAGACTTCGCGCTCGGGCCATTCGGCCCCGGGCCAGAGGTCGCAGACCGATTCGAGGTGCAGCGCCGGGTCGTCCTCGGTGCCGTCGGTGGGGACCGACGGGTCGAGGAACACCTTGACGAAGAACCGGTTGTCGTGCTCGTGCGAGATCAGGTTGTAGACCACCGCGAACCGGCTCGGCATCTCCGCCGGGTACCCGAGATAGTCGATCCCGGCGACATCGGAGAGAAAGTTGTACGCCGTCTCGGGGTTTTCTTTGAGGAATTTGAGCACCGCGTGGGCGTCTTCCGGCTCGACGATCAGCGTCGCCTCGCCGCGGAACTCGGTCGCCCGCAGGCGGATGCCGGGGAAGGCGTTTTTCACGAGGGCGAACGTCGGATGGTCCGGGGTCGTCTGGGTCATGCGGCGATTGTAGGGATCAGGCCCGACCCCGGCTCGCCGCCACCAGCGCCTCGTCGCCCGCGAGCACACACACCGGCGCCCACGCCGAGACGCGTTCGGCGAGGGACAAGAGGATGTCCGGGTCGATGCGGCCCTCGCCGATGGGCACCCGACCGACGCCGTCGGTGTTCGTCACCAGCACGGCCCGGACGAGATCGCCCGATTCGAGGGGTTCGAGCAGGCGGTCGAAGTGATCCCCCGCATCGGGGATCATCGACTCGGTGAGCATCGCCGACGGTTCGAGCAGCACGTCGATCCCCGAGAGCGATCGCAACGCCGGCACGTCGCCGATCACGTCGCCCGCGTGCGGCAGCAGCCAGAGCCGCACGCCTCGTGTCTCGGCCATGGATTGGAGCGCGTCCCACGCCGCTTCGAACCGTGTTCGGCCCTCACCGGACCATGTCCGCCGGGCGGCGTCGGCGTGGTCGGCCTCGTCCTCCGAATCCGGCTCGATCCAGCCCGAGCGGCAGACCACCGCGGGCACGCCGGACGGGAGGGCGATGCCTGCATCGCTCAAGGGGTTGGTGTCGAGCAGAACCGCCTCGGCTGCGGATGCCGAGACGAAAACCGGGTGGGGCTTTGCGTCGCACGGCGAACCCGCGTCGTTCTCGGCGTTGTCGTTGAGGAGCAATCGCCAGATCTCCATGCCCCACGATATGCGCACGGATCGCCGCGTCCGCACCGGTTACATCGTGAACCGTTCGGGCGGAGGTTTCCGATACTGCGGGGTCGCCTGTCGGCGGTGAAGGGAGCCCATCCGATGCACGGCATGACCCAGGCGTTGCTGGACTGGAACGCAACAGAAGATGATCAGCCGCGGACGGAACAGGATGTCGTGCTTTCACCAGAAACGTCTACCTCATCTCGTACCGAGTCCCGGCATGAACACGCGAACGAGCCGGTCACGCCGGAGACGGCCCATCTCGATCGGCTCTCCCGGCAGCAGGTGATCGACGAGATCATCACGATCAATCCGAGCGCGACGGCCGAATTTCTCGACTCTTTTTCGGGCGATCGGCTCCGCGTTTATCTCACCCGTCTCCGCGGGATCATGCGGGCGCGGGGACGCGACGCCAGGTGGGTTCGTCTGAACGATTCGCCCGCGATCACGGCGCACGAGCGCCTGCTCTGAAGGCGTACTCCGAGGTGCCCGGCGAAGGCGTGGGGTGTGTGTGGTGGCACACCCCCGCCCGCCCGGGCCGATTGAGGCGCCATATGCCGGTGACGGCGTCGGTGCATCGTTTGTCTTCATCGGGAGTGCGGATGAGCGCCGTCGGAAGGGGCATCCCCCAAATCCGGGGGCGTCTTGTTCCGGTTTGGTCTGAATATGGAATCCGACTGATCCCCTCGGCGGGGCGGGCCGATGCATGATTTCGAACCGTGTGCTTCCGGCACGCGGAGTTCATGCCCGGGGTCGGATCCGTCCGATAAGGGGGGGTCTCGATCAGTCACGCGGGGAGGATCGCCGCGGAAGCAGGATGAGTTTCGATCGCGCGTGCGGAGCCACGCGATCGGAGGGGCGCTCAGGCGTCTCGCCGTCGTGTAGTAGGAGAGCCCGCACATGCGTTTGAACGTCCAGCCCGTCTATTCGATCGTGATGCTCGCCGGTGTCTGCGCGGGTCTCGGGGCTTGTTCGAGCACCTCGAAGAGCACCGCGCAGCAGCAGTCACCCCGCCCCGAGGAGCCGCTCGTCACCGAACCGGCCGATTCGTCGCGGATCATGACCGTCTCGATCGATCAGATGTTCGATCCGGCGAAGGACCCGTTCCTCAACGGTGAAAACAACAATGACGCCTGGCAGCTGGTCGAGTCCACCAGCGAGGCGGAGCAGCCGCCGGCCCCGGCGTACACCAAGCCCGAGGACGATGGACGGTTTGGCCCGAACCTCGCGGCGAGCCTGTACGGGTCGCTGATGGAGACCGAGATCCCCACGCGGGCCGAGGACCCCGGGTACCAGACCTACAACTCGCGGCAGGTGACTTTCACGGGTGAGGGGTCCGATTTCGACCCGACCGTGAGCAAGGACGGCAAGTTCATTCTGTATGCCAGCACGCAGCAAAGCCCCGCGGCCGACATCTATATCAAGCAGACCGACAGCCGGGTGGTGACGCGGCTGACCACCGATCCCGCGCAGGACGTGATGCCCGCGCTCAGCCCCGACGGCACGCGGATCGCCTTTGCGAGCAACCGCAGTGGGTCGTGGGATATCTGGGTGATGCCGGTGACGGGGGGCAAGGCCATCCAGGTGAGCGCCGACGCGGCCCATGAGCTGCACCCGTCGTGGTCGCCGGACGGTTCGAGGATTGTCTTCTGCCGCCTCGGCACCAGCAGCGGCCGGTGGGAGCTGTGGGTGACCGATCCGTATGACCCGATGACCAGCCAGTTCATCGGTTACGGGCTGTTCCCCGAGTGGAGCCCGGTTTCGGGGACCGGCGTGAACGGGGCCGACAAGATCCTGTTCCAGCGCAGCCGCGAGCGCGGCGACCGGACCTTCGGCGTCTGGACGCTGGACTACAACGCCGAGACGAGCCAGGCGGGCCACGAAACGCAGATCGTGTCCAGCCCTGACTTTGCGTACATCAACCCGACGTGGAGCCCGGACGGGATGTGGATCTCCTACGCCGCTGTGCCCAACCCCGAGAAGTGGATCGGGAGCGGGTCGGACGCGGCCCCGCCGTCGGCTTCGGTTTGGATGATCGGGCTGGACGGCCGGGGCGAGATGCCGCTCACACAGGGCAACACGGTCGATCTGATGCCGGCGTGGTCCAGCACCGGCAAGGTCTTCTTTGTCTCGAACCGCACGGGTCATGAGAATCTGTGGTCGGTGGACATCGCCCCGGCGATCCTGACGGCCTCGGGCGGTTCGCCCTTCGTCAACGGGGACAACTCGGGCCTGGCCGGTTCGATCCGCAAGGTCAACCCCAACGCGGACGACCAGAACACGTTCGCGACGGTGCCGACCGATCAGCCCTGATCGCGGTATGTCCGGGTATTGAACCCGGAGGAGAAGGGGGGTCCCGCCGGTGGAGAATCCGGGCCGGGACGGACGATGTAATGAAACCCGCACGCCGCGTCGGCGTGGGGTCGGAAACGCCCCCGGGGGACCCGGGGGATCGACGGCAGGACGCCATGACAAGTGCACAGACCATGCTCAGAAGATGCCCGGTTGTCATCGGGTGTCTGGTGTTGCTGATGTGGCTCGGTGGGTGTCGGGCGAGGCCTGAACTGGTCCCGCCGGGCGTGCTCGTCTCGCCGTACGCGGCGGAGGCGGCGTTCGCGGTGATCCCCCCCCGGAATGAGTCCGGGGCGTCGTTCGTCGACGCGGACGCGGTGGGGGACAAGATCGTGGCCGCCCTGGCCCAGACCCGGGGGCTGCGGTGTCTGCCGCTGAACCGTTCCATCGAGGCGATGCGGGCGCTGAATCTGCCGGCGGTCACCTCGCCGATGGAGGCGCAGCAGGTGGCCCGGGCGATGGGCGTCGACGGCGTGGTGGTGGGAACCATCACGGCGTATGACCCGTATACCCCCCCGGTTATCGGGGTTACGCTGGCCCTGTATGCCATGCCCTCTTTGGGGGGTGATTCGGGGGGGCCATTGAACGATCCCCGTCTGCTTTCGATGCAGGCGACGGATTCGGGGTACACGGGGGCGTCGGGCAACGAGCCGGCGTCGGTGTCGAGTGTGCATCTCGACGCCCGGAGCCACGACGTGCTGCTGAAGTTGAAGCGGTACGCGAGGGGGAGGAAGGAAGCGGACACCGCGCTGGATTGGCGGGTGTTCACGGCGAGCATGGATCTGTACACGGAGTTCGGCGTGCACGAGGCCGTCCGCGGGCTGCTCGATCGTGAGTGGCTGCGTCTGGCGAGGCTCGCGGCCGAGACGAAGCGATAGGCCCCGTCGGCTTGCCGGCGAGGCCGGCGAGGACCCGATGGTGCCAGGACCGCACCAGAACGAGAACCACACCACCCGCGGGGCGATCCGCCGCGGGTCTGTCTGTCTCCGTGGGGTTTTTCTCCCCGGGGCAATGCCCGAGCCGGGCCGATGGAGGCGTTGATGTCCGTGTTGCCGATCACCGCGTCATTCGCGAGCTACCTGACCGATGAGCGTCACTTCAGCCCTTACACGGCTCGTTGTTACGGCGCCGATCTTCGTCAGTATGTCGAGTTCCTCGCCGACGAGCACAACATCGAGATCGACGAACAGGCCGAGCGGCGTGTGTTCGAGAGCCTTTCCGGTGGCGGTTCGCCATCGGGCGACGTTGTGGGGTCGATCGCCCCGACGACGATCACGGGTCACATCCTCGAAGCCGACGCCGACAAGATCCGTGCCTACCTCGCGCATCTCGGCGAGAAGCAGTATTCCCCGGCGACGACGGCGCGCAAGATCGCCACGCTGCGGTCGTTCTACAAGTGGGCGCACCGGAGCGGTTACATCGCCTCGAACCCGATGACGCTGATCCGCACGCCGAGGCAGAACAAGCGGCTTCCCAAGGCGATCACGGTCGAGCAGGTCGAGCGGCTGCTGAGCGCCCCGTCGGAACGGGACGTGCTGGGTCGGCGTGACCGGGCGATGCTCGAGACGATCTATTCGACCGGTATCCGCGTGAGCGAGCTTGTCGGGCTTGATATCGCGGACCTCGATCTCGAGACCGAGTCGATGCACGTCCGGGGCAAGGGCAAGAAGGAACGGCTCGTGCCGCTGGGGACGCACGCGCTGCACGCGATCCGCCGGTACATCGAGATGGTCGAGAGCGATCCGCGGTTCAGCCAGGCGTGGCGTGCGGCGACCGCTGCGGGTGGCGCGGGGCACCCGCTGTTCATCAACAAGCACGGCGGGCGGCTGAGCAGCCGATCCGTGCGGCGCAAGCTCGACAAGTATCTCCGCGAGGCCGGGTTGGACCCGACGATCAGCCCGCACACGCTGCGGCACTCGTTCGCGACGCACCTGCTCGACAACGGGGCGGATCTGCGGAGCGTGCAGGAGCTGCTGGGCCACCAGAGCCTAAGCACGACGCAGGTGTATACACACCTGACGACCGACCGGATGCGTGAGACCTATGACAAGGCGCATCCGCGGGCCGAGGCGAGCTGAGAAGCCGACACGGGCGCGACGCACTCGCGTTGTCGATCGTGTTGCAAGCGGTCGGCATTCGATGCCAATCTGGACGCCGACACTGAGGTTGCGCGCGCAGCCGAAGTGTCGGGCCGAGTGCGCCGAAACGGCCTCCGACACAATCCGACGCTTCGCAGGCTCAGCGTCGGCGTCTGGAAGATTGCAAGATGCTCTATCTCGCCGCGGCCCGCAGGGCGTCGGCGAGACTGTCGGACGTCGCGGTTTCGTCGAGCACGCCGACGATCCAGCCGGTGCGGTCGATGACGACGATCACGGTGCTTTGATCCGGGGCGATGCGGTCGAGCAGGACCGATGCGGGGGTCCAGAACGCGTCGGGGATGCGGGCCTCGGTGTTCGGGATGGTGATGTCGCGAGCGTAGCTCGACCGCCACGCTCGACGGAGCGGGGCGAGCGCGGCCGACGTCGTTTCTTCGGTGTTGACGGCGATCGTGGGTCGAGCCAAGACGCCCTCGACACCGCTACGCAACCTCGCGGGCCGGATCAGGCGGGCGATTCGGGTGAGCCGGCCGGGGGCATCGGGTCCGGGCCGGGTGAGCACGAGGATGAGCGCCATGGGTCGGGCCGGGTCGTCCCGATCGACGAAGGCATCGGCGGGGCGGAATGTTCCCGCGGCGAGGTTTTCGTCCGTGAACGCGGTCATCAGGACGGGGGGCATGCGGTCGCCGAGGTGCAGCGGGGGGGGCGAGGGCATCAATGCGGCGATCGAGTCGACGGGGACCCGCGGCTGTTCGAGGGGCAGGAGGACAGGATCGGTCTGCACGGCGGTGAAGTCGAACCGGAGCGTTCGGCCGTCGCGTGGCAGGTGCATCGTGTAACGGCGCAGGAAAGGTGGACCCGACGGTTCGCGTACGATCTCCGCTTCGATCCGGGTATGGTCGCTGCCGTGGACGCCCCGGATGACGAGCGGCCCGTCCGTCTGATCGGGCTCGGTGCGGGAGGTCCAACGGATGCCCGGGGTCGTCCCGCCGACGAAGGGCCACGCGGCGGGGTCCGCGGTCAGTGCGATCGCCAGCCAGGGGCACCAGAGCGGGGGCAGTTCATCGCTGAGCAGGTCGGCGATCGAGAGACCCGGGCGTTGGACGTGGTAGACCGCCGACCGGTTGGCCGAGTGGACGGCGATCAGCACGCCCGGCTCGGCCCGAACTCGCAGCGCGCCCAGGGCGAGCGTTACGGCTTTTCCGGGTTCGTATGTCACCCGCATCGAACTCGTGCGGACGGTGGTGGTGGGGGGGGGGGACCCGGTGTGTTCGGAGACTTCGACCGAGACGCGGAGCGACCAGGGCCGGCCTGCGAGATCGCGTGCGAGTCGCGTCAGTGGGTCGTCCTGCCCGATCGACGCCGGCGAGAAGAAAAAGAGAAGCAGCAAGCCGAGGAATACCCCGGCCCGGGTATCCCCAGCCGCGGCGGTCATGGTTCGTTGCTCCGGCACGCCACGAGGCGGTCATCCAGAAGTTGACGCACGGTTCTGCCGGTCACGGGGTCGGTCATCCCCGGCTTGATTTCGGCGAGCGGTTCGAGGACGAACAACCGTTCGCGGAACATCGGGTGCGGGACGGTAAGCCCCGGCTCGTCGATGACCCGGTCGCCGAACAGGATCAGGTCGAGGTCGATCGTGCGCGGGCCCCATCGCCGACCGCGGACGCGGCCGAGGCTTTGCTCGATCCGCAGCAGGGCGTCGAGCAGTGCACGCGGGGTGAGTGTTGTTTCGATCGAGGCGGCGGCGTTGAGAAAATCACCCTGCCCCGGCGGGCCGACCGGGGCGGTTTCGATGAGCGTCGATAACGCATGCAGCGTGGTTCCGGGCAGCGTCGCGATCTTCGCCGATGCGTTCTCGATCGCGGCGCGACGGTCGCCGAGGTTTGATCCGAGGGCGATGCAGGCGATCTGTGGGAGCGTTTCGGCCCGGGGCACGGACAAGTGAAGCCCCGAGATCCGGGCGGGGCAAGCGGTCTGCGCGAAACCCGGCGGGGGTGATTGGGGTGAGCCGGGGGGCTATGAATTGTGTGCCTCCGACCCGGTCTGCCGGCCGGGGGGCGGTGTATGCCCGATCAGATCACCGTGGAAAGAGTTGCTGATGTCCGTGAGAAGCCGGCGGCGTGCCCCGTGCGCCGGATGAATCCTGTTCGGCTCTGGTTGGCGGGGATGGGCGTGCTGAGCGTGGGGATCGGGGCGGTGGGGGTGTTCGTTCCCGGCTTGCCGACGACGATCTTTCTGATCATCGCGTCGTGGTGTTTCGCCCGGAGCTGTCCCTGGCTCGAGCGACGGCTGATCAGAAACCGTTTTTTCAGGCCGTTCCTGCTGTATCTCGAGCCGGGGGCGTCCATCCCGACGAGGGCACGGGTGATCTCGACCGTGGCGCTCGTCGTCGCGGTGTCGCTGAGTGTGTCGCTGATGATCGTGCGCGGGGTGTCGTGGTGGGTGCTCGTGGTCGTGGTCGCGGCGGGCGCGGTGGGCGTGGTCTTCATCTGGCGCTTCGCCCGCCCCGGGCGTGCGTGGGCCGATGTCATGTCAGCCGATCGAATCGGTGATCAACTGGGCGATCAGCCGGGCGACCTGGTGGGGTGATTGGTCTTTGGTTTCGATGATCCGTGTGCACAGATCGCGGTAGAGCGGGTCGCGGCGGAGATAGACCTCGTCGACTTCTTCCACGGTGCCCGCGCCGGTCAGGCTCGGACGGGTATCGGTATCGGTCCTGGTGAGCCGGGCGCGCAGCACCGAAGGCCCGGCGTGCAGATAGATCAACGCCCCGCCGGCGTCGGTGTGGGCCCGCAGCAGATCGACGGCGCCGGGCGCCGTCGGGGTGCCGCCGCCCAGCGCGATCACGAGCGGGCCTTCGAGCAGCGCGTCGCGCAGGGCGTCCGTCTCGGCATCTCGGAAGGCGTCGAGGCCGAGTGTGCGGATCGCTTCGGCCGGGTCGGGAGTATCCAGACGATCCGCGGTCCGGTCGTCGAGATCGACGAAGCCGAGCCCGAGTTGTTCGGCGACAAGCCGACCGATGGTGGTTTTCCCGCTTGCGCGCAGACCCATGAGCACGATGGGCGGGTTGGTCGACATCGGCGAACGGTAGACGCGGGCCGCGGGCCGGGCGGGCCCGTGGCGGTCGTTCAATCAAACCCGAACGGGGCGATGCTGACTTGCGGATTCTCGATCGTGCCCTTGATGGTGTATTTCACGAGCCGATCGGTGATGCTGCCGAGGAGGTCGCCGACCTTGCCCAGCACACTCTGGAGTTTTTCCAACGGCCCGGCGTTGACGCGGAGGTTGAGGCTGTGGTCAAAGCCGATCGTGCCGGTGGCGCGGGCGGCGAGGGTATTGGTGACGACCTCGGACCGGGTGATCGTCACGCCGTCGGGCCCGAGGGTGAATTCCGCGGTGCCTCTATGATTCGCGGTTGCGGCGTTGATGCCGACGCCGCTGATGAGATCGCTGAGCTGCGTCAGCCCCGGGAGCATGACGAGCCGGCCATTGGAGACGGCGGCTTCGCCCTCGCCGACGAGCGATGCCCGCGGGCTGGAAAGGGTGGTCCGGGCGCGGGCATTCGCGGTGAGGATGCCCGCGATGCCCGAGTCGTTCTGTTCCCGCAGCGCCTCGTGCAGGTCGATGTTTCGGAGATCACACGAAGCCTCGACGGGGAGGCCTGTCTCGTCGAGCCTCAGCACGGCCCGACCCGACAACGCGCCGCCCAGCAACGACGCCCGGATCGGTTCGACGCTGACGACGCCGGCCTCGAGATCGGCGTCGATCGTGAGTGATTCGATGGGTATCCGGTACGACCCCGCGGCGGCGTGCAGGGATCGGCCTTGGACCGAGACGTTCATCGTCCCGTCGGCGGGATCGCGGGCGTTGAAGCGGGCCGATCCGGTCGCGTCGAGTCGGCCCCGGACCTCGGCCTGTTCGAGCAGCGTCGACATGGGCGGGGGGAGTGTCGAGATCGTTCCCGGCCCCGCGTCGATCGAGGCGTCGATCGTGTCGGCTTCGATGTCGAGCGTGTCGAGGTTCACCCGGCCGGACAGGTCGAGCGTCAACCCCGGGGATCGCCCGGAAGACAACGCGATCGTGTACCACCCGGGGCCGTCGGGGTGGATGTCCATGCTCGACGAGATATGGTCGAGTCGGATCGGGTCGGCGGCCCGGTCCGCGAGATATTCGACCGAGATCTCATGGAGCGCGACGTGCCGGAGCACGAGCACGTCGGAGAGCCGCTGCGGGGGATCGCCTCCGCCGGCCGCACCGGGATCGGCCTTTTTTCTCGTCATGTGGCTGAACCCGATCAGCCCGCCGCGGCCGTCGCCGATCAGGCGCACGACACCGTCCGAGAGCGTGACACGCTCGATCCGGATGGGCCTGCCCCGTACCGGCGGTTCGGCGAGTGAGACGGAAAAGCCCGCGGCCCGGAGGATGACATCCCCGCCGGGGGCGGTGAGCGTGACGCCGGTAAAGCGGGCGGTCGCGGGTGCGTCGAATGTGACGTCATCGAAAGCGAGGCGCGGTTCGAGCCTGCTGTTGACGATGGCGAGGATCTGCGAGCCGACATACCCGCCCGCGTCGAATGTGATCGAGGGCACGGCGACGAAGCCCGCCCGGTTGGTTACGAACAGCACACCGCCGGCAATGATCAGCACGCCGGCGATCGCGAGTGTGAGTCTTCGGCGGATGCCGGGGCCCGTGCGAGATGTGCCGCGAGCGCGGACCATCGTGCCCTGTCAGTTCGATTTCACGCGCGACATGTACGAGCCGTCCTCGGTCGAGACCTTGATTTTCTCGCCGATCTCGATGAACGGCGGGACACGGGTCTTGAGCCCGGTGTCGCACTCGGCTTCTTTGAGCTGGTTCGTGGCGGTGGCGCCCTTGACGACCGGCGTGGTGTGGGTGACCGTCACCTCGACCGACGCGGGCAGTTCGACACTCACGGGCCGGCCCTCGTGAAAGAGCATGGTGCACGAGGCGTTGGGGGCGAGGTACAGCAGGGCGTCGCCGAGCAGATCGGCGCCGACCTCGACCTGGTCGTAGTCGGACATGTCCATGAACGTGCCGCCCCCCTCGCCGTCGCCGAAGAGGAATTCCATCTCGCGCCGGTCGAGCGTGGCGCCGTCGACGTTGTCGGAGCTGTTGAAGCGTTGTTCCTTCATGCCGGAACCGTCGACGGCGCGCATTTTGGCCTGGATATACGCGGGCCCCTTGCCGGGCTTGACGTGGTCGGTCTTGGCGATGACGTACAGCTTGCCGGAAAGGTTGACGGCGACGCCTGGTCTGAGTTCGTTCGCTTTCATGCTTGTCTCGCTTGTCGGTTTCTCGGCCCTATTCTCTCGATGGGGCAGGCAGCATGGTATCGCCCGGCGATGCCCGAACCCACCCCGCAACCGTGATCCCGGTCCGAATCCGGGCCTGCACGAAATAACCCATCGTCCCCGCCCGTTGGAGCAATCCATGCCGAACAACCAAACACGCAGATCGTTCCTGACCCGTGCCGGCTCGCTCGCGGCGGGTCTCACGCTCTCCCCTGTGATCGCACACGCGGCCGCGGGCGTCCGGGCCGGGGAAAAGGATGGGGACGGGGCGTCCGGGTCCGGCTCGTATTTCAACTGGCGGGCGCTGCGTGACGGGGTCTACGCGACCGATCTGGACAACTCCGGTGGCAACAGCATGATCGTCGCCGGCCGGGACGGATCGCTGCTGATCGATACCAAGTTCCCCATCTTCGCCGGGCAGCTGGCGCGCGACGCCTCGGGCCTGACCGGCAAGCCGCTGACGCGGGTCATCAACACGCATCACCACGGCGACCACACGGGTGGCAACCTCGTGTTCACCGGCCGGATGCCCGTGATCGCCCATGAGGCCGCGGTGCCCCGAGTGCGTGAGCAGTTCGACCGGATGCGTGCGGGTGTGCTCCGGGCGGGGCAGAGTCTCCGCAGGGTGCCCGAGCAGGGGCGGGCCGCGGCCGCCCGCGATGTCGAGAAACTGACGGCGAATATCGACGCGCTGACACCAGAATCTTTCGTCCCCGACACCACGGTGACGACTGGACGGACGGGCATCGACCTGGGCGGGCGATGGCTCGAGATGATCCACCTCGGCCGCCGGGCTCACACCGACAACGACCTCGTGATTCACCTGCCCGAAGAGAATGTCGTGCACACGGGCGATCTCGTGTTCAACGGCCTGTTCCCGTTCTTTGATCCGTCGTGCGCCGATACGCGGGGCTGGACCGAGAGCCTTCGCGACGTGCTCGACCTGTGCGACAGCGAGACGGTGGTGGTGCCGGGGCACGGCGGGATCACCGATATTGAGGGTGTCCGCCGGCAGTTGCGGTATATGGAGCAGCTGTGGGAGGCTGTGGAAAAGGCGTACGACGCGGGCGAGCCGATCGAGAAGGTCCGCGAGAGAACCTGGCCGTTCATGGAAGGGCTGGGGTTCGAAGCGATCCGATCGGGCGGGATCGAGTTCGTCTACAACCAGATCAAGGCATCGAAATCTTGAGGCAGACCTCGGACCGTCTCTCGGCCTGAACGCATACATCGCTCGGTGAGAAAGCGCCCGGAAGCGCGGGGGCTGGTTCACGCATACGGATGCTTGTCGAGCGTCCGCCGGCGTTGGCGAGGGATGAGAAAAACCCGCCCGAGAGGGCGGGGAAGCAGGAACTTTGATGTGTGATTGATGATCAGCCGAGCCGACGGCGGCGGCGGACCGCCAAGCCGAGCAGCCCGAGGCCGGCGAGCGCCCCGGCGTTGGGCAGCGGGATGATGACGAGCATGTCCTGCTTGGCCCAGTTGGTCCCGGCGCCGCCGATGTTCAGGATGCGGACGTTGCCCCAAGTCTGGCCCCACGTCGCGCCGGGGCCGTAGACCGCGTCCCACGCTTCGGTGAGGAACGCGGAGGCGGAATCACGGATGCCCTGGTCGATCCCGTTGAGGTTGTACGTCTGCACGTCGATGTCTTCCTCGATCCCCCAGATGGCGAGCTGGATCGCCCGGGCGGTGTCGGAATCGTTCATCGCGTCGGCGAGGTAGGTCGAGTAGAGGTAGGCTGTTCTGAAGTCCAGCTCGTCCATACCGTCGTTGGGGTTGGAATCGGTGTCGGCGCCGCGTTGACCGGAGCCGGAGATCGCCGAGGTGTTGGCCTGCACCTCGTACGTGCCGCTGCCGATGAACTCGTCGAGCTCGACGCAGAACGTGAAGAACGTGTCGCCCGCCTGGACGGTGGTCCCGGTGATGCCGGTGTTCGAGGTCAGGCTGAACACGCCGCCGATCCAGCCGCCGCTGTTATCGAGCTGCCCGTTGAACGTGATGGTGTCCTGCGCGGAACAGATCGCGGTCGCCGCGGACAACGCCATGATGGCCGAGGCCCTTCTCTTCTTCTTCATCTCTTCACCCTGTCAAAAAATGTGAACTGCGAACAACACAACCCGGAGGCCGCATTCGGCCCGTTCCTACGGAGCCGGATTGTGGCGTGACCCTCTCCGATCACACACAGACCTCCCAATCCGTGATTTTATTGGACGCCACGGAAAACGCAACGGGAAAAGTCAGGGTTCTTCGGCAGTTTTTGTCAGGGATGACGGCGGAGAAAGTGGAAAAGATTGCGGGACAAAGATTTGCGTTGCGTCAGGCGATCCGGTCGAAAAGACAAAATTTTTGAAGTTTTACTTTTGTTTGCTATTGGATTCGGATCGAAATCAGGAGAAGAGTGGGGGGTATGGTTGTGGCGCAGAAAAAAACCCACCGGCTTGTGGGCCGATGGGCTGAAGAGACGGTGTTGCATTGATCAGGCGGGTCGTCCGCCCAGTTGCTGTTACTTGGCGAGGCGACGCCGACGCACGGCGAGACCCGCGAGGCCCAGACCGGCCAGAGCACCAGCCGTAGGCAGCGGGATCAGGACGAGCATGTCCTGGGCGTTGCCGCCGCTGGAATCCCACATGTTCAGCACGCGGACCATGCTGCCGAGCCCGTTGTCGACCAGCTGCTGGGCCAGGGTGTCGACGTAGTAGTTGGCCAGAGCGCGGACGCGGGAATCAGAGTCGGTCTGCTCGATCGTCCGCTCTTCCTCGATCTCCCAGATCGCGGCCTGGAGCGCGGCGGCCGTCAGCTTGCGGTCCATGTCGGCGCCCATGCCGCCGTCGCCGGAGTTGTCGTAGTCGTAGTGATCGAGCGTGCCGCGGACGAACGCCTCGTACAGGGCGGCCGTGCGGGCGTCGAGCGGGTCCGGCGAGGGGCCGCCGGCGCCGCCGTCGACCGCGGCGGTGTTGATGTCGTAGGTGTAGTCCTGCCCGACCTGAACGTGCTCGTTGAGCTCGAGGCAGAAGGTGTTGAACGTGCCGAAGTCATACCCGGTCATCGAGACCATCTTGAATTCGCCACCGCCGTTCCGGCCGCCGAAGGGCAGGCCGCTGAAGTGCAGCGAACCATCCTGGCCGATGTTCGCCATCGCGGGTGCCGCGAGGGCGGACAAACCGATCATCATCAAAGTCCGTTTCATCTCTTCGTCCTTCCGATTTCTCTCTGCTCGGGTAAGGGGAAACCCGAGATTTTTTGACATCCCTTATAAAACACATCCAGACACCTGTTCTCCGAACAGGCTTACTCCCACAAATAGGGTAAACGAAAATGTACCGCGAAGTCAACGCGCCAAACATGTGTTTTCGAAGAAAAAAACGAAATAGGCCCCGGGCAATCGGTTATCGCCCCGGATTACCGGCGCAACCCACAATCACGGCTTGGAAAGAGAATCTTTGAGGTGTTCGAAGTCGCGTCTTGTTCGGGCAAACAACCCCTTCGTATCCGTGATTGAAGCAGCCAGCTCGGCCGCCCGTTCTCGCTCCCCGGCTTCGAGCAGCAGGCCGGCGAGGGCGACTGTCGCGCGGGGCTCACCCGGGTGGGTTTCCAGGATCGTTTCGTACTCCGCCCGGGCTTCATCCCTTCGCCCGGCGTGGGCCAGTGCCTCGGCCCGGGCCAGCTTCAAGGCCAGCACATCGCGCGGGTTCGCATTCTCCGCCAGCTGGGACAGGGTGTCGTCGATGAAGGCGACCGCGTCGGCCGCTCGTTCCGGTTGTGAAGCCAGCAGCTCGCCGAGGGCGGCGTATGGCGGGAGCGCGTCGGGATACGCCTCGATCAACGACCGATAGACCTGTTCTGCCTTGGTCGGTTCGCCCCGGAACGCAGCGAGTTTGGCGCTGAGGAACCGCCAGAGGGGCACACCCTGATCGCCCTGCTGTTCGAGCAGATCCTGGGCGTGGATGAGATCCGCCTGCTCCCCGCTGTATCGGGCGATTGTCAGCCACAACTCGGCCCGGGCGAGCGCGACACGGTCATCGTCGAGCCGCATCAGCCAGTCCCGCTTGGTTTCCCACGCCGCACCGGGCAGGGCATCAATCGCGCGGAGGATCAGCTGCGACCATGCCTCGTTCGCGGACGACCAGTGCCCGGTCAGGAGCGATTCGGCGTCTTCCTCGCGGTCGGCGGCGGACAGCGCGAGCAGGTATGTTTCGAAGGCCGGGCTCGGGCTCTGCGCCGATTCGGTGATGATCCGTTCGCGGTAGCCCAGGAGCCTGTCGGCGGCTTCGGCGGGCCGGCCCGCCCGCAGCAGCAACTGCGCGATCTGCACGTCGACGGCGTAAGCGTCCGGCCCGGACAGCGACGCGAGGCGCTTGGCGGCTTCGATCGCGTCGTCGAGCCGACCGGCCCCGGCGTAGAGCCGGACCAGATCCCGGAGCATGGGCCGGGGGTCCTCGGGCACGGCCTGCACCGCGCGGGTGTTGACCTCGATGGCTCTGTCGATTTCGCCGTTTTCTTCGAGGACGCCGGCCAGAAGCCGCCACGCCGGGAAAAGCTCGGGGTGCTCATCGACCATGCTTGAGAGCCGGGTGATGTAATCCTGTTCGGAGACTTCTCCCGAGGCGAACCCGTCCGCGAGCCGGGCGAGCCGCTGCTCGGGCTCGGGTGCATCGGGCCCGATCATCTGGACAAACACCCGCGCGGCCCGTTTCGCCTGCGAGCCCGTTTCGAACGCGTCCAGCTCGTGCGCATCCGGGAAGGCCTGCCGTGCCTCGGCGAGCACCTCGGCGGTCTTCGCTTCATCACCCAGCCCCGCGGCGGCGCGGAGCGCCGAGACCCAATCACCGATCTTCCCCGATGCCCGCGCGGCCCGGCGGAGGTAGGGCAGGGCCAGATCCGCCCGGTAGCCGAGGAAGAATCGACCGATCACGGCGTCGCGCGGGCCGAGATCGGATTGCTCGGGGAGCATCGCGAGCACGCCGGCCGCGGCTTCGAAATCGTCGAGCAGTGCGTACACCGTGGCCACGCGGTACAGCTCCTCCGGGGTTCGGTCCGGCTTGTCCATGAACTGTTCGACGATTTCTCTGGCCTTGTCGTCCTGCCCCGCGCGTGCGTAGAGCTGTGCCAAGTTCAGCACCGGGTACGGGGCACCCGACGCCGCGAACCACTGCTGATCCTTGATCGCGTCCGACCAGCGGCGCAGACGCGTCAGCAGATCGATCCGCTCGGCCCGGCACTGGTACGGGATGTTCTGCTCGGCCAGGAAGCGGTCCAGAACGTCCTCCGCTTCGCTGATCCGCCCGTGGTCCAGCAGCATCTCGATGTACGGCCGGTAGGCGAATGCTCTCGTCGAGGGGCCGACGGCACGCTCGAAGTACGAGGCGGCGAGATCGATGTTGTCTTTGACGCCGACGGTTGAATCCTGCTCGCGTTGCCGCTCGCTGATGCGGACATAGGCCTTGGCGGTCAGGAACAGGGACGTGAAGTCGTCCGGGTCGGCGCCGAGCACCTTGCGGAGGTTCAGGATCACGCGGGAGAGGTCGTTGTCGGTCGGGTCCCCCGCGAGTGTCAGCCGGGCGTCGTAGATCTGCCACGACAGGCTGTTTTCGCCCACGAGCGATTTCAGCCGGGCCAGCGCCCGCTGCACGAGTTCGAGGTTGCGCCAGGGGGTGATGCTTTCGAGCACCGCGAACTGGGCCGCGGCGGAATCCTCGTATTCATCCGTCAGCCTCGCATACACCGCCGGGGCCGCCGCCTGATCGTACAGATCGAGGAGCCGGGCGAGCGAGATCAGGTACGGCACCTTCGCTTCGCCTTCCCGTGCATCGATCTGGGTCTCGATCTCTTGCCGGGCTTCGTCCAGTTTCCCGGAGCGTGCGAGGATCAGCGCCCGGGCGAACAGCAGGTTCGCGTCGTCCTTGGCGCCCTCGAAGCGTGCCAGCAGCTCGAGCACCAGCGAGGTATCCACCGATTCGAGCGTCCGGCACAACCCCAGCAGGCCCGCCATATCGGGCTCGGCGTTGTCGTCGAGCAGCGATCGGGCTTCTTCCAGCCCCGAATCGGTGTACCCGGCCAGGATCAGCGCCCGCGCCAGACGCACGCGCACGCTAGGGTTGTCCGGGGATTCCTGCATCGCCGCCCGGATGCCGCGCAGCACGATCTGGGCGTCGAGCGGGTCGCGGCTCTCTTCAAGCTGGGCCAACAGTAGGTCGATCTGTCGCACGGTCGAACCCGCGTCATTGCGGGAAAGCTCGCGGTACAGCGACTCGCTCTCCTTGTACATCTTCAGTCCCGAATACGCCTCCGCGAGCGATCGGCGGACCCGGTCCCGGTTCATCGTCGTGTCCGTCAGGACGTTGCGGTAGGCGATCGAGGCGCCGAGCAGATCGCCGACGCGCTGGAGCCCGAGCCCACGGGTGTACAACGCGAGCAACGCGAGTTCCGAGTCTGTTGTCTCGAACCCCTCGAGTAAGGAGATCGCCCGTTCCGGTCGGCCCGCTTTGATCGAGCGGACCGCCTTGATCAGGAGGGGCCAGCCGCGAGCTGATTCTGTTTCGGCCTCGTCGGCGTTCGGGTCTTGCGCATCGGCCGAGCCTTGAGCCGCATCGGCGCCGCCCTCGGTCAGCGAGACCAGCGCGGCCCAGCCCCGGGCATCGGGGTTGTCCTGGAGCGCCGGGTCGCTGAGACGCGGCGAAATGCTGGAAAGCAGGTCGCTCCGGGCGGCCCACCACGCCCGCCGGGTCGCCTCGATCGCGAGCATCGGGCCGATGCGGTCGTCGGCGATCGCACGCGTGAACAGCGAATCGGCGAGGTCTGACAGCGGCTCGGCGTCCGGGTCGTCGATCGCGATCTCGGCCCCCTCGGCGCGTTTCCTTGACACCTCCGCGTCGAGCATCCGGAGCCAGTCGACCAGCGAGGCCACCTGTTTCGGTGAAACCGGCGGCATCCCCGCGGCCGCTCGTGCGTCCCGGATCGACCCGGCGTAGTCGCCCGCGTCCCACTCGGCCTTGGAGAGCAGCTCGAAGAACGCGGCGTTGTTGCGGAAACGTTCCCGTTGGGCGCCGAGCGATTCGGCGATCTCCTGCTGCGACCGGCCCGCGCGCCAGAGCGCCAGCGAGTGCAGCGTGTGCGATTCGAGCATGTCCCCGTGCTTGTCGATCAGCGCCTGCGTCGCGGCCAGCGCCTCGTCGGTCCTGCCGAGGGCGATCAGAGCCTTGGCGCGGAGGTACATCGCGTGCTGCTGATCGGGGTCGACGCGGAGGACTTTGTCGGCCGTGTCCACCAGTTCCGTCTGGAACCCGGCCAGGTTGTAGAGGTCGAGCAGTGCCCCGCCCGCTTCGAGATTCTTCGGGTCCAGGTCGAACGCGGCCTTCAGCAACGCGATGGCGCGCACGATGTGCCGGTTGTTCGGCAGGGGGACTTCCCGACGGCTCAGCCCGAACGCGACGAGCACCTCCGCGTCGTCGTGCACCTTCGACGTGTACCGCCTCAGCATGGGGATCGCCTCGGCGTATTCCCCGGCCCGGTACAACGCCAGCCCCTGCTCGCGTAAAGACGCGAGTTCCTTCCGGCTCATCGACTTTCGGACCATGACCGCGCCGGTCAGCGCCGCCGCCAGAACCACCGCCGAAATCCCGAGTGCCGCCAGCCGGCGGAGTCCTCTCTTGGTCATGCGTTGCCTCGCGTGTCTCTGCTAGGAACGGATCATGTGCCGGATCGTCTCGGCGATGATCCGGAGGTCACCGACAAATGAATGATGCTGTACATACTCCAGGTCGTAGCGTATCCACTCCTGGAAATCGGTCTGGGGCTCGCGCGTGCGGCTGACCTGCCACAGCCCCGTGATCCCGGGACGCACGCTCAGCCTCGCCTCACGCCACGCCGGGCAATACTGGTTCTCGTTGTCCGGGCTGGGGCGGGGCCCGACCACGCTCATGTGCCCCATCAGCACGTTCAAAAACTGCGGCAACTCGTCCAGCTGCGTGCGGCGCAGGAACCGGCCCACCCGCGTCACGCGAGGGTCGTTCTCGATAAAGAACTGCGGGCCGTCCGCGGCGTTCGATGTGGCGAGCTGTTCTTTCATCTTCTCGGCGTCCCGCCTCATTGTACGGAATTTCAGGCACGGGAACTCCCGGCCACCGAGTGTCTGCCGTTTGTGGGCGAAGAAAAACGGCCTCCCGTCCTCGGCGTAGATCGCGATCATGATCGGGATGAACAGCGGGAGCGTCCCCACGAGCACGCACAGGCTGAACGCGATATCGAACACCCGCTTGATGAAACGGCGCCAGGTCCCGCCGGTGGACAGGCTCGGCAGCGACCAGTGCGGCGAACGCACGAGATCCCAGTCGATCCGCCTCGACGCGCCATCGGCCACACCGTCGATCCCCTGTTCCGCATCCGGAAGAATCACGGGGCCCACGACCACCGAGTCGCCGTCGATACGCTGCCCGGCGCCGACCCAGACGGGCCCGATCAGCCGAGCACCGGGCGAGATCTCCGACGTCTCGTGCACCCAGACGCCGGGCTGGTATTCGTACAGCTCGGGGATCACCGCGTTGGGTGTTTTCCACTGCGACAACGCCGACGTGAACCACCGGTTCCCGTCATGCGGGGTGTCGTAGCTTTCGCCCTCGTAGACCACCGAATCCAGCTCGTCTCGCTGCACCATCGAGCGGATCTCACGCCGGGCGGTGTTGACGCTCCCGGCCTCCGACCAGCGGGAAGCGATCTGCGCCTCGGCCGTCAACCAGACGCGGTCGCTCCGCTCGACCGGTCTGCGGTACGAACGGCGGAACCGCGCGTTCCCGGCGTCGTGCTCGACCTGCTCCGTGTAATCGACCTGATCGTGCGTGACCACGCGCATCCGGAGCAGCCGGGGCGACGCCCAATGCAGTCTTTTCAACGCGAGATCCAGGGGGAAGTGGACCAGCTGCGTCTCCCCGAGCAGCAGGTACAACGCCGGCCCGTGCTTGTGCACAGAACCCGCCCGGCCCGGGCGCACCACTTGAATGCAGCGCGACGCCCAGAACAGGTCGTGCAGCGAGATGATGTCCGCCCCCCAGACGCGGCCGCGTTTCGGCGCCGTGCTCGCCTCGTCAGCCTTTGTGGCGTCTTCGGGCGTTGCCGCCTGAGTCATCCATGCGTCCCCTCTCGTCGCTGTTCGTGGTGTTCATCGGCCATCATCGGCGGGAGGACGGTCTTGAAAGTCCGGCTCGAATGACGCCGGCTCGCGCTCGAGACCGGTGAATAGCTCCTGTGGAAGTCTACCGTCGACGCACGGTTGAACACGATCCCCACGCGGGAGGCCCGCAGTTCGCGCAGCCGATTCGTCGACATCCGCAGCATGCGGGATTCGGTCCCGCGTGAAACGATCAGCAGCATCTGATCGACCACCGGCACCATCGACGCCGCCTCGATGCTCCCGAGGATCGGCCCCGTGTCCAGCAGCACGACGTCGTACTGCTCCCGCGCCTCTTCGAGCCGGCGTTGGAGCACATACCGGCAGAACCGGTCCGAACCGGTGTCCGTGTCGGGCGAGGGCAGCACGTCGATCGTCCCGCCCTCGATCGGAACGACGAGATCGCTCAGCGCGCCCTCCGATTCATCGCCGTCCAGACGGAGATTCAGCATCCGCGAGAGCCCCCGGCCCACCAGGTCCGCGTCGATCAGCAGCACCCGGCGCTGCGTCATCGCGAACGAACGCGCCAGCAGCAGCGAGATCGTCGTCTTCCCGTCGCCGCTGACCGGGCTGGTGATCCCGGAGACGAGACACCCAGCGTCGCTCCTGGCGTCGATCAACACCCGGAGCAGGTGGAACGAATCGAGGACGTCCCGGCCCGACTGCTCGTCGTCTGGATCGGGGAATTCCGGGATCATCCCGAGCATCGAATAGTCGCGCGCGGTCAACGAGATATCGTCTGACATCCGCACGCGTGAGAACACCAGCCCGAAGCCCGACACGAGCGCCACGCCGAGCCCGACGCCGACGATAAGCCCCAAAGCGCCCAGCTGTATGCGCCGATCGGACGACGGGCGGATCGGGTGTTCCGGTTCCTGCGCGATCCTGATCCGACCAACGATCTGCGATTGCTTCTCGACGCGGAGGCTCTCGAGCCGACGCTCGGCGTCCTCGAAGCGGGTGTTCGCCTCGTCCGCTTCCTGCTGTAGCGAGAGGACCTCCAGCCGGGCCTTGGCGATCCGTTCGAGCGACTTCTGGATCTTCTCACGCTCGGCCGTCAGTTCGGTGATCCGGGTCTCCAGTTCGTCGAGGTCTTGCGGCAGCGGTTCGCCCGAGGGCGTCGCGGCCGCCGCCTGCACTTCACGCAGCTCTTTCTCGCGCGATTCGATCAGCGCATTGACGACGTTCAGCTCGGACTGCACACGCTTGACCTGCCGGTGTTTCGGCGTCATCGTCTGGAGCAGCGACTCCAGCGTCCGCTTCAACTGCATCGCCTCGTCCCGCAGCTTCGCGAGCTCCGGGTCTTCGATCTCCGCCGCCGGGGCGGGCTCGGGCGCCGCACCCGAGAGCACACGACGCTGCTCGGCCAGCGAGCGGATTTCGTCCTCGATGCGGGCGAGATCCTCCATCTTCCGGCGTTGCACGGCTTGCAGGTCTTCACTCCCGGCGACGTTCAACGCCCGGTCGAGCGCCAGCCGACGCTTCTCGTCGCGGTCGCGTTGGTAACGATCCCGCAGACGCTCGAGCTCCTGCTCACGCTGACCGAACGAGGTCGATTCGTACTCTTGGCGGATCTTGTCATACGACTCGATCACCGCCGCGGCCGCGAGCCGGGCCAGCTTCGGGTCCGGGTCCGTAACCTCGACGATGATCTGGTTCGTCTTCTTCGGCGTGCTGACACTGAGCGAGGAACGCAGCCGGATCATGCCCTCCGTCCCGGTGGGCCAGCCGGCTTCTTTCAGTGCGTCGTTGTCTAACGCCTTATTCAGGACCCGTTCGCTCATCAGCCGGGCGCCCTGCTGCCGCACGAACGCCTCGAACGCCGGCATGTTCTCGTTCAGCTCGTTCTCGTACAGCAGCGCGGGGAGCGTGGGCGAGGCTTCGAGCACCGCCCGGCTCGTGTATTTCGGCTGCGACAACGAATAGCCCAACAGAGCGCCGGGCACGCCCAGCAGCACCGCGAGCAGAGCCGCCAGCCAATACCGGCCCCGCAACGCGCGGTGGAGCAGCAGAACCGGGTTCGGCCCCGATTCCTCCTGCTCGAAAGGCGACTGATCCGCGTCGGTCATCAGTTTCATTTCGGACCCTTCCGGACCGCTTCGAGCACATCCGCGGTCAGCGAAACGGCTCTGGACATAATTTCTCGGCGGCGGGCTTCGGGCATCTCGGCGGGGGTGATCACCTGCACCTGAGCCGCGCCCATGCGGGCCCGCTCGAAATACCGGCCTGCTTTCTGGATCAACGCGAGCTCGGAACCCGCCCAGGGGCCTTCGCCCTCGGGCAGGACGAACAGATCCGCGACTTCGATTTGGTCGGTCTCCAGACCCCGGCGACGCGAGAGCGCATACAGGCCCACGGGCAGCGGGCCCTCGACCGATTCCAGCGCTTCGTCCTGTTTCCCCTCGAGCGTCCACCCGTGCGCCGGGTAGCAGACCGGCGGGTAGTGCCCGATCATGTCGCGTACGTCGCCGCAGTGCACCACGAGCAGCTCGAACCACTCGCCCGTCTCCGTGTTCGTGTACCGACGCTGGACGAGCTTGTTCGGCTTGAGCAGCTCCGTCGCCGCGGGCGTGACCGGGGTATCGACGCCAAGCCACGGGCCGATCTGGTACGGGATCTCGTCGATCTTCTCCGAGATCAGGGTGAAATAGCCCTCGACCTCCGGCGGGGAGCGGAACGGCGCCGCCCAGCCCCAGCGCAGCATCCCCAGGAGGATTATCGCCGTCAGGGTCGGCGGCACGAACCACGCTCTGCCGGTCTGCCGCCTCATGTGCGCACCTTCGGGACCGGGAAGGGATCGATCGGGATCTCGAGCCAGCGAAGCGTCACCAGGCAAAGCCAGAGCAGCCCGAGCGCCAGCCC
>JALWOY010000015.1 GCA_027083355.1 Phycisphaerales bacterium | reverse complement strand
GGGGGGGACGATTTTGTAGCCGGTGATCTGTCCGGAGGGGGTTTTGACGGGGGCGATGATTTCGAGGGTCGCGTCCGGCTTGATGGTGCCGAAGTAGAGGGAACGCCACGAACCCGCGAGGCCCGAGATGGCGTTGGGGGACCGGATGGTGGATTTTTCGTCGGCGAGTTTGAGTGTCTTGTCCGACAAGACTTTGGCGTCGTTTTTCGCGACGAAGGCGTAGGTTCCGGGGGGGTATTCGATCCGGCCGAATCGGAGGTTTTTGGCGTCCATGCGGACGACGGCACCCTTTTTGAGGGTTGCGACTTTGTAGAAGGTCGGCTCATCGCCGCAGCGCATGGGGGTGTCTCTGGTGATGGTCATCCAGACCGGGTCGATGGGTTCGACCTGTGCGAGCGCTGCCAGGGGGAGCCACAAGAACATCGCGAGGGAGAAGAGTCGGCCGAGCCGGGCGGTGTTGGGTGATTTGAACTTCGAGATGATCTTCTCGGGTGTCATGGCGTGGTCCGTCCTTGCTGATCGCCTTGCCGGTGGGGCCGGCGTGTGCGTACGAGAGTTTATCGCGGTTGAGGCGGGCGTGACGGGGCGTGGGAGATGAATGGCGGTAGAATCGGCCATGATCAGGATATGCCGGGGGCGGCTGTTGTTTTTGTTTTCTTCGGCGGTCGTGACCGCGATGGCGGGCTGCGGGGGTCCGCTGGGTGCACGGGCCGAGGACGATCTTCGTCACGCGGTTCTGGAATCGCTGCGCCGGGAGGTCGAGCCGCTGGGTCCTGCGGATACTCCCCGGACGACGACGCGGACGGACGCGAGCGGCCAGTTGGAGATCGCGGATCGGTACCTTGCGGAGATCGACAAGGACTACAACCCGTCGCGTTATTATTCGGATTCGGCATCGAAGGGGCCCGACCTTTTCGGGGAGGACCTGCTTGGGGGCGAGCCGAAAACCGTCTCTGTGGGATTGCGTCGCGCGGTTCGCGCGGCGTTGAAGAACAACCTATCGGCTCAGGAGGCGACGTTCGGTCCGGCGATCAGCGGGTCGCAGCTTGCGGCGGCTGAGGCCGCGTTCGACTGGGTGTTCTTCAGCAATCTGACTTGGCAGGATCTGGACACACCTTTGACCGGGCCCGGGTTCATCCCCGGACTGAATGAGACGACGAACGCGCGTCAGACGCTGAATTCGACGACGGGTGTTCGTCGGAGCCTCGTGACGGGTGGGACGTTTTCCGCGCAGAATGAGTTGATTTATTCCGACGTTCGCAACTCGGGTTTCGGCTCGCTGCCTGTGCCGAACCCCGCGTCTTCGGTTGCGTTGACGTTTCAGTTCGATCAGCCCTTGCTTCGTGGGGCGGGGTCGGACGTGGGCCTGGCGACCGTGCGTCTGTCGCGCAATGCCGAGCGTCGTTCCGTGGCGGCGTTGAAGCAGCAGTTGATCTCGGTGGTGACGGATACCGAGACGGCGTACTGGGATCTTGTTCTGGCGCATCGGAATCTCCTGATCGCGAAGAAGCTTCTTGAGCGTGGGATTGCTGTGCAGGACGACATCAAGGCGCGTCGTGTGCTAGATGCGGTGCAGGCGCAGATCGCCGACGCCGTGGCGACTGTGGAGCAGCGGAAGAGCGGCGTGTTGACGGCGCAGCGTGCGTTGCGACGGGCGAGCGATCGTCTGAAGTCGCTGATGAACGATCCGACGCTGCCGGTGGGTTCCGAGTTGCTTGTTCTGCCCTCGGACGATGCGTTGGATGAGCCGATGACGTACAGCCTTGTCGATGAGATCGAGGCTGCGATCGAGCACAGGCCGGAGATCGACACGGCGTTGCTGGATATCGACGACGCGTCGATCCGTTCGGTGGTGGCCGAGAACGGTGCGTTGCCCCAGCTGAATCTCCGCGTGCAGGCGGCGATGCGTGGTCTGGAGGAGTACGCGGGCCGGGCGTACGGGGAGATCGCACGGAACGAGTTTCTCGATGATTTCCTGGTCGGGCTTTTCTTCGAGCAGCCTGTGGGGAACCGGGGGCCGGAGGCTGAATACCGGCGTCGGCGTCTGGAGCGGATGCGGTCTGTCGTTGCGTATCGTCGGGTCGTTCAGGGGATTGTCCTTGAGGTGAAGAACGCGCTGGACGATGTGGTGACGAACTATCGGCTGATCGATCAGGCGCGGGCGGGTCGGATCGCGGCTGCGGAATCGGTGCGGACGCTTCTGGTTGAGAAGAAGCTGACGAACGCGGGTTACACGGTCGAGCGGCTGAACGTTGAGTTGACGCGGCAGGACGCGTTGGCGGCGGCGGAGCGGGCGGAGGCGCGTGCCCTGATCGATTACAATGCGTCGATCGCCCGCCTGCACCGGGCGACGGGGACGACACTCGAACGGAATCGGATCAACTTTGTGGTGCCGGATGCGAATCAACTGGAACCGTTCGAGCGGGCGGACCTGATCGGCCGAGAAGAACAGAGGCGATGACTCACCCATCGGCGAGCGATATCGGGCGTGCTGTTGAACGTCTCCGCGGCGGCGGGCTGGTCGCGTTTCCCACGGAGACCGTGTACGGGCTGGGGGCCGATGCGCTGGACGCGGACGCGGTGACGCGGGTGTTCGAGGTGAAGGGCCGGCCGGCGGAGAACCCGTTGATCGTGCATGTTTCCGGCGTTGAGATGGCGCGGCGGGTGGTTTCGTCGTGGCCCGGTGTTGCGGGGGCGCTCGCGGGGGCGTTCTGGCCCGGTCCGCTGACGATGGTGCTGCCTCGGGCGGGGTGTGTCCCGGACGTGGTGACGGCCGGGGGGACGGGCGTGGCTGTGCGGGTGCCTGATCATGACGCGGCGGTCGCGTTGATCGAGGCGTTCGGCGGTCCGATCGTCGGTCCGAGCGCGAACCCTTCGGGGTATCTCTCGCCGACACGGGCCGAGCATGTTCGAGAGCGTTTCGACGAAGAGACTGTGTTGGTATTGGACGGGGGGCCCTGCCGGACGGGTCTGGAATCGACCGTCGTTGATCTGACGGTTGAGGTGCCCCGGATTCTTCGGCGCGGCGTGATCGATGCGTCGTTGATCTTAGAGAAGACATCGGTCGAGGTTGATGAGCCGCAACTGCCCGATGAACCAGAGGGAGCGGTCGTTTCGCCGGGCGTTCTGGGCCCCCACTACCAGCCTGACGCCCCGGTGGAGTTGGTGACGGATATCGCGCGTTTGAGCGCCCGGCTGAAGGAATGCACGGGTCGGGCGGTGTTGCTCTCGCCGCCTGGGCGGAGTGTGCGTGTGCAGCCGCCGCATGAGGCGATCAATATGCCGGGGCTCGCGTCCGGGTATGCGCGTCGTCTCTACGCGGCATTGCACGAGGCGGACGCGAAATCGCCGGAGCTGATCCTGGTGGTGCTGCCGGTGCTGAAAGACTCACCGGTCTGGGAGGCGATCCGCGATCGGCTCCGCCGGGCTGCGGGTTGAATGGCGGTTCGCTATTCGCGGCGATCGGCGAGGTGTCGCTCGATCCTCTGGACTGAATCGCGGATTTCCAAGAGCGTGGAGAGGAGCGTCTCGGCGGTTTCGGTGCCCGGGCTTTGTCGGCCCTGGACCCGCTGGGCCTGTTCCATGACATCGCTTCGGAACCCCTCGGTATCGACGAGGCCGACGATGTTGACGAGGTAGCTGCCCGCGCCGGCGGATTGCCCGGCGGTTTCGACGCGGAAGCCTTTGAGGCCGAGGAAGCGCATCACGGGCCCCTGGTAGAGCTGGAGGTCTGTGATTTTTTCGAGCGGGATGGTGCTCTCGACGCGGTTGAGGACGCCTTTTTTGATGATCAGCGAGCGTTCGGTGAGCGTGCATTTCGTCGCGGCGAAGAGGCGTCCGACAACCATCGATGCGATCAGGAGATAGATCGGGATGATCGGGATGAGGATGATGGACAGCGCGAGGGCGATCGTCGGGCTGAGGAGCCAGTAGGCTTTGACCTTCGGGTTGAATTTACCCTCGCGGAGCACTTTGGGTTCGGTCATGGTGTGGCTCCTTCGGCGCGTCGAGTATACCGCGCGTTCGGTGGTCGGATAGACCATATGCCCCGCGGCGTTGAACGCGAGCGGGGAGAGAGGACAGCGGATCCCCGAGATCGGGATGCCGGGGTTTGGAGGTGCAACGCTCGGCTCGGAGAGCCGAGGTACCCGAGGCAGCGGGGCTGGATTGGTAAAGCCCACCGAGGTGAAGGAAATGGAGAGACGGGCTGGAAGCCCGTCCCACGAGAGGGAGGAGGAAGAGGAGAATCAGGAGCCCCTCACCCCGGCCCTCTCCCCGCGAGGCGGGGAGAGGGAGAGAGGTGTCGGCGGGTTGTGTGGTTCGGGGGGGAATCCGACGCAAGCTCAGCGTCGGCATCTGGTTGGTTGAGAAGCACGGTCCAGTGCGACTGGGTCGGGGTACTGGGCTTCGGAGAGGTGGATCGCTCGGTCGGAGAGCCGAGGTACCCGAGGCATCGGAGCTGGATTGGGAAAGCCCTCGCTTCCGCTCGGGCCTCTTTGGGGAATGAGAGATGGAGATGAGGAAGAGACGGGCTGGAAGCCCGTCCCACGAGAGGGAGGAGAGAGAGGAGAATCAGGAGCCCCTCACCCCGGCCCTCTCCCCGCAGGGCGGGGAGAGGGAGGAAGGTATCGGCGTGCTGGATCGGTCGAAGAATCCGACGCAGGCTCAGCGTCGGCGTCTGGATGGTTGAGAAACCCGATCCGGTGGAGCTGGAAGTTGGGCCTGCGAGTGTCTGTTTGAAACCCGGCCCGTCGCTCACGCTCCGGGCTCTTTTGCGGGGAGAGAGATGGAGAGACGGGCTGGAAGCCCGTCCCACGAGGTGATGAAGAGAAGTAGAGAAAGCCCCTCACCCCGGCGGTTTTGCCGCGGGGGGGGAGCCGTCGCCGAGCACTTTGAGGTAGTACCGGACATCGTGCCACGCGTTCATTTTGAAGCCGACGGCGGTGAACGTGCCGGCGATGTGCATGCCCATGGCTTCGTGGAGGCGGCTGCTGGCTTCGTTCGGGAGCGTCATCCCGGCGATGATGCAGCGGAAGCCTCGGCGGTGGAGTTCGTCGAAGAGGCGTTCGTAGAGCATGCGTCCGATGCCGCGGCCTCGGGCGTGGGGCGTGAGATAGATCGAGGTCTCACAGGTCCAGTCGTAGGCGGCGCGGGTCTTCCATCGGGCGGCGCGGGCGAAGCCGAGGATGGGCCTGTCTTCCTCGTCCTCGTTCACGGCGACGAACCACGGGTATGTCTGGTGGTCGTTTCGCCAGCGGGCGGCGACGTCGTCCGGCGATTCCGGGGTCGTCGCGAAGTGGGCGACGCCCGAGGTGATGTATTCGTCTGTGATGGCCGCGATTGCGCGGCAGTCGCGTTCGGTCGCGGGCCTGATCGCTGGATTCACGATCAATCATCCGGAAGGGCGACGGCGTCGAGGTCGTCGCGGTCGTCTGTCAGCAGAACGAGGCGGTCATTGCGGAAAACGAGGAATCGCTCGAAGCTGGAGGAACGCGAGCGGGCGTAGACACGATAAACCAAGACTTCCTCGCCCCGGGCGTTGGTGGTGGACTGGATAAGGGATACGTTTTCGGCGGGGTAATGCGCGAGGGCCTCCTCGACGGTCTGGCCGAGGCGGGTTTGAGTATTGTTCGAGACGATCTCGTTGAGGCGTGTCCGGGAGACATGGCCGTAACCGTCGTAGAAAGAGCCTGTAGAGCCGTCGATGATGAGGCATCCGGGGAGGGTGAGTGCTGATGCGGCGATGGCTGCGGCTGCGATACGGTTCATGTTCGATCTCCTGATGGGCATCCCGACTGGCCCAGCACGGCGCGGGCCGTTTCAAGAGGATTCGGGATCGGGGTCTGTCGTTTTCATAGACCCGATCAACGCACGGGATATTCCCACGGTGTGCCGGGGGTGTATTCGACGAGTTCGTAGAGCGCCTGCCGGGTCTGCATCTGGTCGAGGAAGGGCTCGACGGAGCCGGTGTCTTTGAGAACGGCGAGGGCGTGCGCGACGGCGTGCATAGCGACGCGGAGTGTCGTGACGGGGAAAATCACGATGTCGTAGCCCATCTCGGCGAAGCGGGCGAGGGGGATGATCGGTGTTTTGCCGAACTCGGTCATGTTCGCGAGCAGGTAAACCCTGCTTTGGACCCGTTCGCGGAGACGCGACGCGAATTCGGCGAATTCGTTTTCAGAAGTCAGGCCCTCGGGAAAGATCATCGCGGCGCCCGCTTCGTGATACGCCGCGGCTCGGTCAAGGGCGGCGTCGAAGCCCTCGACACCCCGGGCGTCGGTTCTGGCGCAGATGATGAAGGCGCCGTCCGAACAGTCCTGCGCGGCATCGGCCGCCCATTTGATCCTGCCGGCGGCCTGGTCGAGTGGGATGAGCGTTTTGCCGTCGAGGTGGCCGCAGCGTTTGGGGAAGACCTGATCCTCGATATGAAGCCCGGCGGCGCCGGCGTGGTTGTATTCGATGACTGTTCGGCGGATCATCTCTTCTTCACCGAAGCCGGTGTCGGCGTCGGCGAGGACGGGGAGCCCTGAGCCGAAGACGACCTCGCGGACGGTGCGAGTGAAGTGGTCGAGGGTGAGGAGTCCGACGTCCGGGACGCCCGCGGCGACGGAGGTGGCCCCGCCCGAGACATAACAGGCTTCGAAGCCGGTGCGGGCGATCTGTCTGGCGACGAGCGCGTTGAAAGCGCCGGGTGCGGGGACGGTGCCGCGATCCATGAGGTCGCGGAGTGTCAGGCCGGGGTGTCGGGTCTTCATGCGTTGATCGTAGAAGAACCGGGGGCGGTGCGTGGGGAATGAATGCGATCGCCCGGCGCGATCGCTGGGCTTGCCGGCCGGCGGTGTCAGCCGACCCTTTCGAGGCGGATCGTCAGCTGGGAGGGCTGGCTCTTGGGCATCTTGGGGTCCGCGTCGAGCACGGCGGGTCGGATCTGGCGGACGACGTAGGCGCCGTTGGCCCATCCGGCGGGGGCTTCGTGCGACCAATAGAGATCGATCTCCTGGCCGACTTCCGGGAGGATGCGGTCGTCCCAGTTTGTGCGGATTCCGGCGGCGGCCGGCTCGTCGGTTCTTTCAAGCACCGCCACGATGTATGAACCACCCGTCACCGCTCGCCCCTTCCTTGGAGAGAAACTTTGCGGCGATCATATGACCGCTGTACGAACCGGGGGGAAGGCCGGCCGGGGACAACGCTTGGGCGGATGTCGTCGGGGGCCCTGTGGGGACAGGAGATAGGCGCTGGATGTCCCACAGCACGAGGGAGAAGAAACCGCTGCCTGATGGTTGCGGCTGACTGCTGAGGATGGAGGAAAGAAGGAGAGATGGAGAGACGGGCTGGAAGCCCATCCCACGAGAGGGAGGAGGGAGAGGAGAATCAGGAGCCCCTCACCCCGGCCCTCTCCCCGCAAGAGGGGAGAGGGAGAGAGGTGTCGGCGGGTTGTGTGGTTCGGGGGGGAATCCGACGCAAGCTCAGCGTCGGCATCTGGATGGATCAGAATCACGACCCGGCAAAGGTGGGTCGGGGTACTGGGCTTCGGAGAGGTGGAGCGCTCGGCTCGGAGAGCCGAGGTACCCGAGGCATCGGGGCTGGATTGGGAAAGCCCTCGCTTCCGCTCGGGCCTCTTTGGGGAATGAGAGATGGAGACGGGGAAGAGACGGGCTGGAAGCCCGTCCCACAAGATGAAGTAGAAAGAAGATAACGCCATCACCCCGGCCCTCTCCCCGCAGAGCGGGGAGAGGGGGACGTGAACACCCGGATCTTGCTGCAGAAAGCACTGGCTGATCTGAACACCGTCGGACTCGGTTAGACCATCTCCACAACCATCGCGACGGCGTTACCGCCACCGAGGCAGAGTGCGGCGACGCCGGCTTTGCCGCCTGTGCGTTTGAGCTGGTGGACGAGGGTCGTGAGGACGCGGGCGCCGCTGGCGCCGATGGGGTGTCCGAGTGCGACACCGCCGCCGACGATGTTGAGCCTTTCTTCGGGGACTTCGAGCGCCTTGATGTTGCAGAGGACCTGGGCGGCGAAAGCCTCGTTGATCTCGAAGAGATCGATGTCGCCGACCCCCTTGCCGGCCTTGGCGAGCGCGGCCTGTACGCCGGTGATGGGTGCCTCGAAGATGTCCTTTGGATCGACGCCGCTGGTGGCGTGGCTGAGGATTCGGGCCATGGGCGTGAGGCCGAGGGATTGGGCCTTTGATTCGCTCATCACGAGCACGGCCGAGGCGCCGTCGGAGATCTGGCTTGCGTTGCCGGCGGTGACGGTGCCGTCTTTCGAGAATGCCGGGCGGAGTTTGGCGAGTGCCTCGGGTGTTGAGTCGGGCCTGATGCCCTCGTCTCGGGAGACGCCGCCGTCGGGGCCGGGGGTTTTGCGGTTGCCGAGTTGTTCGCCGGTGAGGGCGATGATCTCGTCGTCGAACCAGCCGTTTTCCCAGGCGGCGGCGGCGCGCTGGTGGCTCTGGGCGGCGTACCGGTCCTGTTCTTCGCGGGAGATGCCGTTCTTTGCGGCGGTGTGGTCGGCGGCGTTGCCCATGGGCCAGCCCTCGAAGGGGCATGTGAGGCCGTCGTGGGCCATGAGATCGGTGAGCGTGGTCGGGCCGTATTTGACGCCGGCGCGGATGTGAGCGAAGTGCGGGGCGAGGGTCATGTTCTCGAACCCGCCGGCGACGATGCACTCGGCCTCGCCGGCCTTGATGTTGTTTGCGGCCATCATGACGGCCTGGAGGCCCGAGCCGCAGACTTTGTTGACGGTGACGGCCGAGAGTGATGTGGGGAGCCCGGCGCCGAGGCCCGCCTGTCTGGCGGGGTTCTGTCCGAGGCCGCCCTGGAGGACGCAGCCCATGATGCACTCGTCGACGTGGTCGCGGGCGGCGGGGGCTTCATCGAGGACGGCCTGGATGGCGAACGAGCCGAGTTGTGTGCTTTTGGTGCGGGCGAACCCGCCGAGGAATCGGCCGATGGGTGTGCGTTTGGCGGCGACGATGACGGGCTGGTTGGACATATCTCGTATCCTCGGTTGCGTGTGCGAACAATGACCGGCCGACGAGGGCGTTGCCGATCGCGTCCGGTGTTCATGGTATTCATCTGGGGCTGTGATGACGCAGGCAATTTGCGAAACCCGTTCGGCCCGGCCTCTGGGGCGTCTCGAAACGGTGTTTCGGTGGGCCGAGATGGTGTTTTTTTTCTTCGTGCTGCCGGGGGTCGCGGCGTTGGTGGTGGACCCGCGGCGGCGCGGCGAGGGGGCTTTGCGTGGGATCGGGCTTGGTTTTTTGTTTGAGTTGCCTTTCCCCGCTGCTCGGCTTTTGCTGCCGATGCTGTTGGTGTTCACACTCGCGGTGGTGGTCTGGCTGCTGCTGGACCCGACGTTCGAC
>JALWOY010000014.1 GCA_027083355.1 Phycisphaerales bacterium | reverse complement strand
TAATAGATGGGCCGCGGCGTGGAAAGCGGGCGGGGGGCCCGCGGGGGCGGGTTTTTTCAGTCGATTTCCCGGCCGTAGAGCCTGAAGACAGGAATGCCGGCATCGCGGAAGCGGGCCGACCTACGCCAGAGGGCGTCCTCGAAAGAATCCGACGACAGGATAACGGCGTCGAGATCGAGCGAGGCGGCTTCGTCCGGCGAGACGACGGGCCGGCCCGCGAGCGTCCCGCCCGCCGGGGTGGGGTTGTCGTCGATGACGGCGACGATGCGGACATCGTCGCGTTCGTCGAGCCAAGGTTCGAGCGTGCGTGTGTGCGTGCCGGCGCCGTAGAGGGCGACGCGCGTGCGTCCGGCGCGGGCGCAGCGGTCGAGGGCCCGCCTGAACAGATCGGCCCAGGGTGGGGTGACGCGTTCGAGCGGGTTCCGCTGGATGGTTTCGAGCAGGTCCTCACGGAGCCAGAGGGCGTCGAGCTGGACGGTCTGGAGGTCGTCGCCGCGGGTCGTGATCTCGTGGATTTGATGCAGCCTCAACCCGTGGTCGCGGAGGGTTTGGTCGATGTCGGAAAACAGGGCGGCCCCCTGATAAACCGGTGCGAGATGGGCCTCGGCGTAGACCGCACGCGTCCGATCCAACAAAGAACCCATCCCGTGGAGGACGGCCAACTCGAAGCCTTGCACGTCGAGCTTGACCAGATCCACGGCCGACAGCCCGGCTTCGATCGCCCAATGGTCCAAACGGCGAAGCGGGACGCGCGATGTCCGTTCGATTTCTGCGGCGCCCAACGACTCGACCCGCGTCCGGTCCGTCGGTTCGAGCACGCTCGTCAACAACGGGTTGCGCGTCTCACGCAATTCGATCTCGCCGTCGTGATCCCCGACCGCGGCCCGGATCGGGGTGATTCCCGGATCGCTATCTGCCCGTTTGAGCAGTTCGCGGTATGGCGTCTCGGCCGGCTCGAACGCGTAGACCCGGGCGTTGGAGAACACCTCCCGGATTCTGGCGGCGACCGCTCCGGTATGCGCTCCGACATCCAGCACCACGATGGACTCGTCACGCGGGATCCCCCGTGCGAGCATCTCGAATGCGTCTGTTTCAAAGAGACGATGAATCATGCGGGCCTCGTGGCTTTCACTGGTGATCTCATAAGGCTTTGATCGGCCGTTCCGTGTCGGCCGCGGTGCAGAGATTCCGGCGAACCTGTCGCCCGCACCCCCGCAACCGGGGATTTTGATGTCGAATGCGGGGTGATGGCTGGTCTTCGGACGCCGCTATGCGGAAAAACGCCGAAAAAAAAATCTTGAATTGATGCTTCATCGCTTCTCTCGCGGTCGCGGAGCCCGTAGACTGAGGTATCGCACGCCCCGAACGGTCGGGGGTGCGAAGTACGGTTCTGATTCCGATGCTGCCCGAATCGAGATCTCACACCGTTTCACACAGGCTCGGGCATCGCAATCGGATCCCATGAAAAAGCTGTATGTCGGTAACCTCCCGTTCACTGCGAGCGAGGTTGAAGTCCAGGAACTCTTCAGTCAGCACGGTCAGGTCGCTTCGGTGGCGCTGATCAACGATCGTGAGACCGGCCGCCCCCGCGGCTTCGGTTTCGTCGAGATGAGCGAAGACGCCGAGGCGGACAAGGCCATCGAAGCCCTCAACGGGTATGACTTCGGCGGCCGGACGTTGACGGTCAACGAAGCGCGCGAGCGTCAGCCCCGCGGCGGCGGTTTCGGCGGCGGCGGTGGTCGCGGCGGCTACGGCGGCGGCGGCGGTGGTCGCGGCGGCTACGGCGGCGGCGGCGGTGGCAACCGCGGCGGCGGGTGGTAAACCCCGTCTCACCGAAGAGCATCATTCCCCGCGTATGACGCGGGGTTTTTTGCGCCCATGAAGGGCTGGATGTTGCGATTCCGGGGTGTGTTTTCGCGTGGCGGTTTGGACGCGGATTCGGTCTGCGGGTACAATCGTGGCGCCGCTCTTGAGGGGCGGACAGGCGTGCCCTATGTGCCGGCGAGATTCGGCAGGGCGTACGCGGGTGTAGTTCAGTGGTAGAACGTCAGCTTCCCAAGCTGAATGTCGCCGGTTCGACTCCGGTCACCCGCTATCTTCCGAATCGCCGCAACTCGTCATGGGCCGGCGGTTTGGGAGGCGGGGCTCGGCCCGATAGCCCCGCACAAACGGGCATGGCGAGGCGGACTAGGCGCCGAGCCATACCAGCGCGTCGCAGGGCACCCGCCCCGGTCGGACTCGCAACCCGGCTGACGGCGCGCTGGGCAGACCCGTGGGCGATCTGGCGATCGCTCACGGGTTTTTTGCGGACCCGGCTCAAGGCTTGACAGCCGATGAGCCGATCGGTACCGTGCGAAGCGTCGGGGCTGCGAACCCCGGCGGACCCGTCAGGCTGAGCCCCGGTCTGGCGAGTTGACCTAGTAGGGGCGACAAGCAGAGTCCCATGACGGCGCTGACCAAATCGCACACGGGCGCCGATCGGCTCGCCGATCGCCCGAATCCGCACGCGCATGCGGCCGATCCCGGCCGCATGAAACAGCAAACCACACTCCGAGACGTCATCGATCTGTACCTGGAGCACGCCCGCGGCTACTACCGCACGCGGGAGGCGATCAACCTTCGCGCCACGCTCGGGCGGCTCAGGCGGGCCTACGGCGGCGTGCCCGCGGGCCAGTTCCGCGCGCTCCGCCTGCAGGCCTGGCGGGAGGACCTCATCGCCGAGGGACTCAGCCGCGGATACATCAACCGGGCGTGCGCGCACGTCCGCCGCTGCTACAAGTGGGCGGTCTCGCTGGAGCTCGTCGAGCCGGACGCGCTCGAGTCGCTCCGGGCGGTCGAGGGGCTCAAGCGGGGACGGTGCGGCGCGATCGAGCGGCCGCCGGTCGAGCCGGTGACGCCCGAGCTGGTGATCGCCACGCTGCCCTGGCTGACGCCGACGGTCCGCGACATCGTCGAGGTCCTGCGGCTGACGGGCGCGCGGACGGGCGAGATCCGGCTGATGCGAACCGCGGATATCCAAACCGACGGCGTGGTTTGGATTTACCGGCCGTCAAAGCACAAAACGGCGCACCACGGCCGGCCCAGGGCGATCCCGCTGGACGAGCAATGCCAGGAGATCCTGCTGCCTCGGCTGACGCCGTTCGTGCCCGAACGTTACGTCTTCGAGAGCCGCGACGGGCGGCCCTACGCCGAGAGCAGCATCCGCAACGCGGTAGCCAAGGCGTGCAAGCGTGCGGGCCTGCCCCACTGGCACCCGCACCAGATCAGGCACCGCGTGCTGACCGAGGCCCGGGCGGCGGGCGTCGGCCTGGACGAGATCCGTGCGCTCGCCGGGCACGCGCACATCAGCACGTCGGAGCTGTACGCGCGAGCCGACGAGACCAAGGCAATTGACGCCATGCGAGCCCTCCGACGGTCGGGGGGTTGATCTCTTCTCTTCGCCCCGGCGCCGGTGACACGGTGCCGGGGTTTTGTCTCTCTCTCCTCTGGCCCCGGCCCGCCACGGACGGCGATCCGGGGCGCCACGAAAGGCGATGATGTCCGAAGCAGTTCCGAAACCGAAGCTCCAGCGGATGGCGCTCGAGGCCGCGGCCGAGGCGGGCGTCTCCTGCTCCGCCAGGCTCCTGCTGTGCACGCTCGTGGCCCTGAGCTGGCCGAGCGACTCGCCCGGCGACGGCTGGGCCGTCGGCGAGGACGAGCGGAGCGCGGCGTCTCAGCGGCAGCTCGGCGACCTGGTCGGGTGCTCCATGCGGCACCTGCGTCGTCTCACCGATGAGCTCGTGTCGGCCGGGCTGATCCGCCTCGACCCGGGCCGCGGGCAGAGCGCGACGGTGTACCTGCTGACGGTCTCGGAGCGGACACCCATGTCCTCTCAGAGCGGACACCCATGTCCTCTCAGAGCGGACACCCATGTCCTCTCAGAGCGGACACCCATGTCCTCTCAGAGCGGACACCCATGTCCTCTCTCTTCTTCTGATGAATCAGAAAACAATACACCACCACCATCAGGCGCTGGTGGTGGTGGCTGGGTTGACCCGGCCAAGGGTCTTGAGGGCCGCGCGGCGGTGGTCTTCCCGATGATCGCCCGCCGGCCCGAATGGTACGGCGGGGCCTGGATCTCGGCGGGCAAGGCCCGGGAGCTCGCAGAGCGGGACTCGACGACGCCGACGGTCGTGCGGGCGGCGTTGCGCAGCGCCCGCGGCAAGCGGCAGGCGCTCCGCAACGTGCCCGGCTACGTGATCTCGCGGATCGTCGAGCCGGACCCCGACGAGATCGAGCATGAGCGGAGGCGGCAGGCCGCCGAGGCCGAGCGTGACGAGCGCGAGCGGATCGCCAGGGCCCGGGCTGAGTCGGCCAAGCGGGCCGAGGCCGCGGCGACCGCGGCGGCCGAGGAAGACATCAAGCGGGCCGAGGCGTTCGCGGCCTCGATGAGCCAGGCGGACCTCGCCGCGGCGCTCGAGGCGTACACCAAATCGACGAGCGGGCTCGAGCGCGACCTGCTCGAAAACCGGACGACGGACGAGCGCGTGAGATACCTCGCCAGGCGTGGCCGATTGGGTCTCGCGCTCCGGAGCCAGGAGGTGACGGCGTGACGGCAGCGAAGCAGACGACGCGGGCAGCGACGCGGATTCGCATCGGCGATCTGCGATGGATCAGGCCTCCGGCGGGTCAACGCGACGACGGCGATGAGTGGGCCCCGGGCGTGATCGCGGACGGCCCGCGTGTGGACGACGACTTCCCGGGTGGGGCCTGGCTTGTCGAGATCAACGACGTGCCCTCCTGGGTCAGCGCCGACTACATCGGCGAGCCTGTCGCCGATCACGAGATCATGGAGCCGACGCTGACGCTGCTCAAGCTCCGGTCCGAGGCGGTGCGCATGCGGGCGAGGCAGGAGGGGCGGGCATGACGCTTTTCGACGGCCGCGCGAAGCTCGACCAGGTGCGCGCCCGGGCGCGGCGTGATGCGCCGGATTCGGCGACGAAGGCGGCCGAGCTCGCCGACCGCAAGATCGGCAAGCAGCTGCTCTACGTGCTCGACCTGGTGCGGCGCTGGCCGGGGCGCACGTCGCTGGAGCTAGCGGCCCAGGACGACACGGACCGCTACATGATCGCGCGGCGACTGGCGGACCTCGAAAAGCACGGGTACGTCCGCAAGGCGGGCAAGAGGGAGTGCCGCATCGGCGGGCGGCCCTCGCAGACATGGGAGGCGATCTGATGGTGTACAACCCGAGGCCCGAAGTCGCGGCGGTCCGCGACGCGGCGAAGACGCTTGGCGACGAGCTGGGCACGGAGGTGGACCGCGCGGTGGTGGTCTTTACGACGACCTCCGGATACCTGGGCGCGGTGAGCTACGGCACGGACATCGAGCGGTGCGGCGTGGCACGCCGCCTGGCCGACGCGCTCTACGAGGCGGCGGTGCGGCAGCTCGAAGAGATCGAAGATAAGCATCACAGGCACGTGCTCGGCCGGTACAACCCCGACGGGCCGGACTTCGACGGCTACGCCGCCGACGTCGTCGATCGGCTGGAGCTGATGGAGAAGGTGTTGAAGTCGCTGCCCGACGGCGATCTCAAACGGATGATGGTGCGAGATCTGATCACGCCCGCGTGCGAGCTGCTCGCGCGGTTCTGTGCGTGCGTGGACATCGAAGAGAGCCAAGACGAGGAGGGCGGGGCATGACCGCCGTCATGATCTCCGTGCGGCGGGCCTTCGGCGGCTGGGCGGCGAGTTGGAACGATGGCACCGAGTTTTTCGACCCGGACCGCGAGCGGGCGATCGAGCTCGCCAGGGCAGATCTTGAGTCGAGAAGACCTGACGAGATTGCATCAGTCGTCGAGATGAACCGTCGCATGACGGAGCATGATTACGCCGTACTCGGGAGGGCGATCAGATGAGCACGAAAATCCAGTGGTGCGACGAGGTCTGGAACCCCGTCGTCGGCTGTCGCCCGGTGTCGCCGGGCTGCGTGAACTGCTACGCGGCGCGGATGGCGCTGCGTCTCGAAGGGATGGGCACGCGGGGCTACGAGTCGCTCGACGGCGTGCGGATCGCGGAGTTGAAGCCCGGCGGCCCGGCGCGGTTCACCGGCTCGGTGCGTTGCCTCGAATCCGAACTCGACAAGCCGCGGCACTGGCGCAAGCCGAGGCGGGTGTTCCTGTGTTCAATGGGCGATCTGTTCTACGGCGACGAGGACGACAAAGCCGCGGCCAAGAAGGCGGGTATCCCGTTCGAGCCCGTGCCGTTTGACTTTGTTGATCGTGTCTTCGAGACGATGCGGGATTGCCCGCGGCACACGTTCATGGTGCTGACGAAGCGGCCGAGGCGGTTGCGAGATTACAACATGAACTCGATCCGGGCCACGAGGCCGACTCCCGAACCGCCCCAGAATGTCATGCTCGGCGTGAGTGTGGAATCTGGCAACTTCGAGCACCGCATCGACGCGCTCGCGCGGTGCCCCGCCGCCGGTTACTTCGTCAGCTACGAACCGCTGCTGTGGCCGCCCGAGGCCGATCTGCACAATCGGCTCGGAAGGCTCGCCAAGGCCGCCGGAACGCCCGACCGCGTGCAGGTCATCATCGGCGGAGAGTCCGGTCCGGGCGCGCGACCGTGCTATCTCGAAAACATCCGCGACGTGATCGGCCACGCCGACGCCGCGGGCGTGCGGGTGTTTGTCAAGCAACTCGGGTCGAAGCCGCGCGCGGCCGGGCCCGAGCGGCCGTCGACGCGGATGGCCGTAGTGAAAAACAACGGGGTGTACGAGCGGTGGTACAAGCCTTCCGACGGCAAGGGCGGCGACCCAAGCGAGTGGCCGCCCGAACTGCGGCGCTTTGAGCAGGTGGAGTTGGTGGAGGAGGTCTGCACATGAGAGGCGGTCACATCGCCAGGCGGTCACTCGCGGAGCAGATCGAGGACCTCGCGCCGATCGTCGGCCGGCTGATCTCGATTGACCCCGGCTCGCGTGTGACTGGGTACGCCGTCATGGATGTGATCGGCGAGGTTCGCGTCATCGACGCGGGCCGCATCACGTCAAAGTCCGCTGATCCGACCAGGCGGATGCGGAACATCAGCGATGAGCTCGATGCGTTGATGGCCATGTACGCCAGCCGCGAGGCGGGGCCCGGGCGCCGCGTGCTCAACCCGGAAACGGCTGTCGTCATCGAGGTGCCGACGCCATCGGGGTCTCGTAAGACGAGGCCCGGTACGCATGGTTATGGGCTCACGACATACGCTCGCGCGGTCGGGCGCATCGAGGCGATCGCAGAGTTTTGGGCGTTCGACGATCGGCATGTGCTGCTCGTCGACGAACGAGATTGGACGAAACATACGAGCAAGCAGCTGCGAGCGCTCAGCGTGCGGTCGGCGTACCCGAGATATAAACCAGATGATGACCCGGGCCTCGATGTCGCTGATGCGATCGGGCTCGGGATGTGGGCGGCAGGGAGACTTCGCGCGGCGAGGTTGGCCCTGTCGATCAATCAGCAGGCCGAGATGGCCGGAAAGGGCGAGCGATGAGCGATGAGCAGAGCACCAGGATGATCACGAAGGAGCAGGCCGTCAAGGCGTATATGGCCAGCGGCGTACCGGAGACGAGGGCGCACGAGATCGTCGACGGGGTGATCGAGAGGGGCGGGCGGACGATGTTTCAGGGCCACGCGATCGAGATCTACGACGGCGAGCAGGAAGTCGTGGATGAAGGCCGCGAGGAAAGCCAGGAGGGCGTGCAGGAAAGTATTTCGGCCCCCCAGGAAAGCCCAGGGGCTCAAGGCGGCCCCGAGGAAAGCCAACATGGCTCCGAGGAAAGCCAGGAGGGCCCGCAGGAAAGCCCCGCCCCACAGGAGCAGGCATGAGCAAGACGCCGACACGGATGATCGGCACCAGGATCGCGTCCCTCGTCGAGACCGGCGGGGGGCGTTTTGTGGTCGATGGCGTCCGCCCGGAGCGTCTCGGCGGCTACCTGACGGTGCCAAGGGCGATGCTGGAGGTATGGGGTTACGGGCTGACGACCAGGCGGACCGAGGGCGGGGGCACCGAGATCTCTGTAAGGTCTCTCGTCGCCGCTAGCGATACCAAGCGGCCCCACCACCAGGAACAGGAGGCCGACCGCGGGGTGCGGCGGGTCCTTCCTGGAGGTTGAAAACAGCACACCCCTGCGGGAAGAGCCACAAATGGGGACTCTCTTTCTTTCCCCGGTTTAGGGGATACATTAGAAAGTAGTTAGAATGGCACAAACTCAATACGGCCTCACGGCCTGGATGCACGAGGGCAGCGGAGACGTGTACGTCGAGATCTCCGTCGGCACGATCTCCTGGACCGGGGACCCGGTCCTGTCCGGGCTCATCGACGTCACCGAGGCCGGCAATCCGACGCTCGTCGTCGGCGGCGTCTCGGGTTCGGGCACGAAGCGCATGAAGATCGTCACCGACGGCACCGCTCAACTGGGCGAGACCTGGACGGTCGACCTGGACAACGCCGGCGGCGTCTTTATCGACGCCAACGGCGACACGTTGCCGACGCTCGTCGCCAGCCCGATCACGATCCGCCGCGTCGAGCACCAGCGGCCGATGTCGATGCGATCGCAGCAATCGAGGCGATGATCGGAGACGGATGGATAAGGGTCTCTTTGGCCAAGTCGAGACGGGATACGAGAGGCACAGGGAGCGTGCCGCGGCTCGGTCGAGCGAGGCGAGCCGGAGCAACCGCGACATCGGCCCGATCCCCGCGCCCGTCGATCCCGAGCGACGCGAGCGGTGCCGGCTCGACCTCCGCCTCTTCTGCGAGACCTACTTCTCAGACGTGTTCCGTCTCAAATGGTCCGCGGATCACCTGCGCGTGCATGCGCTCGTCCAGGACGCCGTGCTCCGCGGTCACCTCGCGGCCGTGGCGATGCCTCGCGGCTCGGGCAAGACGTCGCTCATCGCGGAGGCCGCGCCGATCTGGGCCGTGCTATACGGCCACCGCCGCTACACGGTGGTGATCGGGCCCGAGGCGACACACGCCCAGCAGATTGCCAGCGCGATCATCATCGCGCTCGAGACCAACGACATTCTCGGCGCGGACTTCCCCGAAGTCTGCTACCCGATCCGACGCTTGGAGGGCATCCGCCAGCGGGCGATCGGGCAGCTGAGCGAGGGGTTGCCGACGCGGATCAAGATCACGGACAAGAAGATCATCCTGCCGACGATCGACGGCTCGCCGTCATCTGGATCGATCATCGAGGCCACGGGGATCACAGGTCGCATCCGAGGCCTCAAGCACACACTCGCGGACGGCTCGTCGATCCGGCCGGACCTGGTGCTGATCGACGACCCGCAGACCGAGGAGAGCGCGAGATCGCCGAGCCAGGTGCAGGCCCGCGAGGCGGTCGTCGACAACGCCATCCTCGGCCTGGCGGGGCCCGGCCAGGCGATCTCGGGCCTGGCGGCGATCACGGTCATCGAGACCGACGACCTGGCGGACCGCCTGCTCGACGTCAAGACCCACCCCGAATGGCGGGCTGAACGGTGCAAGGCTCTCTACGAGTTCCCCAAGCGGATGGACCTCTGGGAGCAGTACGGCGAGCTCTACATCGCCGGCCTGCCGAGCGGCGACGTCTCCGAGGCGGCCAGGTTTTACAGAGAGCGCCGCGCCGAGATGAGCGAGGGTGCCAAGGTCGCGTGGCCCGAGCGGCACAAGCCGGACGAGCTCGACGGGCTTGAGCACTGCATGAGGCTCTATCTGACGAAGACGGCGATGTTCTTCGCCGAATACCAGAACGAGCCGATCTCCGACGGCGTCGACGAGGAGACCGCCATCATGTCCGCGGACGAGATCGCCGCGAAGGTCTCGGGCGTGCCGCGGGGCGTGGTGCCGGACGAGGCCGAGCTGCTCACGGCGTTCGTTGACGTCCAGGGCCGGGCCCTCTTCTGGGTCGTCTGTGCCTGGACCAAGCGATTCTCGGGGTGGGTCGTCGACTACGGCACCGAGCCGGATCAGAAGCGGGCCTACTTCACACTCCGCGACATCAAGCGCACGCTCAAACGGGCCAAGCCGGGCGCGGGCCAGGAGGGCGCGATCGTCGCGGGCCTGGACCGTCTGTCGGATCGTCTGCTCGGCCGCGAGTGGCGACGCCAAGCAGGCGGCGTGGTGCAGATCGACCGGATGATGGTCGACGCGAACTGGGAGACGGAGACCATCTTTGCCTGGGCCCGCTCCAGTCCGCACGCCGGCCGCGTCATGCCGTCCCGGGGACGCTACTACGGGGCGAGCAGCAAGCCGATTCACGACCGCAAGCGCAAGCGCGGCGACCGGATCGGTCCCGGCTGGTACATCGCGGCGCCGGGAGGGAAACGGGCGATCCGCGAGGTCGTTTTCGACGTCAACTTCTGGAAGACCGCCATGCACGCCCGGCTTTCGACGCCCAGGGGAGACGCCGGGTCTCTCGATCTCTTCGGCGCGACGAGCGAAGCCAAGGTGCACCGCATGTACGCCGAGCACCTCACCGCCGAGCGGCGCGTGCGTGTCACCGCGTCGAGCGGACGCGTCGTCGACGAGTGGAGCATCATCAAGGGACGCGACAACCACCTGCTCGACTGCACGGTGGGCTGCATGGTCGCGGCCTCGATCGAGGGCGCGGAGCTGCTCGAAGGCGAGCGGCGCGAGGGCGGGACTCGGCGGAGAAAGCCCAAGGCGTCACTCCGTGAGATCCAGGCGAGGAAGCGGGGCGTGGCATGAAAGACCGCGGACTGGCGTGCGACCGATGCGGGTGCAGGCACCTCGAAGTCGTGCGCACGGTGCGCGTTTTCGGGAAGATCAAGCGGCGCCGCCGGTGCCGCCACTGCGGCAGGATCGTGACGACGCTTGAGTCGCCGGCACGCGGTTCCGACTCGAAAAAACTGCCGTAGGTGCAAAAAAGCGCAGATCTGCGCTTTTTTGAGCCCGGGGCCCGCCGGGGCCTTGTCTCTTTCGGCCGCGCGCGGCAGGCTCAGGCATGAGCACCGGCGTCCGCACCGCGATCGACACCAACGCCCAGGGCCCCAAGTCCATCGAGACGGACGGCCTCAAGGTGGTGCAGCACAGCATCCGCGAACAGATCGAGGCGGACCGATACGACGCCAAGGTCAACAACCGCAACAAGAGCAAACTGCCGATCCGAGTGGGTCGGTTCAAGCCGGGGAGCGCGGCGCGATGATCGGCTGGATGCTCCGAGCCGCGGGTCTCGCGAGGTCCTCCAGGCCGACACGCGCCGAGCGCACCCGCACCCGGTTGTCGTTCGCGAACGAGAGGGTGTGGTCCCTCCTGGCCGGCTACGACGCCGCCAAGAGCGACGGCGTCAACCAGACGCACTGGACCAACGCGGACGGGCTCTCCGCCCAGAGCGCCAACTCGCCCGATGTGCGGCAGAGGCTCCGAGAGCGGGCCCGCTACGAGGCGGGCAACAACACGATCTGCTCCGGGATCGTCGACACGCTGGCAAACGACACGATCGGCACGGGCCCGATGCTCCGCGTCAACAGCGGCTCGCGCAAGACGGACCGCTCGATCGAGCGGGCCTGGCGGGACTGGGCGAACGACGTCGGACTGGCTGACAAACTCCGCCGGATGCGTCGATCCAAGGCCGTGGACGGGGAGGTCTACGGCCTGCTCTTCACCAACCCGTTGCTCGACGACGTGACGCTCGACATCCGTCTCATCGAGGGCGACCAGGTCTCCACGCCCGACCTGCCGGTTGGCGATCCGCTCGCGATCGACGGAATCAGGTTCGACGAGGCCGGCAACCCGGTCGAGTACCACGTCCTCAAGCACCACCCGGGCGACGACCGGGGTCTCGGCGATCCAGTCGAGTATGACCGCGTGCCGGCCTCTCTCGTCATCCACTACAGCCACGCCGCGAGACCTGGCGAGGTCCGCGGTGTGCCCGAGATCACGCCCGCGTTGTCGCTGTTTGCGATCCTGCGCCGCTACACGCTCGCGGCCGTGACCAACGCCGAGACGGCGGCCAACATCGCGGGCACGCTGGAGAGCGACGTCACCGAGGGCGACCCCGACGAGCTGGAGCCGCTGGACGCGGTCGAGCTGGAACCCAACACGTTTTTGACCATGCCGCAGGGGTGGAAGGCCAAGGGCTTCCGCGGCGAGCAACCGGCAACAGGGTTCAAGGAGTTCAGGCGCGAGATCATCAACGAGATCGCCCGGTGCCTGAACATGCCGCTCAACATCGCGCTGGCGAGCAGCGAGGGGTACAACTACTCCAGCGGACGTCTCGACCACGGCGTCTACTACCACTCCATCGAGATCGAGCGCGCACTGATCGAGCGCGTGATCCTGCACAGGATCTTCCGCGCATGGCTGTCCGAGGCGATGCTCGTGCCGGGACTGATCGAGGGCGAGATCCGCAGCATGCGCGAGATCGCGCATGACTGGCGTTGGCCCGCGTTCCCGAGCGGCGATCCCGAAAAAGACGCCAAGGCGGCCGTCATGCTGCGTGACGCCGGGCTGCTGAGCCTCGACCGCTACCACACCACGCGCCACGGCGCCGACTGGGAGCGTGAGGCCGAGCAGATGGCGGCCGAGGCCGAGCTCATGCGGGAGCTCGGCCTGGAAGACAAAAGGCCGTCTCTGAGCGTCACCCAGGATCAGCAGGACAACACGGATCAGCAGACAGAGACGGAGGGAGCGACGGCATGATCACCACCGATCTCATCGAGGCCGCCTACGCGGAGTCGTCCTTCTCGATCGACGCCGGCAAGCGTCTCGACATCGAGGCAGCGGGCCGCGTTCCGACGTTCAGCATGGTCGCTTACACGGGCGGCGCCATGCGTCTGGCCGGTTTCAACGACCCCGTCGTCGTCGACCTCTCCGGCGTGCGGGCCGCGTCCGGCGACGTCGCGATCCTCCGCGACCACCGACCGGACAGACCGATCGGCCACGGCTCGATCGAGGTTCGCGACGGCAAGATCATCGCCACCGGCGAGCTCTCCGTGCCGTCGTCCGATCGCGAGGAGGTCGTCAACGCCGCCAAGGCCGGATTCCCCTGGCAGGCATCGATCGGCGCACGCGTCCTGCGCGCCGAGCGCTACCGGCGCGGGCAGCGCGTTACCGTCAACGGGCGGTCCTTCGACGGCCCGGTCATCGTCGCCAGGCAGGTCGAGATCCGCGAGATCTCGATCCTCGCCCTCGGCGCGGATCAGAACACAAAGACACGGATCGCCGCGGCGATCACAGATAAGGGGCACACCATGACCTTTGAGGAGTACCTCGAAAGCCTCGGCATCAAGGCCAGCGCGATCAACGACGAGCAACGGGCCGACCTGGAGGCGGCGTGGAAGATCAAGACGGGCAAGGCCGGCACCACCGCGAGCAACGGCGCACAAGGTGATGACACGAGCGGGTCCGGCAGTGCGCCGGACATCACCGCCAAGGACGCGGACGACGTGATCACCGACATCCGGGCGCAGATCGCAGAAGAGCACAAGCGGATCGCCAAGATCCGCGAGCTGTGCGGCGACGAGCACCCGGACATCTGCGCCAAGGCCGTCGAGCAGGGCTGGAGCGCGCAGAAGACCGAGCTGGAGATCCTCAAGAGCGGCCGGTCCACGGTCGGCATCGCGGTCCGGCGCGGCTCGGCAGGCGAGCCGGTCAACACCAACGTGCTTGAGGCAGCCACGCTGATCACTCTCGGCTACGACGACAAGGAGATGCTCGCCGGCTACGACGACAAGGTCGTCGACCAGGCGGAACGCATCCGCGGCATCGGCCTCAAGGACCTCTGCCTGGCGTGCGCCCGCATGGAGCGTCAGGACGTGCCGACGGTCTTCGGCAACGGGACCGAGGTCATCCGCGCCGCGACGTCGACACGGTCGCTCTCCAGCATCGTGAGCAACGTCGTGAGCAAGATCGCGATGAAGATCTACGAGGCGCACCCCATCGTCGCGTTCCAGATCGCACGCGAGCGCACCGTGCCGGACTTCAAGCAGGTGTCGAGCTACAGGCTCGACGGGACCGGAAAGTGGGAGCAGGTGGGCAAGGACTCCAAGCTCAAGCACGGGCTTTTGGAGGACACCGGCTACACCAACCAGGCCGACACCTACGGGCAGATCATCGGGATCGACCGCAAGGACATCATCAACGACGACCTCGGCATCCTGCGCGACATCGGGCGCCTGATGGGCCAGAGCGGCGCCGCCCTGATCGACGACCTGCTCTTCACGCTGCTGCTCGCCAACACGGGCAGCTTCTTCAGTTCGAGCAACAGCAACCTCTCCAGCGGGGCCAACTCCGCGTTCGGGCTGACCGGCCTGAGCACGGCGCGCCAGATCTTCCGCAAGTTCAAGGCTGGACCGGGCGCCAAGGACAAGGACAAGCGGCCGATCAACGTGCAGCCGAAGGTGCTCCTGGTGCCGCCCGAGCTGGAGACGGACGCCGAAGCGATCCTCAACTCGACGAGCCTCAACCTCGCCGGGTCCAGTGACAACGAGAAGCCGAGCCAGAATCCCTGGCGGAACAAGTACCGCCTCGCGGTGGCGCCGCATCTGAGCGACGCGGCGTACACGGGCAACTCCGCAAACTCGTGGTATCTCTTCGCAGATCCCGCGGTCGTCCCGGCGCTCGAGATCGCGTTCGTCAACGGCAAGCGCACGCCGACGATCGAGCGCGTCACGCCGCCGGCAGACGTGCTCGGCCTCTACTACCGCGGCTATCTCGACGTCGGCGTCTCGTTCGTCGACCCCAAGGGCGCGGTCAAGTCGGCCGGGTCCTGATCAGTCTGTTTTCTCTCTTCCCACGGGCCCCTCCTCCATCAACGGAGGGGGGGCTTTGAGCGAACACGAAACGGAGCAACGCAATGGCATTCACCACACAGATCCTCACGCCGGTGGCGACGATCGACTACACGCCGTCGTCGGCCGCGTCCGCGGGCGGCGTCGTCGTCCAGGGGCAGCTCGTCGGCGTGCTGCCGTCGGACCTGGCCGCCAACGAGAAGGGCGCCCTGGTCATCATGGGCGAGGTCGAGTTCCCCAAAGGCACGGGCGCCGGAACGGACTACTCCGTCGGCACGATCGTCTACTGGGACGCGGTCAACGCCGTGATCACCAACTCCAGCGGCACCGGCGCGAACAAGATCGTCGGTGTCGTCACGCAGGACACGACGACGACCGACGACACCGTGCGTGTCTGGATGTCGCCGCCCGACCAGGCGAGTGCGTGATGACGGATCTCAGGGAGGCCGCCATGTCCACGCTCGCCGCCACGCTGGCGAGCCACGCGGGTGCAACCGCGACCTACCGCCGACCGGGCGCGGCGGCGGTCTCCCTGACGGTCACGATCTCCGATCCGACGAGCGCGAGCGAGGCCGCGGCCCTCGGGGCCGTTGCAGGCCTCGATCTCACGGGCCTGGACATCATCATCAAGTCCGCGGACCTAGTGATCGGCGGCGCCAAGACGACGCCAGCCCTGGGCGACGAGATCGACGTCGTCGTCGGCACGGAGACGCGGACATTCGCCGTGGCCCGGGGCGACGGCGAGGCGGTGTTCCGATACTGCGACCCGCTGCGGGAGCTGATGAGGATTCACGTCGAGCACGTCTCGACCGCGTGAGGTTGATCAATGCAGAGATCGATCACTGATTGGCTGTCTCGCAACGCCGTCACGCTCATCGGGCAGGTCGGCATCATCATCGCCGCGTTCGCGGTGATGCGCACGGAGCTGACGGCGCACGCCGAGGCGATCCGTGACCTGCGCGAGACGGACATCAAGATCAGCGAGGTCAACCTCAAAACGGTCGAGACGCTCTCGGCGGTGACGGCGACACTCGACGCGCTCTCCAGGCAAGTCGACAGGCAGCGCGACGACATCACCGATCTGAGGCGCATGTACATCAGCGGGGGGCACGGCGGATGACGGTCACGATCTCGCAACTCCGGTCCGCCGTCGTGGCCCAGATCAACGCCGCGGGACTCGGCGTGACGGCCTCGCCGACGTGGCGTGGCGCGCGGTCGATCAACGATCTCTCGTCGACGGTTGTCGACGTCGCACACACGCGCAGCGAGGTGGAACTGGAGACCGGCGACTCGTCGACGGTGGACCGGCTCATCTCGTGCGTCGTGCGCAAGCGTCTGGACGATCCCGGCGACGACAGCGAGATCGACTCGGTGGTGCAGCTCGCCGAGCAGATCGGTCTGCTGCTGCTCGACACGCCGGCGGCGCTCGACCAGACGTCGCCGATCGCGATGGATCACGACCCGGTCATCGACGACGAGGCCCTCTCGGACCACGGCGTCGCCGAGTCGATCGTGACGATCCGCTACAGGACGATGGGAGCTTGACATGGACAACCCCGCGGTCATCAGGGGCTCGGCAAACATCTCGATCGGCGGCACCTGGGACAAGGTGTCGTCGACATCCGTGATCTGCTCGGGAACGCTCAGGATCAAGAGCGCCAACTCCGGCAGCGTCACGGTGCGACACACCGACGATCCGGCCAACGCGCACGTGCTGGAGGCCGGATCGGCGTGGCCGCTTGTCAACGTCGACCTGAACAAGATCGAGGTCACGGCGGACGTCGCCAACCAGGGCTTCGAGTTCGTGGGCGACACATTCAGAGGGAGCGGACCCATCAGATGATCGGCATGAGCGTCAAAGCTGCCAAGGCGGGCTTCCTCGACCGCGCGAAAGTCATGCGGGCCGTGGACCGGGGCCGGCGCCGCTCGCTCGCCAAGTCGGGCAGTTACATCCGCACCACCGCCAGGCGGTCCATGCGGCGGAAGCGGGGACGTTCGCGCCCGGGCCAGCCGCCGCACGCGCACGTCGGCCTGCTGCGCGACCTGCTGTTTTTCAGCTATGACTCGTCGACAAACTCTGTTGTCGTCGGGCCGGTCGCGATCAACAAGCGAAGCGAAGCGCCGGCCGTGCTGGAGTTTGGCGGTCGGACCCGCAAGCCGTACTACTGGAAGGGGACCTCATCGCAGATCACAGTCAGAGCCAGGCCGTACATGCGCCCGGCGCTGCGCATCACCCGGAATGAGCTTCCGGGGCACTGGAAAGACCAGATCAGATAGGGGTGCATCATGGGACGATCAGTCGGACGGGCAGCGGTGCTCGATTACCAAACGGACGGCGTCGGCGGCGTCGCGGGTTGGAACACGGTCAACACGGCGCGTGACATCACGGTCACGAGCGAGTGGGCGGAAGCGGATGCATCCGCAAAGGAGCTTGTCGACGTCGTGCTTCCGGCCTCGATGTCGCTGAGCGTCGAGGCCGAGCTGGTCACGGACGTCGACGACACGCACTACAAGGCGTTGCAGTCCGCGTACGAGGCCGGGACATCGATGGGGTTCCGCGCGCTGTCGAAAGCGTCGACAGGCGCGGGGTGGGTCTTCGACGGTGTGATCTTGCAATGGAACGAGACGAAGAACCGCAAGGATGAACAGACGACATCCATCACCATCAAGCCGACGCCGAGCTCGACGGCGCCCGCGTGGCAGGATGCGTCCTGATGGCGGACCCGAGGAGCTTCGTCGACGAGAATGGCCGCGAGTGGACGCTCCGCGTCGACGTGGCGACCGCGCGTCGCGCACGCGATCAGTTGCAGATCGACATCACCGAGATCTACTCGGGCGACCTGGCGATCCGCCTCGCCCGGGACCCGGTGCTCCTGGTCGACCTGCTGGAGCTCGTGGCCGAGCCGGACATGGACAGCGAGTCGTTTGCCCGGGCCGTCGGGCACAAGCTGCCGGAGGCGGCCGAGGCGCTGATCTTTGCCCTCGCGGATTTTTTCGACGGCCTGACGAGCGGGGCGTCGACGCGGGTCGTGGCGACGACGATCCAGACGCTGCGTCGGGCCGAGCAGATCGCGGCCGCCAGGATGACGGCACCGACCGACGAAGAGATCGAGACGGCGATCGACTCGGTCCTGACGAGGCTGAGCTCTGGCGTTGGATTTATGAAGCAGCCGGCATCGTCGGCGTCAACCCCGACCCCCTCACCGCCGGGGAACTCAGCGTGATGGTCGACGGACGCCGTCGCCACGACTGGGATCTGATGAGCACGCTCATCGCCGACGTGCTCACGGCTCTCGGCAGCGAGATCCACCCAGCCGAGATCCACCCCATGCGATTCGATGAACTCCCGAGCATCGAAGAGCTCGGCCCACCACCAGGAGTCCACCCATGAGATGCAGACTGATCATCGTCATCGCCGCGATCGTTGCGGCCACCCCCGCGTGCGCACCGCCAGGACAGACGCCAGACCAGGACGCCCTGCTCGACGAGCTCAAGGCCCAGCGAGAGACCATCGCCGGCGTCGTCGACGAGGTCGACGCAAAGCTCGCCGCGCTCGAGGACGAGGCGGCCGCGTCCGGCGAGTCGGCGACGATCGCCGCCGCCCTGCGGTCCAGGCTCGACGAGGGGCGTGCTGTCCTGGACAGGCTCGACGCGGGCATCGCCTCGATCGAGAGCGAGATGGCCAGGATCGACGGCACGACCGAGGGGCCCGCCCGGTCTGTCGCCGAGGCCGCGGCGGCGGCCAGGGGCGTCGCGCCCCTGCTGCCCCCGCCGCTGAGCGAGATCGTCGGGATCGTCGGCATCCTGCTCGGGGCCGGGGCGTCGGCCGTCGCGAGGTCGAGATCACGCCAGGCCAAACTCGCCAGCGAGGCCGTCCGCGACGTCGTCTCCGGCCTCGACGCCTGGTACGAGGCCTCCGTGGCCAAGGGCGACGCCGAGGAGGCCCAGGCGGCCCGGAAAGCGGTCAGGGGCCGTCTGAGCGAGCGCACGCGGCCCGTCGTCGCCAGCGCTGCCGCTCATCCAGTGGCGGTGGGTGACTGATGCCATCAGCGCGTGCAGTCAGAGCCGGCGGTGTCTACGTCGAGGTGTACGGCGACGACTCACGCCTCCAGCGCACACTCAAGCGCGCGCGCCGCCGCCTGCGCGCTTTTGGGGCCTCGGCCCGGGCGCTCGGGGCCTCGATGTTCGCGGCGACCGCGGGCGTGCTCGCGCCGATCACCGCCGTCTCGGTCAAGGCCGCCAGCGATGCGCAGGAGATCCGCAACCGATTCCGCCAGGTCTTCCGCGATCAGGCGGACGCCGCGGGCAAGTTCGCCGACGATCTGGGTGATGCCGTGGGTCGGTCCGGCACCAAGCTCCGCGGCACGCTGTCCGACTTCCAGGGCTTCTTCGTCGGACTCGGCTTCGGCGCCGATCAGGCGCGCGAGCTCTCGCAGCGGATGACCGAGCTCTCGCTCGACTTCGCGAGCTTCAACAACCTGAGCGATCAGGAAGCGGCGGGGCGGTTCATCTCGGCGCTGTCGGGCTCTGGCGAGGTGCTCGACCGCTTCGGCATCAACATCAAGCAGAGCGCGCTCGGCCTGGAGCTGCAGCGCAAGGGCATGGCCGACTCGGTGCAGTCGGCGACCGAGCTGCAAAAAGCGATCGCACGAGTGTCGATCATCACGCGATCGATGACGGACCAGGGGGCCATCGGCGACGCGACGCGCACATCCGGACAATTCGCCAACCAGATGCGGAGCCTGCGGGACGAGTTCTTCGAGCTGCGTGTCGCGATCGGCGAGGCCGTGCTGCCGCTGGCCACCAAGTTCATCCGCACGCTTAACGGGGCAATCAAGGGCGTGACGGCGTTCATCGCCAAGAACGGCGATCTGGTGCGGAACGTTCTGGCTGTTGGTGCTGGATTCGCCGTGGCTGGCGCGGCCGTCTTCGCATTTGGCGTCGCGATCACAGCTGTGTCGGCGTTGATATCGTCTCCGTTCGCGGTCGCCGCGGCATCGGCTGTTGCTTTGGCCGTTGGGATTGATGTCCTGACCGGCGCCGCTACCGGGTCGGCCGGCGTGATCCGTCGTTCCTTCAAGTCGGTGGAGAGCGACCTGTCTGAGGTGATCAATGCTATGGCTTCCGATCTCAGGCGCGGAGATATCGGCGCGGCGGTCAAACTGCTTGCCGACTCCATCTTGCTCCCGTTTCAAGAGGCCATGCTTCAACTGAGGAAGACGTGGGTTGAAACGCTCAGGTCTATATTCAGCCTCGTCAAGCTTCTTCCTGTTGGCGGCGAGGGCATCTTTTCAATCCTCAGCGCCGACCTCGATCGGGAGACGCGAGAAATCAACAAGAAGATGCTCGATCTCGGTGTCAAGGTTGCCGACCAGATCAAGCGAGCGAACCCGGTACAGGCCGCCGTGGACGAGGCCCGCAAAGCCGTCGATGAGATCGCCAAGCAGACATCGTCCCGCGCGACCGGGGGCGTGTCGCCCGTCGGGTCGCTCTCGGCGTTCTCGGCTCTGCAGCGTCTCGCCGGGGCCAGTCAGGACAAGCTCGTCCAGTCGGTCACGAAGATCGAGAACACGGCCAAGCGGATCGAGCAGAACACGCGGACGGGAGTGGTGTTCGAATGAGCTACACCGTCAAAGAGCGCAGGCGCGGCGAGACCCAGTTCGGGCCCAGGGGCGGCTCGCTCTGGTACATCGTCACGTCCGACCAGCCGGACAACGACGACATCCACGGCGCCCGGGCCGCTGTCGAGGCCACCGCGCCGGCGGACCAGGGAGGCTTCGCGTCGCTCGGCGCCGAGCTGACCGAGATCGTCAGGATGCCGCACGCCGCGGCCTGGCTCGCCGAGGTGCGCTACGGCGCTGGCTCGGGCTTCGCCGCCCTGCCGCCGACACTCCTGACCGGATTCACCGGCTCGCTCACAACGGACAAGATGACCAAGGGCTTCGAGGTCGTCGCCAGCGGGGGCAGCGGCGGATCGGCGGCGCCCTACCGAGACGGGCTCATCGGTGTCAACAGCGAGGGACAGGCCGAGGGCGTCGATGTGCTGCGTCCCGTCTTCACGCGCACGTTCACCAACACGCTGCCCGTCGTCGACGTCGAGGCATCCGGCGGACACGCTGAGGCGTGGCTGTCGCTGCTCGGCAAAGTCAACGACAACGCCTATCTCGGGTTCCCGCCGGGGACGCTGCTCTTCCAGGGCCTGAGCGCGGAGAAGCAGAGCACCAACCAGTACGCCGTCCGCGTCGAGTTCGGCTATCGCCCGACCGAGCACAACATCCAGATCGGCGACGGGATGATGCTGGCGACTCTGGAAGGCTGGGACTATCTGGAGATCGTGCCGATGCTGTCTTGGGACGACGTCGAGCAGATCGTCGTTGCCCAGGCCGACTTCTACTACGTGCATCGGATCTACGAGCGGGCCACATTCGCGAACATCGGGATCGAACCATGACTTGGCCGAAACCCCAGCCCGGAGATCCGCTGCGCATACCCGCGTCGCTCCAGGGGAGGCTCATCGACCTGGCGTCGGCGCCCGGCGGGCCCGGCCTCGGCCGCGGCGGCTCGCCGGTCGGCACGCCGCTCCCGCCCGGCGTGACGCTGCTCGGACGCAACACCGCGCAGAGTTTCATTCCGGCGTTCGGCGTCGCCAGGATCGCGGGCTCGGCCGTCGACGCCGGCGAGAGCCTCCGTCAGTTCATCATGAGGCCCGTGCTCGACCTGGCACCTGCCGAGAGCGACGACGACGTGCTCGTGATCGCGGCCAACCGCATCAATCCGGGCGGTCTCGGCCAGGTCTACGTCTCTGGGATCGTCCAGGCCCGCGTCATCGTGACGGACGAACAGCACGGCTACGCCCGACCCAGATTTGCAACGCCCTGGGCGCTCGAGTCGTCGGCCGAGCCGGGCCCGATTCGCCTGATCTGGAAGCAAGGCGGCACCGGCACGGTCTGGGCTCTGGCGATGATCGGTAGTGCCTCGTCGGGGCCAACCGATCTGGTCCGGGCGCTGATCGTAAGTTCGAAGAAGGAGCCGGGTGACATCGGCTACACCTATACACTCGCCAGGGCGACGGGTGTGAAGCCTTGGGACTGGGTAGGCGGTGGGGAGCTCGATCCCGCATACAACACATTCGAGGCGGTCGGATTCGACGGTTTTGAGGCGTCACCGATCGCGGATGGCGTCGGAGTCTTGGCGTCTAAGCACGGCGACGCGTGGTATTTCTCGACGGCCAATGTCGAAGGCGTGTGTCAGTTATGATTCGACGACATCGATCCTGTACCCGCCGGTGCCGCTCCTTCAATGCAGAGTGGAGGACCGATCAGGTCTCCGGTCTTGTCGGCGTGCTCGGGCAGCGTCCAGACCCAAAGCCGTGGCAAGAGATCGCCTATTCTGTCGCGCTGACGATCTTCAACATCGACGGATCGGTTCGCGACACAATCCAGGGCTCCGGCGTGGTCGCGTACTACCTCGTCGGACCTCCGCCTCATGGGGGTCTCATCCAGGATCTCGAGAGCAGACACCCGCATGCGAGCGACGCGCCATTTGATCCGGTCACGGTTATCCCGCTACCCGGATTCGGAGTGGAAGGACTGTGGCTTGCCATATGCCACTGGGCCGCCGAGGCGGACTTGCTCGATTTCGCGCCCACAGTATCCGCTGCTGTTGCACCGTCGCCGGAGTGTTCGTATTGCGCGATGTCGAGAGGCTTCGGGCATGCGAATCCAAACGAAATCGTAGATTGGGGTCCAGGCGGCGGGACGCTGAGGGGGGTCTACTCAGGCGGACTAACATATGAGTACATAGTCAACTATTCTCCTATCGCATTCGCCGAGACCTTCCTTGCTGGTTATTCAGGGCCGTCGCTGTGCTGCCACCCTGATACACAGCAGGGCTCAGCCGGATCGGCGGCATCGGCACACTCTGCGGAGATCGCTGAGTTCATGGCCCGCGATCCACTCAGGCGTGAGGGGTGCTGCGGATGAGCCATCGCTGGACCGTGCTTTGGCAGGAGATCGATCTCTCGTCGCCCGAGGCGCTGACGTTCGACGTGGCCGGCTACAGCTTCGCTCGCGTCCAGGTGGTGCCCATCGACTACACCGCCACCGCCGCGGTGCTGGCGGTCGAGTGGTCGATCGCCGGCGTCTGGCCGCGGGCCGACGCGCTCTCGCCGGCGGTCGCGATCAACCCGGACCGCTCGATCTCCGACCCGATCGACGTGCGGCGCGCCGGGGCCCTGCACGTGCGGCCCTCGACGACGGGCACGGGCCTGGCGGGTGTCTACGTCTTCCTCTCGACGCGGGGCCACGTCGTCGAGCAGGACGACGTCACGGCCCACGAGGCGGCGCTGACGATCGCCGAGAGCCAGATCACGGACGGGTCACTGCTCGCCAGGATCGCCGACAACGAGACGATCACGGGCGCGTGGACGCTGACCGGGGCGACGACGATCAACGGGCCGCTGGTCGCGGACGGCGGAGCCTCGTTCGCCTCGACGCCCGTCGGCGGGTTCTTCGACGCGCCGATCGACGGCGGCGACCGCAACCTGATCCTCGGTTCGTGGGACATCGTGCACAAGGCCGACGCCCGCCACACCACGAGCTCGACGGGTCTCAAGAACCTCTACCGGGCCTTCGGCCTGGGAGAGCCCAACTTCGTGCTGAGCGATGGATCGACGGCCACGCCGCAGTTCACGGTGACGTTCGACAAGACCGGATTCTCATCGGCCAACGTCTACCTCACCACGGCGTTCATGCTGACGTTCTCGGCCTCGCAGACGCTCCCCACCGAGATCAAGATCGAGGGTCAGAAGACCTCGGACTCTTCCTGGTACACGATCATCAACGACACGTCGCCGTCGTTCGGCTCGGGCGTCACGGCCTCGGGCGGGTCGACAGGGCGATACTGGTCCTACGCGACGTCGATCGGCTACGGCAGCCGGCTCGACGCCGTGCGCGTCACGCTCACGTTCGCGTCGACGCCGGCCAACAACGACGTGATCTTCGATGAGTTCTTCATGCTCAACCAGACCGGGTCTCTGACGTTCGCCCTGGTGCAGCAGGGCGGCCCGCTCAACATGGAGCTGAGCACGGGCACCGACTTCGGCGTCGTCGTCGAGTCCAGCACAAAGCACAAGGACAACGTCAAGGCGTTTTTCGGCAACGGGAAGGACGCGTCGATCTACTACGACGGCGCGGACATGCGGATCAAAGGCGACGTGGTCGGCTCAGGCAGCGTCATCATCGACTCGCCCATCGAGGCCCCGTCGCTCAAGAGCGGAACCTCGCAGGCCGCGGCCGGCGCCGCCGCCGGCGAGCTCTGGCACGACACGACAGACCACACCATCAAGATCGGAGTCTGACCATGCAGATCGTCTACATCTGGCCCGACGGCAACAGGCGGAGCGCGCCCATCCCGGCGACTGTCGACGGCAAGCCCGTCTCGGTCTACGAGATCACGCTGCCCGACGACGGTCCGATCCGCGTCGAGAACCGCCTGCTCGACGCCGCGGCCGAGGCGCTCGAGAAACACAACAGATCAGACCCGCCCACGCTGGCGGGCGCCAAGGTGACGATCCCATGATCATCGATCCGATCGAGCTCGACCTCGGGTCAAAGCAGGGCGAGACCCTGCACGTCGCCGGCCACGACTCGCTCGTGCTCCAGGCCACGCTGATCGACGCGGCCTCGTCCGTCGCCGTCATCGCGGTGCGGGCCTCGCTGTCGGGCCGCATCGCCGACGCCGTTGACCTGAGCCCGCCCGTCACGATCACACCCGACGGATCGATCTCGGACCCGATCGACGTCCGCGAGATCCACTCCGTCCACCTCATCCCCACCACCACAGACACCGGGCGCACGGCCCAGATCACCGGCGCCCTCACCATCAGGAGCTGATTCATGGCCACCGAATATCACATCACCAACGCGGACAGCTTCGCCGCCGCCAACTGGCAGACCGCCGCCGGCGGGGCGGGCTCGGGCTTCGTCGACAACGCCGTGCTCGTCGTCGAGGGCGGCTCCGTGCCCGTCGTCAACGACCTCGACTGGTCCGGCCTCACGATCGGCATCGAGTCGCTGGAGATCGGGACCAGGCGGACGGGCGATATCGGCACGCCGAGCGATCCGCTCATCGTCGACATCGACGCCAGCAGCGCCGCGCACCTCCGCACGCTCGCCGAGAGCGGCACGACGCACGTCGACGCCGGCGGCGCGTCCGCCAAGATCAACAACATCTACATGGCCACGGGCGGCGGTGTCTCGCTCTACGGCGGCGAGGCCGGCAACGTCGAAATGGAGCGAGGCCACTTCTTCGCCAACACCTCGTCCGTGGTCTCGGCGCTGACCGCGTTCGGCGGCACGAGCAAGCTCGACACCAAGACCAACGCGGTGACTGGCAAAATTTACGGCGGGCGCCACGAGATCAAGCGGCCCGGCACCTACGACGTGCACGCCGGCACGCTCGTCCTGGACGTCGCCGACGCCAGCGCCACGACGATCCGCCTGCACTCGACGAGAGCCCGTGTCGAGGTCGTCGGCGACCTGCCCGCGACGGTGGAGCACTACGCCGGCACCATCGACACCACGCCCTCCAAGCGCGACGGCACGCTCGGCGGCACCAGCTACACCCGCGGGCCCGCCAGCCTGACCAACCTGATCTACGACTCGCGTCACACGATCGGCACGATCACCTGGATCGGCGGCGGCGGCGCCGTCAACATCGGCGGGCCGACGGGCGCGTCCGTCTGATCTCTCGACCTGATCTCCCTGGCCTGATCGCACGGGCCGACGGCGGGCCCGGACGACCATCGAGTCGTCCGGGCCCTTTGCGTCGCCAGATCGCCTCTGAGGGCCTGCCGAGGCCCGCCCGGACCCCGCCTGACTGACCACCTCTTGAGGGTGGAGGCGCTCAGCCGTTTTGGCTGAGCGCCTCGGGTTGGCGGTCCGCATACCCCCACGGAGGGGGGCTGGGCCGCCGCCCGATGAGCCTCGACCAGTGCGCCAGGCTCGCCGAGGCGTGCGGGCGACGGCTCACGGTCCGCCTGACACGATCCAAACGGCAGGGCGTCGCGGACTCGCATCAAACGGCGTAGACTGCGCCCATGGCAGCCATCCAACGCGTCAAAATCCACGGCGAAACCCTCAAGCTCACGGACTTCTTCGCCATCGTCTTGGCGGTCTTCATCGCCCTGTGGCTCTACACCATCGTTCTGGGCGTGGTTATCTACATGACGCTCGCCATCCTCATCCGTGTCGGAGAAGAGCGGCTCAAGGACTACTCGGACTCATTGAACGCCCCCATCAGCATGGATCTGATGGGGGCCGATTATCGGCATGTGTTCAGCTTCCCAAGCTGAATGTCGCCGGTTCGACTCCGGTCACCCGCTTTGTTCGTAAATCTGGCTGAGTCCGTGACTTACGGAAACCCGTCGGCCGACGGCGCAGCCCGAAACGCCACAATCAGCGCGGTGCTACACCGCGCTCCAGCGTTCGGGAGGCGTCCAATGCCCAAAACACCCTCGTATCGGAAGCGGTCTGGATATGACCAGGCCATCGTCACACTCACCGACAGCGTTACCAAACGCCGCCGCGATTACTGGCTCGGCGAATACAACACACCCGAGAGCCGGGAGCGCTGTGGAGCTGCCCCACATTTCGGAAATCCACATGCCATACATGGTCGGTTTACGCCGATCGGCCGCGGGCGACCCGTGTGAGCAGCCGAGCGGGCATGGGGGTGTCGAGCCGCCAGACGATGCTCATTGGGCGACTGCCCTCGTGCGAGACATACCGCGCCGGGCCGAGCAAAGCGTACGGCGCGGCCAGCCCGCCGGGCGTGTGCTTGTGCTCTCGCACGAACAGGATCGGCGTGTACCCCATCTCGCGGTGGTGAATGTACCGCCGGCCGGTCGGTGAATCGGCGGATGTCGTGCTCTGCGATTGCCAGTGGAACAGACGGCCGCTGATCGCGTAATCCTCGTACATCGTGGTCGGGGAGTACGCCGACTCGGTCTTGTGCAGCGTGATAAAGAACGCGTCGATCTTCCGATCGGGCAGGTGCAGGACGCCCTCGCGGAAGTCCGGTCGGTGGTCCATCCGCCAGTGCCCCAGGCCGATCAGGATCTCGTCGCGGGTGTACCCGGCGTGCAGCGCCAGCGGCCCGGTGAGGTCGGGCATCGGCTCGGTCGGTCGCGTTCGTGTGTGCGCTCGGCGATACTCAAGAACAGCCCGTAGATCGTCGACGGCTGAGGGGTTGGCCCGCAACCGCGACTCGGCCTCGTCGAGCGACATCGCGGCACCCGCCGGGCCCCAGAGCGAGGCGTGCAGCATCGCGAGCCGGCGGGTCTCCATCGGCCCGAGTTGATCGGTCGGCCTCGTGCGGGCGAGGTGATCGAGGAGGAACCCGATCTGACGCGGGTCGTCGATGTGGGCCAGCCGGCGGATGCCCTTGGCCAGTTGTGTCTCGTCGGGGCAGTCGACAGCGATGCTCCGGCCCGAATCGGCGAGCAGCCTCGACCACAGCCCGCGCTTGAGCAGGTCGTCCATCGTCGCGTCGAGGTATTCGAGCGCTTCGCGGATCGTTGGCGGCCGCCCGAGGTGGCGGGCGAGCTCGCGGAGATCGCCGATCAGCCTCGGCCGGCGGAGCATGGTGGCCTGTCTGATATTGTCGAGCACGCGCTGCCGGGCGACCCGTTCCAGTTGAACCGAGCACCCGGCCGGCAGGTGCGGGAAGCCGTTCTCGATCTCGCGGTCGAGCCTGCCCGCCGGCGCTGTGCTGAGCGCCCGCAGCCGCGGCGCGAATCGGAACTCGCGGCGCTGCGCGCCGATGAAATCCAGCACGGTGAGGCAGTCTTTGTCCTCGTGCAGCCGGAGCCCCCGGCCGAGCTGTTGCAGATAGACCGTCAGGCTCTCGGTCGGCCGCAGGAAGAGCACCGTGTCGACCTCGGGGATGTCGACGCCCTCATTGTAGAGATCGACGGTGAACACGGCGTTGATCTCGCGGCGGGCCAGACGACGCCGGGCCGATCGGCGTTCATCGTCCGGGCTCTGGGCCGAGAGGGCAAGCGCGGGCACACCGTGCTCGCTGAAGAACCGGGCCATGAACCGGGCGTGGGCGACGCTGACGCAGAAGCCGAGGCACCGGGCCGCGGGCGGGTCGGCGACGATCTCGCGGAACTTGTCGAGCACGAGGGCCGCGCGGATATCGTTGCCGGTGTAGACCGCGTCGAGATCCTCGACGCGGTAGCCGCCGCGCTGCCAGCGGAGCCCGGTCAGATCGACCGAATCCGCAATCCCGAAGTATTGGAACGGGCAGAGCAGCCGCCGGTTGATCGCGTCGGGCAGGCGGATCTCGGCGCTCGGCTCGCCGCCGAACCAGTGGAGGACATCCATGGCGTCGGAACGCTCGGGGGTGGCGGTCAGCCCGAGCAGCACGCCCGGCCGCACATGATCCAGGAGCCGGCGGTAGCTCGGGGCGGCGGCGTGGTGGAACTCGTCGACGACCACATAGCCGTACCGCCGGGGATCGAGACGCCAGAGCCCGCGGCTGTTGTAGCTCTGGATGGTGCAGAACAGGTGATCGCGCTGCGGCGGATCGGCGCCGCCGGCGAGCACATCGCCGAAGTTCTGATCACGGAGCACCGCGCGGAACGTGCCCAGGGCCTGTTCGAGGATCTCCCCGCGGTGGGCGATGTAGAGCAGCGGCGGGCGCTGCCCGTCGGCCCACGCTCGATAATCGAACGCGGCGATCATCGTCTTGCCCGTGCCCGTCGCCGCGACCACCAGATGCCGGTGCTTGCCCTGCACCTCGCGCTCGGCGGCCAGGGCGTCGAGGATCTCCTCCTGGAACGGGTAGGGCCGCAGATCGAACGACGGGAGCTCGCCGCCGGCGATTGGTGTGTGCTCACGCTCGCGCCGGATCGCCTCGCGCAGCCGCGGCACGGACGCTTCTTCGTACGGCTCAAATTCTTCATCGTTCCAGTATGTCTCGAACGTCGCGTTGATCTTCTGCCACATGTACGGCAGCTCGTACTGGCTGATCTTGCTCGTCCATTCGAGCCCCTCCGAGAGCGCCGCCCGCGAGATGTTGGCCGACCCGATGTAGGCGCTGCCGAAGCCCGTGTCCCGGTGGACGATGTAGGCCTTGGCGTGCAGGCGGGTGCGCTGCGTGTCGTAGGACACCCGCACCGCGGTGTTGGGCAGCGCCCGCAGTGCCTCGATCGCACGCGGATCGGTTGCACCCATGTAGCTGGTCGTGATGACGCGCAGCCGGGGCCCGTCGCCGCACGGTGTGCCCGTCAGCTGTTCCAGGTCGCCCATCAGCAGCCGCAGCCCACTCCACCGGATGAACGAACAGAGGATGTCCACCCGGTCGGCCGCGGCGATCTCCTTGCCCAGCTGCGACGCGAGCGAGGGGTCGAGCCGCGTGCCCGTCAGCAACGCCGAGCGGGCCAGCGGCGTGTCGGGGCGGTCGGGATGATCGCCCCCGGCATGCACCGCGAGCAGACGCCCGAGCGGGTCGACCAGACGCAACCGATCCGACCACGCCGGCCCCAGCTCCTCGCCGAGCGTCTCAACGAGACGGGCGACGAGGCGGCGGCGTCGCTCCGCGTGCTCGCGGCCGCGGACACTTGAGAGCGAAGCCGACAGCAGGTGCTCCAGATACTGGGCGACGGCCGCGTGGGCTTCATCGGGATCGACCTCGGCGACGACGGCCCGCTCCGGGTCTTTCAAGCGGCGGATCCGGTCCTCGAGCGCGGCGGTGAGCAGATGGTCGTAGAGGCCGGGGGTGAGCGCATCGTGTCGATCGTTTCCGGTCCCCATCGCGGCCAGTGTAATCGTTGAAGGGTGAGCGTGCGATGTTTCTCACAACTCCTTGTACCAATCACGAGGATCCCCCACAACAGCCAGCGAAAGAATGTGCTTGGCCGTTCTTCGACCCAGCACCGACGGTTCATGTTCTCCCACTTCCGCCAAGGCCCAGTCCGGTTTCTCTGTGCGGCTCTCTCCACGTTTTCAGTGGTGATCCCGTGGTGCTCCCCGATCGCCCTGATCGCGCGAGCCGATAGGCGGCCGGTCATTGTCTCATCTTGGTATCACGGGCAACCGTTGATGAACGATTGCAGGAAGAACTGAAGATCGGCCAGATCCAGGACGCCGCGCGGGTCGACATAATCAACCTCTGCGCTGCCCGAGATGAAGAGCGGGATGAAGGCCTGGATGTCGCCGAGGTCGACGAGATCGTTGCCGGTGAGGTCGGCGAAGCAGGGGCCGGGCCAGGTGACGGCGGAGAGCACGTCGAGCATGCCATCGCCGAGCGCGTCGTTGGGCAGGTTCGGGTTCAGGCCGCGGATATCGATCGCGGTTTTCTTGGCCATTTCCTTGAAATCGCTCCACCGCCGGATGGTGCCTTTTTCGATGAGCAGCGCGGCGGTGCCGGCGACGAGGGGCACGGCGGCGCTCGTGCCGCTGGCCCGGCCGTACCCGCCGGGGATCGGGCCGATGATGTCCATGCCGGGGGCGCTGAGCGTGATGGTGCGTCCTCCGCCGTCGGCGTCGTAGTTGCTGAACGGGGCGATGACGCCGTCGAGCTGGACGGCCGCGATGCCGGCGCACTTGTTGTTGGCGGCCGGGAACTCCGGCGCCGGGAGGGCGTGGTTCCCCGCGGCGGCGACGACGATGACGCCGAGATTCGCCGCGTCGTCGACGGCACGTTCGACGAGGCGGACCTGGGCGACGGACCCGAGGCTGAGGTTGATCACGTCGGCGCCGTTGTCGACGGCGTAATAGATCGCCTTGGTGAGTGTGAACGCGTCGGAGAACCCCTCGTCGTCGAGGGTGCGGATGGGCATCAGCGTGGCGTCGGGCGCGACGGAAAGTGCGATGCCCGAAACCCATGTCCCGTGGCCGACCATCTCGTCGACCAGCCCCTCGTTGTCGTCGTTGATCCCGTTGCCGGTGTCCTGGATGTCGGTCGGGGCCCCGATGAAGCTGATGGCTGCGGGGTGGATTTTTCCGAGGAACATCGGGTTGGCGGTGTCGATGCCAGTGTCGATGACGGCGATGGTCGTGCCGGCGCCGGTCGCGACGTTGTGGGCCGGATCGACGCCCAAGATGTTCCAAACGGGCTGCGAGTCGAACTCAGCGGGCGCGACACCGAAGAAGAGCGATCCGGTGCTCGGGCCGGAATCTCCGGCATCGAAGTTGAGCTCGGAATGGTCGATGTCGGGGTCGCCGATGAAGAGCTGCTCGAACTGTTCATCCGTGAGCGCGGGCTGGAACGAGACGAGGTGGATATTCCTCGACGGGATGGAGTCGCGCAGGGTGAAGCCGTAGCGGTCGAGGATGGTCTGGATATCGACGCCGGGGAGGAGCTCGAGCACGCCCTCGTCGACGCGTGGGGCGCCGCCGGGTGGGTCTTCAAAGTCGGTCGCGTGGGCGATGCCGGCAGCGGCGGCGATCAGCCCCCCCGCCGCGAGCAGAGCGGTTGACCGACGGCCGAACGCTGAACAGAGGTTGGCGATTGTCTGCATCATCTTCTCAGGCTCCCAGATAGATAAAGTTTGACCAGAACGCGGGGTGAACACCAGCCTGAATCTGCAAATGCTGGGCTTTTCCGAGCGCCGAGCGCATCGCGTGTGGCCCTTCTTCGGTGCCGCAGGCCCGATACATATCGGTCATGAGCCGGCGGGTCGTGGCGTCGTGGGCCGTCCAGAGGCTGACGATCAGCGCCCGGGCGCCCGCGGCGAGGAAGCCCCGGCTGAAGCCGAAGAGTTCCTCGCCCGCCCGCAGGGCGTTGCGGCCCGTGTCGCATCCGCTGAGCACGACGACCGAGCCGGGCAGTTTCCAGGAGAGAACATCCCGGACGGTGATCCACCGATCGGCGAGCTTCAGCCCGGCCGCGAGCGGGTTGGACGGGGGGAACGC
>JALWOY010000013.1 GCA_027083355.1 Phycisphaerales bacterium | reverse complement strand
CGCCGCGACGCCCCGGCAGTGCGCGGGAAGACCGACCCCCCCCGCCGCGTTGGCGCGCTGCCCGACCAGGCGCGCCCCCCCGCCCCGCGGCCGGATCGGCAACCCCAGTTCGGCGCCCGCCGCCACCGCCCCCGCCGCGTCGTCGAGATCAGCCGGGATCACCACGCCGATCGGCTCGACCTGATAGATCGACGCGTCCGTCGCGTAGAGCATCCGATCGTGCAGCCCGAGGCGGACCTGCCCACGAACACGAGACGCGAGCCGCGACAGACTGGACGGTGCGTGCTCCATTGATGAAGCCTACACCGGAGACACGACGCGCCGCCCGTGCCCCGCCCATGCGAATACACTCGGGGATGATGCCCCACGCACGCCACACCGCCGCCCGCATGTGCGCGGCTCTGGTCGGTGTTCTCACGCTCGCGATCCTGCCGACGTCCTGCGGCTCGAAAACACCCGAGCAGCACCCGCTCCGCGTGGTTGTATCGATCGCCCCGCTCGCGGGCCTGGTCGCGCCGATCCTGCCCGAGGGCTCGAGCATACGGGTCCTCGTCCCCGCCAACCGCACCGCGCACGGGTACGCACCGAATCCGCAGGATCTGGCAGAGATCGCCAAGGCCGACCTGGTCGTGCTCGTCGGCCTCGGGCTCGACAGCCGGATCGAATCCACTGCCCGCCGTTCCGACGCGGCCGTTGTCAGCATGGCCGAGGTGCTCGGCATCTCGGGTGAAAACCACGATCCGCCCCAACACGATCACGACGACGACCATCACCACGGCGGAGCCGACCCGCACCTCTGGCTCGACCCGGTCCTCGCGGCCCGGTTCGTCCGCGGCCTGCCGGGCCACCTCCCGGAATCGATGCGGGCGCATCTGCGCGCCGTTGATCTCACCGTCGACAGGATCAACGACGTTGACAAGGCCTACCGAGAACGCCTCGCACCGTTCGCGGGCCGGGCAATCGTCGCCCACCACAACTCGATGTCCCGGCTCGCCGAGCGGTACGGCCTCCGGGTCGCGGGCGTGCTGCGCTCGTCGGAGCTGCTCGAACCGTCACCCGAGGACGTCGCAAAGATCCGACGCGTGATCGAGAAAGAAGGGATCGGCGCGATCTTCGTCGAGCCACAGTTCGGCGGGGGCATCCCGCAAAGGCTCGCCGACTCGCTGGGCGTGCGGCTTGTCGTGTTCGACCCGCTCGGCGACGGAAACTGGTTCACCCTCATGCAAAGCAACCTCGATCACCTCGTCGAGGGGCTCGAGCTCGGAGACCATGAGCCGTGACAAGCCCGGCCGAAGACGCCATCGTGCTCGAGGATGTGACGTTCGCATACAACGGCGAACCCGTCATCGAGAACGTCGCCATCCGGGTGCGACGCGGTGAGCGGCTCGGCATCCTCGGCCCCAACGGCGGCGGGAAATCCACACTCCTCAGGATCATCCTCGGCGATCTCGCGCCGCACGCCGGCACGGTCCGCGTGCTCGGCCGCCCCCCCGCGGCCGCGAGACGGACCGGAAAAATCGGCTACCTGCCCCAGCGCGTCACGGCAGAGCTTTCCTTCCCGCTCGACGTCCGGCGAGTCGTCGAACAGGGGGTCGCCGCCCGCGTCCCGCCCTGGCGCCCGCTCGGTGAACAGAAACATGCCGCGGCCCGCGCCCTCGACCTGGTCGGGATGGCGCACCTCGCGGATCGCCCGATCGGCCGGCTCTCCGGCGGGCAACTGCAACGCGTGCTGATCGCGAGATCCGTCGCCGCCGGGCCCGAGGTCCTCCTGCTCGACGAGCCGACCGTCGGGATCGACGTCGCGGGTCAGCAACAATTCGGAGAGATGCTCGAAACCCTCCGCCGGGAGATGGGCCTCACCGTGGTCATCGTCAGCCACGACCTCGCAACCATCGCCGCGTCGAGCGACCGCGTGGCCTGCCTCCGCCGGACGCTGCACTTCCACGACACCCCCAACGGCCTCACCCCCGCCGTGCTCGCGGAGGTCTTCAGCCACGACATCGCCATGATCGATGCGCACAAGGACTGCCCCCCCACCACCGATCCCGGAACCGGCCCCGAAACAGGCCGGGCAGAATCCTCGGACACCACACCCGGGTGCGGATGCGGGGGGACGCGATGAAGACCATCGAATACCTTTTCACTCCCGAGCTCGCCCCGATGTTCTGGCCGGGGGTCATCGCGGCGGTGGTGATCGCGGTTCTCTGCGCCCCGCTCAGCCCGCTCGTCGTGCTGAAAAAACTCTCGTTCGTCGGCCAAGGCGTCAGCCATGCCGCGTTCGGGGGGGTCGGGCTGACACTTTTCGGGGCCTCCGTACTTGGCATCGGCGGGTGGAACCCCCTCATGCAGGCGTGTGTCGCCGTGTTCGCTGTCGCCGCGGGTCTGTGGATCGCGGTCCTCAGCCGGCGACGGGGAACCGACACCGCAATCGGGATCGTTCTGGCCGTCTGTATGGCGGTCGGGTTTGTCTTTTATCGCCTCGCCGCCGATCGACTCGCCCGAGAAGGCCTCCCCCCGCCTCCGGGGATCGAGGACGTGCTGTTCGGCTCCGTGCTCGGTGTCGGGCCGGGGGGGGCGATCGTCACCACCGCCGCAGCCGCCGCCGTCCTCGTCCTGCTCTGGTGGATCCGCAGACCCCTGCTCACGTGGGCATTCGACGAATCGACCGCGGGCTCGTTCGGCGTTGAGGGCGAACGGATGTGTGCCGCGTTACTGGGCATGCTCTCGATCGCCGTTGTCGCCACCATGCAGGTCGCGGGGGTCGTGCTCGCGACGGCCCTGCTCGTCTTGCCGGGGGCGATCGGACTGCGACTCGGCCAGAACATGCGCACAGTCGCGGTCGCCTCGCTCGCCGCGGCGATCGCCGGCGTGCTCGGCGGGCTGGTCATCAGTTTCGAGCTGGGCGTGCAGGCGGGCCCGTCGATCGTGCTGACCCTCGCGGCCCTGTTCGCCCTCGCCCGGGCGATTCCCCGCCCGGTATGATCCGCCCGGTACCCGGAGGACACCATGAAAACGATCAAAGCCGAGATCCTGCTGGCCGAGTTGAACCGGCTGCGGAAAGATCTGGATGAGGACCCGTCGGACCTGGAATGGCTGACGCTTCACCACGCGTTCTGTTTTATTTCCTATAAAATGGGCGAGTTCCAGGCCTATCTCGACGAACAGGCCCGGAGCGGGGCTTTCGAGTCATTCGAGGCCTGATCGGTCCGCACGATCTGCGCGCATCGGTGCTGAAAATTTCACGGTTTTTGCGTCGGTGCTGTTGCATCCGGGCCCGTTTCGACGATACTGGATCCATCGCGGGAAAGTCGCCGCGAAGGGCGTGAAAACCACGGCCCGGACCGGTGTGCGGACGCGCGACGACCGCTCTGCAAGGCGGGCGATGTGCCTCGGGCGACGGCCCGGGGGTCAGGGCTCGGCGGCGGACACGTACAGAGCCGCGACGGCTGAGCATGGCCCTGAATGAAGGAGGTGATCCAGTGAAGAATTGTGACTGTACGAGGGGGCTGCGCCGCTGAGGCGTGAGTCCGACGGGGCTTGCGCTTGGCGTAGCCCGACGCAGGAGTCCTGCTCATCGACGGGCGAAAGCCCGGGTGAAGAAAGAAGAACTCTTTCTTGGCAGGCGAACAGCTCCTACGGCCGCTCCCCCAAAAAGGGAGCGGCTTTTTTCGTTGAACACGCACCAAAAGATTCGAGAAGTTGTGGACTTCCTCCTTGAATCCAGCACTCCCCGATACGATAATGTGCTATGTGTTCGGTGCCGCGTGGTTTCACGCGGTGATGGGCGAAAGCCGCCGAACACATTTTTATTTTTTGTTTTTATCGGGATCAAGTACCTTCAACGATTTCCACCGCCGATTTCCGCTCTGGAATGAGACAAACCCCCCATACAGCAGATTCCAGAGCGCATCGATCCGCTTATCCCCCGCGAAGTGTTTGGCGATCACGGTAACGAGAACATCCGCGAGTTGAAGCCCGTAGTTGTGCGCCTGGGAGACAGCGAAGAATGGGTATGGCAGTATGTTCGTGTACCCCCGCCCGACCGGGCTCTTCACCAGAAAATTCGTGATCGCTTTGGCGTTGTCCCGATTGATCGTGTGTGTCCGGTCGTCGAATACCAATTTTACGATCGCGCCGGAATTGCAGCACTCCGCGTACCGATTGACCCGGCTTAGCAGACACTTGAATGTACGATCCAAAAGCGCCTCATCCCGGCACGCGAACGAGTGAAACCCCGGATCGAAACAGACAACCGCGAAAATCGGATACCTCGCGCGGATCGTGAACTGGAGCAGTTCTTCCGCGAGATTGTATTGATAAGAAAACCCTTGCTTTTCGATCGACTTGAACGTTGCGTTCCCGAGCAGTTCGGCCCCCTTGATCTCGCCCTCCTCCGGCAGCACCCGATCGTGATAGGGGCGTCTCACCGCAAAAACAGCGGCTTGCAAAGACATCGCGGCTTTTTCCGGCACGGCAACACCGGCGAGAACACCGAATTTTCTGCCGCGTTTATCTTGCCGAAAGGACTCATCAAGAAAGACGAACACGCTGTCGCTCCATACCCTGCCCGGGCATCATACACGATTGGACTCCAAGTATGAACAGACCAGCCAACACCCCTATCGTCCTGATCATCCGCGACGGATGGGGGCGAAACCCGCACCCCGAGCACGACGCGTTCAACGCCGTCAAGATCGCAAAGACCCCCACCGCCGACATACTGGAAGCGGACTGGCCCACCACGCTCATCGCCACCAGCGGCGAGGACGTGGGCCTCACCGACGGCACCATGGGCAACAGCGAAGTCGGGCACCAGAACATCGGCGCCGGGCGGGTGGTCTATCAGGACGCGGTCCGCATCTCCATCGCCTGCCGCGAGGGTCGGCTGAACGAAATCGAGAACCTGACCGGGCCGATCACGCGCGCGAAACAGGCCGGCCGAGCGGTGCACCTGATGGGGCTGAACTCGGACGCGGGCGTGCACGCATTGCTCGAACACCTGTTCGCCCTGCTCAGGCTGTGCAAGGACCTCGGGCAGGAAAAGGTGTTCATCCATCTGTTCACGGACGGCCGGGACACCGGCCCGTTCACGGGCAAGGGATACGCCGAGACGGTCGAGGCGAAATGCGCCGAGATCGGCGTGGGGCGGATCGCCAGTGTCGTCGGTCGGTACTGGGCGATGGACCGCGACAACCGATGGGAGCGTGTCAAACGAGCGTACGACCTCCTGACGGGGCGGAACACCGATCTGCCCAACTTCAGCAGCGGGCCAGAGGCCATCGCGGCCTACTACGAGGCCCCCGAGGGCGGGGAGACACTCAAGGGCGACGAATTCGTCACGCCCAGAACGGTCGGCGACGCCGCCGAGAGCCGGATCGCCGACGGCGACACGGTGATCTTCTTCAACTACCGGGGGGATCGCCCGCGTGAAATCTGCTCGGCGTTCCTGCTCGACGATTTCCACGGCTCAGACGAGATCAAGCCCAGCCCCGACACCGGCGAACGCGGGTTCGACCGCGGGCCGAAACTCGACCTCGATTTCGTCATCATGACGCCATACTCGGAGCGGCTCGCCTCACTGGCGAAGGTCGCGTTCCCGAAGCCCCCGAAGATGGTGAATATCGCCGGCGAGTATTTCAGCGCCCTCGGCATGACCCAGTTCCGCTGCGCCGAGACGGAGAAATACCCGCACGTGACGTTTTTCTTCAACGACTACCGCGACGAGCCTTTCGAGGGCGAGCACCGCGAGATCATCCAGAGCCCGAAGGTGGCGACGTATGACCTGCAGCCTGAGATGTCGGCCCGGGGCGTGTGCGACGCGGTGCTCCGTCGGCTCGATGCTTCGGGCGACGGGGACCGCTGCGAAGACGTGATCGTGGTCAACTTCGCCAACGGGGATATGGTCGGGCACACCGGCTCGCTCGACGCGGCGGTCAGGGCCTGCGAGACCGTCGACGGTTGTGTGGGGGAGATTATCGAGAAAACCCTGGCACGCGGCGGCTCGCTCATCGTGACCGCCGACCACGGCAACGCCGAGCAGATGTGGAGCCCGGAGAACAACTCGCCGCACACCGCGCACACCACCTACACCGTGCCGCTCCACGTCGTGGGTGCGCCGTTCAAGGGGCGGTCGCTGCGCCGCGGGGGGCGGTTGGCGGACATCATGCCGACGATGATCGAGATGATCGGGCTCGACAAGCCGGCGGAGATGACCGGGCAGAGTCTGCTCGAGTGATGCACCCCGTGTTCCCGCTCGGCGCTCGCACCATCCCACGAAACCTGGCGGGCGCGGCGCGTTTACAGCGGACGGTGTGAGTGCGGCGGCGGCGTGTCGGGCGTGTCTTCGACGGGCATCGTCATCTCCACGAACCTGCGTTCGAGCGACTCGAGCCTTTTGGCGAGGTCGAAAACCTGACCCGAGAGTTCGCGGACCATCTCGTCCAGTTGTCCGGTCCGTAGCTCGGTCAGGCCGATCTCCTCCTCGACGGCGCGGATCCGGTCGTTTTCATTGGGAGACTGCTGATTCATGACACACCCTCCAGACTGCCGTGCGACCCGCTATGCTCTGGCCATGCGATTCATGATCCTCACAGCCCTTGTTCTGATCACCACGTCTGCCGCCGCTCAGGATGCAACGACTGATTCTACGCTCGGCGTCAATCCGTCGCTGCGTCTGGAATCGTCACCACCGCCCTTCGGGCAGGCCGGCACGCGGTACTGGGGGGTCCTGGGCGGAGCGGCCGTTGCGTTGGACGCGGACGACAACTCGACTGATTACAACGCCGCAATCACATACCACTATTTCCTGCTGGATGATTTCGAGATCATCGGCGAACTCGGGGGATGGTATTTCGCGCAGGACGGCAACGACGCAGCGGGCGTGAACCCGGGCTTCACCCTCCGGTGGCATTTCCTGAACCGGCAATCGTGGACGCTGTACGCCGACACCGGGATCGGTCTGCTCCTCGCCTCGGACAACGTCCCCGCCACGGGCACATCGTTCGATTTCATGCCGCGTGCCGGCGGCGGGGTCACGTTCCGGCTCAACAACCGGGGCCTGCGGGGTTATATCGGTGCACGCTGGCACCATGTCTCCAACGCACAGATCAACGGTGCAGACAGAAATCCCGACCGCAACGGCGTCGCGATCTACGCCGGGGTGATGTTCCCGTTCTGAGCTGGATTCCGGGCTCGTGTCGATCAACCGGGCGTGGGCGGCGAGTGGCACTGTTCATGGGTCATTTGCAATGGCACATGCTCAAAGAGCCCCAAGCGTGAGCGCGGGGCCAAGGGGCGGGTGAGTGACATAGCTACGCGCGGCCCGTCGCTGACGCTCCGGGCTCTTTGTGCCGCTCGATCAGCTGTCGTGCGAACCCCCGAATCCTGCACGATTCGGAGGCTTGCACTGTTCATGACCCGTGTGGCACTGGCATGTGCTCAAAGAGCCCCAAGCGTGAGCGCGGGGCCAAGGGAACGGGTGGATGACAAAGGCACGTGTCACCCCGGCCCTCTCCCCGCGGGCGGGGAAAGGGAGCGAAGAACACCCGGATCTTGTGCCGGAAAGCACGAGAATGATCTGGAATCCATGAACGGAGATTGACCAGTCGGCGGCTTCAGCCGGTATCGGCAAGCCGTACGGGTGCGCCGCTGAGGTCGGTCACTTCGACGCGGTCCCGGCCGTTCTTTTTGGCCTTGTAGAGGTTCTGGTCGACTTTTTCGAGCCATTCCTCTTTCGAGATATTGACGTTGCCGCCCTCGCTGACACCGACGACACCGAACGAGCCGGTGACTTGCCGGTTGGGGTGGCGTGCCCACTGCTTCGCCTTCAGGGATTGCCGGATTCTCTCGCACAGCATCACGCCGTCCGTCGGGGCGGTGTCGGGCATGATGATCGCGAACTCCTCGCCCCCGTACCGGCAGCAGATGTCCGAAGCCCGGGTCTCCTCGCCCACGATCGCGGCCAGGCCCTGGATCACGGTGTCGCCGGCCGGGTGCCCGTAGGTGTCGTTGATCGATTTGAAGTGATCGAGGTCGATCAGCGCGATGGTCAGCGGCCTGCCGTGCCGGGCGACGGCCGCGGTTTCTTCCTCCCACCGATGGTCGAAATACGCCCGGTTCCACAGCCCGCTCAGCCCGTCGATCTGCGCCCGCTGGGCGAGCATCTGCACGAGGTTGTGCATCCGCAACGCCGAGCGGACACGCACGCGCAGCTCGGTGATGTCGAACGGCTTGGTGATGTAATCGATCGCCCCCAGGTCGAACGCCGTCACCTTGTCCTGTGATGCGGTCAGCCCCGAGAGCACGACCACGGGAATATCCGCCGTCGCGGGATCGTCCTTGAGACCGCGCAGGACCTCGAACCCGTCGACCTCGGGCATGTCGAGGTCCAGCAGCACCGTCGCGGGGATCAACTCCCGGGCCAGCCGCAACCCCTCGGCGCCCGATTCCGCGCTCATCAGCACCAGCGGCTCGTTACGCAGCCTCGCCGCGAGCAGCCGATGCACATCGATGCTGTCGTCGATGAGCAGCACGATCGGCTCTTCGTTGGTTTCATGTGCCGATGGGTTCATTCGCAATCCATCTCTGCATCACCCGGTCGCGCTCGCACAAACCGGCTTGCTCAACAATTCCCACCACTCCCCGCGGCCGCACGCCTGCACAGCGAGAGCAACGCCTCAACATCCCCACGGAGACTCTCCGCGTCCGGGCCGTCTTTGACACGATGCTCGACGGTGCCCGCGGCCTGCCCGATCGAGTCGAACCCATACGAGGGCGCCGCCCCCTTCAGCTGATGCGCGATCGTCCGCAGCGAATCCCAGCTTTGTGATTCGAACGCCGACTCGATCGACTCGATCCGCTTGGGGAGCTCCTCTGTGAACAACTCGACGAGGTCCGCCATCTCCGGGTCGTCCGCGAATGCACTGATGATCGGCTCTGTTTCGTGGGCCATGACGGTTCCTTTCCGTCATGGAATCGGCGGATCATGGGGCCGGGTTTACCCGCTTTCGGGTGAATCAGACCGGCTCTCCGTCCGCGGCGACCGGTTCGAACGGCAACCCCCTACCACAGGACCCGTAAAGCGGCACCCCCAAGATCCGGGCAACCCAGAATTGGGTTCTTTTGCTTACAAACATCTGCCGATTGTCTGGGAATCCAGGGTTCTGGTCGTCCCGCAAAGCCGCCTGCCGGACTCGAACCGGCGACCGTCGGTTTACAAAACCGAAGCTCTACCAACTGAGCTAAGGCGGCGTCAGATCCCGAAGAACGGGCACAATCCTACGCACCCTCTCAATCCCTCACCGCGCCGGAACCATCCGGGAGCAAGACGGTCCCCCGGCTGCCGGGCTGCTCGGCCTCGCCCACGATCGCCCCCGGCTC
>JALWOY010000012.1 GCA_027083355.1 Phycisphaerales bacterium | reverse complement strand
AAGCATCAGCTCGGGATCAGGCGTGTTCGTTATCGCGGGCTCGAGCGGAATGGGTTCGACATCTGCATGGCTCTGATCGCGTGCAACCTCAAACGCAGCGTGCACCTGGCCGGCGACGGGTGACGGGTGACGGGGCGGGCGCCGGCGACGTGCCCGCCGATCGCCCGAACAACCAGCCGATCAGGACAGAGCGAGCCGCCGACAGCCGAACACATCGGCAGCGGGGAGTATCGCCCAGCCCACAATCCTCGACAATGCAAAGAAAATCCGCTCGCTCAGGACGAAAATCCGCGATGAGGGGGTAGTTCAGAGGTTTCTATTATCCCCCACTTGGTGTTTTGGGAATTCTCCTTGACCACTACCTCAAATCGGATAATACTCGACCGGTTCAAGTCTGGAGGAGATGACATGATCAAGTCCGTCATTCTCGCTGTTGGTCTGGGGTTGATGCCGGCGTCTCACACAGTCGCGGGCGGGCTCTTCGTTGGGCTGGAAAGCTCGGCCCCGGTCACTAAATTCAGCGATCTGAGCGGGTTCCCCGCGGTCACTTGGGATGACCATTTCGCGTTCGACGTCTCCGGCGCCGCGGCGGCCCCTGACGGCACGCTGTATCTGTGTAACGGCTCGTTCACGACTAAGCTCTATCGCTCGGTCGATTTCGGCACGCCCGTTTTCCTCACCACCCTTTCCGAGGATATCTGGGGGTTGGCGTACGGCCGGGGCAACCTCTACGGATATTCCAACTTCGCCAGCCCGAAGGGCATCTATCAGATCGACACAACCACGGGCCTCTGCACGCCCGTGCTCGACGTAAACACCGGCACCGGGTTCCGCTTCTTCGCCCTCGGCTATAACCCCGCCGACGATCTGTTCTATGGCTACACCACCTTCGGCGATTCCGGGCTCTACTCGATCAACATCGACACCGGCGAGATGATCAAAATCGTCGGCACGATCCCCGCCAGCAACGGGCAAGGGCTCGGCCTGGCCGTCGGGAACAACACGGTCTATCTGACCGCGACGCGCGGCGACGACGGCATCTCCTATTACTCCTATGACCTGTCGCAGGGCCTCAACGGCACTTGGGTCCCGTTCACCCAGCCCTACCCGAATAACCATGCCACCGGCGGCGCGGCGTGGATCCCCGACTGCCCGTGCGACATCAGCGGTGACGGCATCCTCGATCTGGCCGACGTTCAGGCGTTCATCTCGGCGTTCATGGGGGGTGATCTCATCGCGGACATGAACGGCGACGGTGTCCTCGACCTGGCCGATGTCCAGGGCTTCGTCACCTGCTTCCTGGATGGCTGCCCGTAACCTCACAAGGATCGGCAATCAGGGTTCAGTGTCTCCGGGTTCGTGGATTGTCACGAATAGCAATAACCGGACGCCCGTATCTCACTGCACGATCCGGCAAGACGGGTCGGAGCACCGTCGGGGCTGAACCCATCTGGACCTCTGGGAATTCGACGACATTCCGTTGGCCGCACACGAACCATCAACAGTTCCAACCGCGCTGCGATCGTTCAGACGCCTGCCCCAGCGTGGGCCGCGATCGCGCGCCCATACGAAGCGACCGCCTTGCGGGCCGCGTCGGCCCACGTCAGCCGGCGGATCTCGAACGGGCCGTGCTGACGCAGAGTCTGGCTCAGCGGGGGGTAGCGCAGCACCGCGAGGATCTTGTCGGCCATGTCGTTGATGTCCCAGAAGTCCACCTTCAACGCGTGGCTGAGCACCTCCGAAACGCCCGACTGCTTCGAGATGATCGCCGGCGTGTCGTGCTGGATCGCCTCGAGCGCCACGATCCCGAACGGCTCGGACACGCTCGGCATCACGTAGCAATCCGCCATGCGGTACACCCGTTCCACGTCCTTGCCGCGGAGGAAGCCCGTAAACAGCACCTTGTGCCCGATGCCCAGCGCCGCCGCCTCGTCGATCATGCGGACAGCCATGTCCCCCGAGCCCGCGACGACGAACTTGACCTTGTCGTATTTTTCGAGCACTCGGGCCGCCGCCCGGATGAAATACTCCGGCCCCTTCTGCATCGTGATCCGACCGAGGAAGAGCACGATCTTGTCGTCGCTCTCGATCTTCCCACCCGAATCGGGCTGCGATTCCTCCGCGTCGATCCCGTTGTAGACAACGTCCACCGCCGCCGGGTCGACCCCGTAGCGGTGCACGAGGATCTCGCGGGTCAATCTGCTCACCGCGATCACCCGGTCCGCCGCGTGCACGCCGGCCCGCTCGATGTCGTAGACATGCTGGTTGATGTGGTCGCCCGAGCGGTCGAATTCCGTCGCGTGCACCTGGCACACCAGCGGCTTGCCGGTGACGGCCCGGACGGCCATGCCCGCGGGGAAAGCCAGCCAGTCGTGCGCATGGATCACGTCGAATTCGAGCGACGGCGCCATCGCCGCCACGACCCGGGCGTACCGATCCGCGTCCCCGAACAGGTCGTTGCCGTACTGGCTGCTGTCGGCGCACAGCCGGTCGGCGGAATCCAGCAACGCGTGCAGCTCATTCGCCGAACTCGAAGGCAGGCCCGCGGCGCACCCGGCCGCGCCGGCGGGGTCCCCCGGCACCTCGATGCCCCGCTCACGGAGCACCCGGATCAACTCTTTCAGCCGGGACGCCTCCCGCGTCGCCTCGACCGCGAGCCCCTCCGTGTACGGACTCTCGAAACCCGCGGGGACCCGCAGCACGGTCGTGCGCACAAGCTCCGGCTCTTCGGCCATCCCGAGCTCGACGATCTCGCGGGCGACCCGGGCAACTTCCGATGAACCGGCCGCCGACGGATCGCACCCCGGGTCGGGTTCCGAAGCGGCCCGCCCAAGCATCCCGCGCAGCGAATCGGGCCCGATCAGGTCGACGTGCTCGGCCCCGCCCCGCCCCACGGCTCTGGGCATGACGAAAGTGACATGATGCCCGGCACGCGACAGCGCGCGCGTCAAACCGAAGCACGCGGTCCCGAGTCCACCAGCCATGAATGGGGGGAATTCCCACCCGAGCATCAGGATGCGCATCGCCGTCTCCGCCGGTCTCACACCGGCCTGTTCATTCCGCGGACATATCTCCCAGTTGCCGGAAGCACGCCTCGTACGCCAAGAGCATCTGCGTCGCGGGCTCGACCATCGATTCGTCGATCGGCTCGGCGACGCCGGGGATCTTCGATCGGAAGGTGAACAGCATGTCCTCCGATCGGAAGTGCTCGAAACCGGGGGTGGCGCCCTCGAACCCCTGGTCGGCGAGTTCTTCTTCGAGCAGTTCTTCGAGCGAATCCCCGGTGTGCATCAGGTCCGCCTCGATGGATTCGCTCAGCCAGCGGTCCTTGGTCACCAGTGAGACCCAGCCCGACCCGTCCTCGAAGAACACGCGATAGAACGCGGGCTCTGCTGAGCCGTCGGCCCGGCATTCGAGATACTCGTTCTCCGTGCGCACGCCGTCGAATACCCCGGCCCGATCCGCCGCCTGTTTGATCGCGTCAAAGAACGCCCCGCGCGTCATCGCTTCACCCCTTCGAGAACAGACCAACAGCCGAGCATCGCGCCGCCGCCCCAACGGACCGGCGCGGGTTCAAGGTTAGACGTCACACCGGTAGGTGACGAGATGGAAGAAGCCCGGCGCCATGTTTTTGTCGCCACGATGTTTGACGCCATAACGAATGATATGTGCCGGCCGGTTCGATCTGTTCACCACACAAGGGACCGGGGGGCGCCGGGAACGGCTCTGCGGGATCCCGGAATCGGCGCGATCCGGTCATCGCCCGGCCCGTCGGCCGAGGCCGGGGGCCCACCCGGGGCCGATCAACTTGCCGGGGCCTTGCTGACCCCGGGAGAGATCGGGGCTACGATCTTGGCCCACGGGCGGACGCCTAGTGGACAGCATCGGCCCAGGTGGCGGAATTGGCAGACGCGCTACCTTGAGGTGGTAGTCCGGGAAACCGGGTGGAGGTTCGAGTCCTCTCCTGGGCATTGCAACGGGTCGCCCCCCTGTTTGTGGAGGGCGACCCGTTGTTCGTTGCAGACGGAGCCGATCTCACCGCGGTCCCTCGGCCCGTGGTCGCGTCGCCATCACACTTCAGACCGATTGGTTTTTTTTCGATAAGCGGAAATGCCGGTGCGCCGTCGGCGGGTGCCCGGGCGTCCGGCAAGACACGAGGAGACGACGTGCGCGTACTCATCGCCGATGATTCCGCCTTTATGCGACGGATGCTCACCAAGATGTTCGAGTCCGGACGTGGGTTCGAGGTCGTGGGCACGGCCCGGAACGGGGCGGAGGCCGTCGCCAAGTGTGCCGAACTCAATCCAGACGTCATGACGCTTGATGTCGAGATGCCACAGATGGACGGGCTCGAGGCCCTCCGGCGGATCAGGGCCGAGCACGGGCCGAAGGGGCCCGCGGTGCTGATGTGCTCGTCGCTGACCGAGGCGGGCAGCGAGACGGCGATCGAGGCGATGCGTCTGGGGGCGTCGGACGTGATCGCCAAGGAACACCTCGGACAGGGGGAGGAGACCGCCACGTTCCGTGCGCAGCTGCTGACCAAGGTCCGGGCGATCGGGCTGCAGGCCCGCCAGAGCAGAACGCAGAAACCGCCCTCGAAACCATCCGCGGCGGCCCCGAGTTTCTGGCGTCTGGGCGATCTGTTCAAGTCGTGCCGGTTCGAACTGGTGGCGATCGGGTCGTCGACGGGCGGCCCGCCGGTGCTCGAAACAATCGTCAAGTCGATCACATTGGGCGATGGCATCCCGGTGGTGATCGCGCAGCACATGCCGGCGCTGTTTACCCGGAGCCTGGCGACGAGGCTGGACGCGGTCGGCCCCGCGACGGTGTTGCTGGCTGAGGACGGGACCACCGTGAAACGCGGGCACATCTATATCGCCGAGGGGGGCAAGCACCTGCGTGTCCATCGGCGATCGGGGCGATTCCTTCTCGAAGTCTCGCCCGAGCCGACGGATGCGATCTACAAGCCGAGCGTCAACGAGCTGTTCGCGAGCGTTGGCGAAGCCTGCGGGGAGCACGCACTGGGGGTTGTCGTCACCGGAATGGGGGACGACGGATACGAGGGTGCGAAGGTACTGGTGGAGCGTGGGGGCAAGATCATCGCTCAGGACGAGGCGTCTTGCGTGGTCTACGGGATGCCGCGCGCGGTGACCGAGGGCGGGTTGGCGTGCGTCTCGATGGACCCTGAACAAATCGGCAAGACGGTGGACGATGTGGTGTCGAACAACCCCCCCGAATCAAGGTACAGAGCATCCGCCTGATCTTCACGCTCGGCAAGCGTCCAACGGGGATCAAGACGGGATGGATTCGGGTCGATATGGGGTCGGGTCGTCGCCGCGTGCGGGGCGTGCCGAGATCTGGAGCACAGCATGAGCGATCAGGATACTCCCGATTCAACGCAGAACAGCACCGCGACAAGTGGGAATCCCGACGAGGCGTTGACGGGGGATCGCCTGCAGCTGGTGACATTCGATCTTGGGGAAGAAAGCTTCGCGGTGGATATCCACGCGGTGCGGGAGATCAACCGGCTGATCGAGCTGACGCGGGTGCCGAACAGCCCGCCCGAGATCGTGGGCGTGATCAACCTGCGGGGCAAGATTTTCCCGGTGGTGGATCTGCGTCACAAGTTCGGGTTCCCGGAGACGGCGCACGACGAGCACACGCGGATCATCGTGCTCGAGTTCGGGGGCCGCGAGACGGGGTTCATCGTCGATCGTGTGCACGAGGTTCTCCGGATCGACCGGGGTGTGCTGGACCCGACGCCCGAAGTGATGAGTTCGGTGGACGCCGACTTTATCGAGGGGATCGCGAAGCTGGAGGGCCGGCTTCTGATCGTGCTCGATCTCGAACGGCTGTTCAGTGTTCTGAATCTGACTGAAACCGATGCCGCCGGCGAGGCGGCCTGAAGTGTAAAAGGCCGCGTCTGTCGCGGGGAGGCGAATCGATGTCCAGTTCATCCGTCCGTCCGATGAGCGATGCCCAGTTCAAGAAACTGGCCAAGATCATTTATGACCGTTCCGGGATCCACTTCCCCGAGACGAAGAAGTACATCATCGAATCACGTCTGACGCACCGACTCGTCGAGCTGGAGATGGAGGATTACGACCAGTACACGGCCTTCCTGACGATGGGCCCGTACCAGTCCGACGAATTCCAGGAGATGTTCAACCGGATCACGATCAACGAGACGAGCTTCTTCCGCAACGAGCCGCAGCTGACGGTGTTCGAGCGGCAGGTGCTGCCGGAGCTGCTCGAGGCGCGCAGCTCAACGAAGCGTCTTCGTGTGTGGTCGGCGGCGTGCTCGACTGGCGAGGAGCCCTTCACGCTGGCGATCATCGTGCACCGCACACTGGGTGTCCGGCTGAAGGACTGGAACATCGAGATCATGGGCACGGACATCTCGGAGCGGGCGTTGAACGTCGCGAACAAAGGCGAGTATTCGAGTTACGCGATGCGGAGCACGCCGGAGCTGGTCAAGAACCGGTACTTCAAGGAGAATAACGGGCTCTGGACGATCGACGAGCAGATCCGTTCGATGGTGACGTTCGAGCTGCACAACCTGAAGGACAGGCTTGCGGCCAAGCGGCACGGGATCTGGGACGTGATCTTCTGCCGGAACGTGATGATCTATTTCGACGACGAGATGAAAAAGCGTGTCGTGGGGATGTTCGCGGATCAGCTGGCGCCCGACGGGACGCTGTTCATCGGGCATTCAGAGAACATCCGCGACGTGAACGACCATTTCGAATCGCTCCCGTATACGCAGGGATTCTGCTACAGGCCCCTGAAGGCGGGCGTGAGCAAGGCCGCTTGAGAAGATCCGGAGGTCCGCCATGGCGGGAATCGAACTCGATCCCGAGATCATGCAGGAATTCCTGACCGAGTGCGGGGAACTCCTCGAATCACTCGAGGGGGATCTGCTCGAGCTCGAATCCAACAACACGGATACGGACCTGATCAACAAGATCTTCCGCGCGTTGCACACGATCAAGGGCAGCGCCTCGTTCCTGGCGCTGACCGAGCTGGTCGAGATCGCCCACGTCGCCGAGACGGCGCTCAACGCGGCGCGGAACGGCGAGATCGTGATCGAACGCCCGATGATGGACATGCTGCTCAAGGCGGTGGACGTCATCAAGCAGCAGATGGACGAGATCCAGGCCGGCTCTGATTCGCTCACCAAGGCCGATCCGGCGCTGGTTGCGGCGCTCGCGGCGGCCGGCGAGGGCAAGGAGAACCCCGACGCGCCCGGGACGGCGGTGCCCCAGCCCGCCGACAGCGGCCCGAGCGATACGCCGGAAGGCGGCCCGACCGGGGGCGGTTCGACGCGTGAGCTCGCGCTGGACCCGAGCAAGGCGGACCTGCTCGGTCCGTTCGTCGAGGACCTCGAATCGCAGCTCGACAAGCTGAGCGACCAGATCGAGATGCTTCGGGATGAGGCCGCCCGGCCCACGCTCGTCGAACAGATCGAGGATCTGGGCCGCGGTCTGTCGGCGACGATCGACTTCTTCGAGTTCGATTCGATGCTCGAGTTGGCGGATTCGCTGGTGGAGGCGGCGGCGAAGGCGGCGAAGGCCGAGTCGGTCGAGATGGACCAGCTGCTGCCGCGGATGCGTGCGGTGCTAAACCTGCTCACGCAGCAGAAGGACGGCCTGGGCGAGGGCACCCTGATCGACCCGCCGAAGGGCGAGCTGCTCGACCGCCTGCGGACGCTCGTCGAGACGGGGAAGGTGGACCCGGCGTGGGCACTCCCTGAAGACGCAGACGAGCAGACCGTCTTTGAGATCGACGGTGTCGTCGATGAGAATGCAGAGCAAGGTAACGGCGACGGGGCGCAGGCCGATCCGTCCGAACCCTCTCATCCGGGCAACGACTCTGCGCCGATCCCGTCGCAAGCCGAGAAACCCGGTTCTCCACCCGCCAAGCCGAAACCCCGCGCTCCGCTGGTGGAGAAGACGCTGCGGGTGGAGGTCGGCCGGCTCGAATCGCTGATGAACCTCGTGGGCGAGCTTGTGCTGCAGAAGAACCGGATCTGCGAGTTGTCGCGTCGGGTGACACTCGAGGGCGACGTGCCGCAGGATCTCGCCGAGCCGCTGGAGTTGAGCGGCGCGGGGCTGGACCGGATCACGAGCGAGATCCAGGTGGCGGTGATGCGGACGCGGATGCAGCCGCTGGACAAGCTGTTCGGGCGTTATCCGAGGCTGATCCGGGATCTGTCGCAGAAGACGGGCAAGGACATCCGGCTCGCGATCGAGGGCGGCGAGACCGAGGTGGACAAGCAGGTGATCGAGGAACTGGGCGACCCGCTTGTGCACCTGCTGCGCAACAGCGCCGACCACGGGATCGGCACCCCCGAGGAGCGTGTCGCCGCGGGCAAGCCGCCGTACGGCACGATCACGCTCAGCGCGGCACACCAGGGCAACAACGCCGTGATCGCGATCTCGGACGACGGCCGGGGTCTCAACCGCGAGAAGATCGCGGCCAAGGCGATCGAGCGTGGGCTGGTCAGCGAGGCCGAGGTGGCATCGCTGAGCGACCAGGAGGTCTACCGGTTCATCTTCATGCCCGGTTTCTCGACGGTGGACAACGCGGTGAGCGACCTGTCGGGGCGTGGGGTTGGGATGGACGTCGTGAAGACGAACATCGAGCGTCTGAAGGGGACGGTGGACGTCTCGAGCGTGCCCGGCGAGGGGACGACGATGACGATCCTGATCCCGCTGACGGTGGCGATCCTGCCGGCGATGATGGTGAAGGTCATCGACGAGATCTACGCGGTGCCGCTGAGCAACATCACCGAGATCGTGCGTCCCGACGGCGAGGAGTTGTCGACGATCATCAAGGAGCGTGTGATCCGCCTGCGGGGCAGCGTTCTGCCGCTGATCGACGCGTCGGAGCAGTTCGACGTGCCCGGCGCCGCCGAGCACGGGGGCGGGAAGCTCGCGGTGGTCATCCAGGCGGAGGACAAGAGCGTGGGGCTGCTGGTCACGGAGGTGATCGGGCAGCAGGAGATCGTGATCAAGCCCCTCGACGGGCTGGAGAAGACGGGCCCGTTCAGCGGGGCGACGGTTCGCAACGACGGGGGCGTGAGCCTCATCATCAATGTCGCGGAGCTGATCCGCGCGGCTGCGTAAGCCGAGGAATTTTCAGGAGAACGAAACCATGGACGCGGGATACATCACGCCTTTCGTCAAGAGCATCCAGAACGTGTTCTCGACGATGCTCCAGCTGCCGGTGACGGTCAACGACCCGGCGATCAAGACGGGCAATTCGCCGAGCCACGACGTGTCGGGCATCATCGGCATGAGCGGCGACGTGACGGGGTCCGTCGTGCTGAGTTTCAAGATGGAAACGGCCGATGCGGTCGTCGCGTTGTTCTGCGGCGAGCGTCTGGAACGAGATAGCGCGGACTTCGCCGACGCGATCGGCGAGCTGGTGAACATGGTCTGCGGGGGCGCCAAGGCGATGTTCAACGACAAGAAGAGGGTGTCGATCTCGTGCCCGAGCGTGATCGTCGGGTCGGACCACGGCGTGAGCCTGCCGAGCGACATCCCGTGTGTGCTGATCCCTTGCACGACCGACTGCGGCGAGTTCGTGATCGAAGTCGCGATCCGTGAGACCACCCCGAGCAGCGAGGCCTCCGAGCAGGCCGCCGCCAACGCCTGACCCGAACCGGAGAAAACTGCCATGAAGGTGATGCTGATCGATGATTCGAAGACGATGCGGAACATCCAGCGTTCCGTGCTGCGACAGCTGGGGATCGAGCAGGTCGAGGAGGCCTGCGACGGCCAGGACGCGTTGAGCAAGGTCGGCGCGTTCCAGCCGGATCTGATCCTCGTGGACTGGAACATGCCGAACATGGACGGCCTGTCGTTCATCAAGGCGTTCCGCAAGCAGGACAAGACGACCCCGCTGATCATGGTCACGACCGAGGCGGAGAAGTCCCGCGTGATCGAGGCAATCAAGGCGGGGGTCAACAACTACCTCGTCAAGCCGTTCACGCCGGACCTGCTCAGCCAGCGGATCAACGAGACGATCTCGAAGTGCTCGGCGTCGTAATCCCGGGCCGACCCGGGGGATGATCCGGGAGACGCCGCGATGACAGAGGCCAGACCCGTCGATGGGAGATTCGTTCTCACGCTCAGCCGTGACGGGTTGTCCTGTTCGGCGGTGATCCAGGCGGGTCCTCCGGATTCGGTCCCGACGGAGATGTCGATCCGGGCGGCGCTGGAGGAGCAGCGGATCGACCCGCGCATGCTCATCGAGGGCGCGATCGAGGAACTGCTCGACAAGGCCCGGGCCGAGCCCGACGCTGAGCATTCCGCCGTGATCGCCCGAGGCACCGAGCCCGAGCACGGCGTCGATGCGGGGTTCACGCTCGCGCCCGATCTCCGGAGCCGATTCGACGAGATCAAGCGTCGCAACGACTTCCTCCGGGCAGCGGCCGAGCGAGGCGAGATCACGGACGGGCCGTCGGGCCCGGGCGTTCCCGATGATCCCGGAGATGCCGCGGACGCGATCGACTTCAGGGCGGTGTCCGCGTTCGTCATCGTCCGAAAAGGGGACGCGATCGGGTCGATCCGTGAAGCCACCGACGGCACCGACGGCCTCGGTGTCAACGGGCAGATCATCCCCGCGAAAAAAGGCAAATCATCCCCGGTGAAAATCGGGAACGGGATCGAGATCCGAGCGGGGCAGGCGGTCGCGGCGTTCGACGGTGTCCTGACCCACCGGATCGATCTGGTCGAGATTTCGCCGACACTCGAGATCCGGGACGATGTCGGCTACGAAACCGGCAACATCGACTTTCCCGGGGATGTCGTTGTCAAAGGCGGCGTGAAAGATCTTTTCGTCGTCAAAGGCGGCGGCGCGATCACCGTCCACAAACTCGTCGAGGCCTCGACCATCTCCGGCGGGCCCGGCGGGGTCGTCTTCAAGCAGGGTATGGCCGGGCGGGGCACGGGCCGGCTCGAGCTGGATGGGGATCTCGACGCGGGGTATCTCGACGGCGTGGGCGGGGTGGTCCGGGGCACGCTTCGCGTGCTGCGTGAAATCAAAGAATGCACACTCCGCGTCGAGGGCGGGATCGATTCTCCGGACTGCACCATCCAGGGCGGCCGGATCGAATCCACGGGCCCCGTCACCCTCGGCGTGATCGGCGGGCCCGGCGGGGTCGCGACCGAGATCTGCATCGGCCGGCTCGAACACTATGAAAATCTGGCCGACCGCGCCGAACAACTCGCCAGCAACCTGGCGCTCGAATGCGAGAAAACTCGGACAGAATTCGAATCGCTGAAGCAGAGCGGGAACCTGACGGCCTCGCAGGCCGAGCGGCTGACCGAGCTGCAATACGTCCAGATCAGTTACGACGAGTTGAAACGGAAGATCACCGAATCGTGCCGGCACATGCTGGAGGTCATCGACCGGTCGCCCCCGACCAAGCTGAGTGCACTTCGGGCGATCTACAAGGGCACCCGGATCCAGTTGCGGAACACGGTCCTGTCCATACGCGAGATGGTCCAGGGGCCGATCGAGCTGGAGATCACCCCGGACGGAGCCATCTCTTGCCTGGTCCGCAACGAACAGCGGCCTGTCGGCGAGATCGCGCTGATCGAGGACACCGGGGAGCGGGTCGACCCGGTTGTCAGACTGCAATCGATCTCATCCAAGGCGGCCTAATCGTCGGATCGGCGTCAACCAAACCCGGGCGCGGGGCGTATATCGTGTTCAACCCGGGCCGCCCCTGTGGGTACAGTCTTCCGGGGCCCGCACGCACGCGGGCCGGAAGGGGCCGCCCGCAGGAGCCCATGCATGCCACGAACAGACGGTTCCCCGCAGAGCCGAAACACCGGACTCGGCGCATCGGCTCAACCCGCAAACCACCCGCGGAAACCGTTCGCCCAAGCGCACGGACCGCTCCGGCGGCTCCTCAGCGGGTTCCAGAGCAGACACAACGACATGAAACAGTGCAAAGGTTCACGCATTGGTGCCCAGAGTTGGATCGGCGTGCTGTGCCTCGCCCCGATCCTGCTGGCGTCGGGGCCGAACGATCCGGCCGGCGCCACACCCCCGCCAGTCGCGGGCCCTTCCACCCCGGCATCACCGGACCCTGATCCATCGGTCCCGGACGCCTCGGCGGCCGATCTTGAACGCGCCGAGGCGCTCGAGGCGATGCGCAAAGAAGAAGCAGGTCTCGTCGAGGCGCGGGTGCTGCTGCGGACAGGACGCGAGCTCACCGGCCTGCTGGTCCAGAAAGACGATCGCCACGTCACCCTCCGCGTCAACGGGGACGATGTGAAACTGGACCTCGCCGATTCGGTTGAATTCGAAGTGCTCGGGCCCGTGCTGGAGAACTATCGCTCGCTGCGCGCCGCCACGCCCGACGAAGACCACGCCGGCCGGCTGTACCTGATCCGCTGGCTCCAGGACCGCGGGGCGTATCTGAAAGCGCTCGAAGAAGTCGAAGCCCTGCTCGAGGAGGAACCCTTCAATCAGGACGCGGCCCAGCTGCACGTCTGGCTCAAACAACAGGTCAAACTCCGGCTCAATGCACGCCTGAAGAAACACACGTCGCCCAGGCCCCTCCCCAGACGGAAAATCCACGATTTCCCGGTCCTGACGCCCGAAGAGATCAACCTGATCAGGGTGTATGAGGTGAATTTCGCCGACCCGCCGAGGCTGGTGATCACACGGAAAACGATCGAGGAATTCATCGATCTGTACGGCAAGAACGAGCTGATGCCGAAAACACCCGAGGGGCGGAGGTCGCTCCTCCGGCGTGACCCGCTGACGGTGCTGGACCTGATGTTCCGCGTGCAGGCCAGGCCGCTGTATGGTGAAGTGAAGGTGCTCGAAGACCCGGCGTCGATGGCGGCGTTCCGGACACAGGTCCACCGGACCTGGCTCGTCGGGGCGAATTCGAGTTGTGCTTCCAGCAGCTGCCACGGGGGACAGGAAGCGGGTCGGCTCTACCTGAACAACCACCGCCCGAACACGGACGCCACCGTCTACACCAACTTCCTCATCCTCGACCGGTTCCGGCTCCGCGACGGCACACCGCTGATCAATTACGACGAACCGGCCAAGTCGCCCCTGCTCCAGATGGCCCTGCCGAGGGACCGCTCGCTGTACCCGCACCCCAATGTCAGCCGGGGGGCGGGCCGCCGGGGGTGGCGTCCGTTCTTCCGTGACGAGAACGACCTCCGGTTCAGAAGGGCCGTGGAGTGGATCAGGTCGATGTACAAACCCCACCCGGACTACCCGATCGAGTACAAACCACCCGTGCCCCGCGGGGCGATCCGGACCGATGACCTGCCCCCGCAGGGTGAACGTTGAACGGTCGGATGCCCCTCCCCGGGGCGTGACGCGGACCGGCCCGGCCGCTATGGTTGACACCGGCCGAACCGACCCCGGCCCGCAGTCCACCGGTTCCTTTGGAGCGATCAACGATGCCCGGATTGAGAATCGACGCCGCACGTACCCGATGGAGCGCCGCGATGCTGAGCGTCGCCTGCCTGCTGGCCGGATGCGGCGGTCGGGGCGAGGACGCCGAGGCGCTCGAGGAATCATCGAGACACCTTGCGGCGGTCGGGGCCGGGACCTACGAAGACGCGCAATACACCTACGCCTCGGTTTCGCAGGAGCTGAGCCGGCTGGAGAAGGGTTCCGGCACGATCGCCGGGATCGCGTCCGGGCTTCTTTCACAGAGCACGCAGGGTGAAGGTTCGATCGGGCTCGGCGAGGCGATGCTGGCGGACCGGTCGCTCTTCGACGAGATCAACGACGCCCGGGCCTTGTCGCTCCGTTACTCGGCGCTGACGACGACCTCGACCTCGCTCTCCTCGTTCGACCCGAGCGACGACATCGCCCAGGTCACGCAGGAAGCCGAGACCCTGGCGCAACAGGCGGAGAAGCGGCGCGGCGAGAGAGCACGCCTCGCCGAGGAGATCGGGCGGCTTGAGAGCCGGGTCGAATCTCTGGTGTCGGAGGCGACCGCGAAGCGGGAGAAGGCGGCGGAGATGAAGCTGCGGGCCGCTTCGTTGAGCGCGGTCGAGGCCGCGGAAATGAGTAGGGAGATCCGGTCGATATCCCGCGAGGCCGACGCGTTGGATATGGAGGTCAACCGCTTGCGGGGGCAGATCGAGATGCTGCACCCGCGTCTCGACGAGATCGACGGGGATATCGAGAAGCTCGACGAGCAGCATCGTCTGGCGCTGGCATTCGCCGACGAGCTGCGACAGAAACAGCAGGACCGCCGTGAGCGTGCCGTCCGGCTGCGGGCCGAGGCCGCCGGTGTCGCCGAGCAGATCAAGTCGCTCGTGGGTTCGATCTCGACGCAGCGGCAGGAGCAGATCATCCCCGCGAGCGACAAAGCCATCGCGGCGTTCGAACGCGCGGTGCGTGCCGGGGGCAAGGCGGGCCGGGTGGATCGCGTTTCCGCGCAGCTTTCCAAGGCGGCGGCGCAGCGGCGTCTCGCCGAGGCGCTGCACCTCCGGTCGCAGGGATTCAGCCGGTACGCGGTCCTCCTCGATGAATTGGCGTCGAACACCCCCCCGCTGCCGGAGAGCGACGAGTACGCCGCGATGGCCGAAAAACAACACGCCGAGGCGGACGAAACACTCGCGAAAGCCGCGGATATGTACGAACAGGCGGCCTCGACGCTCCGCTCGTCGGGTGTCCGGGGTGCGGAACGCGAACAGCTCGAATCGGTGGCAGCCGAATTCGAAGCCTTGGCGGGCCGACTCCGGGGCGAACCCGAACAAACCGCCGAAACACCAGAATCGAGCGAAGAAACGCACGGGGGAGAAGCCGACGACGGCCCCTGAACCGGCCGGCCTGATAACGGAGAAAATTGCCCAATTTCCATGCCGACCGCCGTCGGCATGCGAACAATCAGGGCATGTCCCAGACCGAGAAGACGATGCGTGAGAAAACCGAAACCGCCGTCGCGGGCGAACCCGTGATGCCCGACGTGAGCGTGAACCTCGTTCGCCCCAATGAACCCGTCATCGGGCGGGTGGTCGAGAGCGAGCTGTGCACGCTCGGCAAGCGCAAATCCGCCGCGTTCATCCGGCACGTCGCTATCGATGTCTCCGGAACACCGCTCGCGGGCAACTTCCGGGCCGGCCAGAGTTTCGGCGTGCTGCCCCCCGGCGAGACCGACCGCGGCAAGCCGCACAAACTGCGTCTTTATTCGATCTCCAGCCCGACGCGGGGCGAGGACGGGGAGGGCAACGTGCTGGCGACGAGCTGCAAGCGGGTGGTCGACGAGCACTGGGACGACCACAAACTGTTCCTCGGCGTGTGCAGCAACTACCTGTGCGATGCCCAGATCGGCGATGAGATCCGCGTCACGGGGCCGAGCGGCAAGCGGTTCGTGCTGCCGGTGGACCCTTCGCAGCACGACTATGTCTTCTTCGCCACGGGCACGGGCATCGCCCCGTTCCGGGCGTTGTCGATCGACCTGCTCGAGGGGGGCTACGCCAGCAAGGTAACGCTGGTGATGGGCTCGCCTTACCGGACGGACCTGATCTACGACGAGCAGCTGCGAGAACTGGACGAGAAGTACGAGAATTTCCGGTACGTTACCGCGATCAGCCGGGAGACACAGGACGACCTCGACCGCCGGCTGTACGTCCAGGACCGGATCAAGCACGACCCGCTCGGTACGGGCCCGGGATCGCTGAGCGAGCAACTCGCCTCGGACCGGACACTGATCTACGTTTGCGGCCTCGCCGGGATGGAGATCGGGATTTTCCGGGGGCTGTTCGACGCGTTGGGGCGCGACGCCGCCTCGGCGTATGTGCAGGTGGACGACGAGATCGCGGGTGATCCGTCGTCGTGGAACAAGAGGATGATCAACCGGCAGATCCGCCCGACGAAGCGGGTCTTCTTGGAGGTTTATTGACACGGGCGATGGGAAGAGGCCCGTTTCGAGAACAGCCCGGGTCGAACCGCGACGCGGATCAGCCGTACCGGGGGCCGGGGTGGGTTGACCGGAGCGACACCCGCTGATAGGTTTCGGTCCGCCATACGATGCGTGGGCCGAACAGCCGGGCCCCATGTCGACGGCATCGGATATCGCCGAAAGGACAACCGTTGGGGCTGACGCCGCCGCAACCGATCGGAACGAACCAGTTGATGCCCCGGGTACTCCGGGGGGTGTGGCTGGTTGCCGCCTCGCTGCTGGTCGGCATCTGCACGCACCCCGCCGATGCGCAGCTGGTCACGATCGACCCGGGTATCGCCCGCAGCGTGACCCTCTCGCCCGCTCAACGCGATGAGGTCCGGGCGTTCGTCGATGCGCTCAAAGCAGACGCGTTCGGCGAAGACCCGGTGCTCGCCCGACGGGCGATCGACGATCTGCTCTCGCCCCTGCACAGTGAAGGGGTTTCCGTCGCGTTCAGACAGGCGATGTCCGATGCACTGGCCGGGGCGATCGCCGACGCCATCTCGGACGAACGAGTCTGGATCGAACACGAGGGCAAAGACCACACACTCAACGCCCGCCCATACACCGGGCTGCGGCTCGCCGGCGAGATCGCCACCGACCGGATGCTGGGGATGATCCGCCCGCAGCTGAAGAACCCGGATGTCGGTCGGCGGTTCTTCGCGATCCACGCGGCCGAGATGGTCTTCTTCGCGGTCCAGACCGCCGCCCCCGCCGTGACGGTTGACTCGCTGTATTCCGGTTCGGGCGCCTCGGCGAGGGGGATCGTGGCCGATCTGGGGCAACGCCTGGCCGAAGAAGAATCGCCCATCCACGCCGCCGCGATCGTGCGGGCGCTCGGCGAGGCCGGCCGGATTTCTGATTCCACCATGCGCGGCGTCGCGTCCAACGCCATCCGCCTGATCGGGCAGCGCACGTCCGACCGGATCCGCGCCCGTCAGGATTCGGGCGGCGACAACGAAGAACGCAAGGTCTGGATCACGGCCGGGCGGGTGGTCTTTCCCGTGGTCGCCCAGACCGGGGGCGGGATGGACGAGGCGACCGCCCTGGCATCGATCCGGCTCGCGGGGCACCTCGTCGCGGCCGTCTACCGTGACGTCGAACAGACCCGGGACGGCTCAGCCGCGGGCGATGATCGGGTCCGCACACAGATGCTCGAGTTGGCCGGGAACCTGCTCTCGTTCGGGGAGATGCGGCTTGCCGACGCGCAACGCCGCGGCCCGTCGAAAGCACTCGAGGACGCCGCCGGCATGCTGGTCGATTCGTTCGAGGGCAAGGGCGGCAACTTCCGCCAGATCGCCCTTTCGATCATCTCGAAGAACGGATTGCTGACCGACGCCCCCTACCGCTTCCGCGACGACGAGTTCATCGGGCAATGATGCCCCCCGCGCGAACCCCCGATACTGTTGGGGCATGACGCGGGCGGTCATCATCATCGCGGGTCTGCTGATCCTGGCCGCGGTGATCATCCCGGGCGCGGGCGAGCCGCCGGCTGATTTCACGTTCTACAACGGCAACGACGTGACCACGCTCGACCCGCAGCGGATGAGTTGGATCCCCGATATGCGTGTCGCCCGGCTCGTGTTCGAGCCGCTCGTGCAGAACGACGTGCTCGACCCGGACATGGCCATCATCCCCGCCGCCGCCGAGTCGTGGGAGATCTCGGGCGACGGGCTCCGCTACACGTTCCACATCCGCCCCGACGCGGCGTGGTCGAACGGGCAGCCCGTCACGGCCGACCAGTTCGTCTACGCCTGGCGCCGCGGCATGCTGCCGGACATCGCCTCGGACTACGCGTCGATGTTCCTGTTCATCCGCGGGGCGGACGAGTTCTACGAATGGCGCAGCAGGCAGCTCGAACAGATGCGGCGCGGCGAGAGCCCCTACCCCGACGGCGACGCGCTCTGGACCGCGACGCTGGAAAAGTTCGACAAGACCGTCGCCCTGCGCGCGCCCGACGAGCGCACGCTCGAAGTCGAGTTGAAAGAACCCGTCCCCTACTTCCTCGACCTGTGCGCCTTCGCGGTGTTCAGCCCGGTCTATCCACCGCTCGTCGAGCAGTTCGAGCGGCCCGACCCGTCGACGGGCCGGCTCGTCCGCAGGCCCGGGTGGACCAGGCCGCCGCACCTGATCTCCAACGGCCCGTTCGTGCTCTCGTCGTGGCGTTTCAAACGGGGGATGCACCTCGATCAGAACCCGCACTGGTGGAACCGCGGCTCGCTGAACATCCGTTCGATCTCGATCCCCTCGATCGGCGACCCCAACGCGGCCGTGCTCGCGTATCGCACCGGCTCGGTCGACCTGCTCGCCGACGTATTCGCGGGGTATCGCGGCGAGATCGTCGAAGCGAAGCGGGCCTTCCAGGCCGAGCACGCCGACGAGATCCGCCGGCTGCGCGCCCTCGGGCTGGACCCGTTCGAGATCGACCGCCGGCTGCCCGCCGACCCGCGCAAAGATATCCATGTCGTGCCCTCGTTCGGGACGTATTTCTGGAACTTTAATTGCTCGCCCACGCTGCCGGACGGTCGGCCCAACCCGTTCGCCGATGCCCGCGTCCGCCGGGCGTTCGCACTCGTGGTGGACAAACGTGCCATCGCCGAGGACGTCCGCCGGATGGGCGAGCCGACGACGGGTTCGCTCATCCCCGCCGGGTCGCTCGCGGGGTACACCCCGCCGCGGGGGCTGCCGAACATCGGCGACGCGAAGACCGAGGCCGAGCGTGAGGCGATCATCGCCCGCGCCCGGGGCCTGCTGGCCGACGCGGGCTACGCCGATTTCCCGATCACCGTCGAGCTGCTGTTCAACAAGGACTCGGGGCACGACCTCGTCGCCCAGGTGATCGCCAACAACTGGCAGAAATACCTCGGCGTGTCCGTCTCGCTCAAACAGACCGAACTGAAGATCTACCGCTCGCAACTCAAGGAACACAACTTCATCACGAGCCGGGCGGGCTGGTTCGGCGACTTCGGCGACCCGACCACCTTCCTCGACATCATGCGCACCGGCGACGGCAACAACGACCGCAACTTCTCCTGCCCGCGCTTCGACGCACTGCTCGACGAGGCCCGGTCCGAACGCGACCCGGCCCGGCGGCTGGCGATTCTCGAAGAGGCCGAGCGGGTGCTGGTGGAAGAAGAACTGCCGATGATCCCGATCTTCCACTACGTCACGCTGTACATGTTCGACCCGGCCCGCGTTACCGGGATGTCGGCCCACCCGCGGACGAAACAGAACCTCTACCTCATCGACATCCTCGGCGACGGGATCGGGGCCGATCAACCGCGGCCGATGAAACCCGGCCGATCCGCGGGTTGACAATCAAATGGCAGATGCTCTGCTTCTGGAACAAGAGCCGAGGTCTGGCTGAAGCCCACGAGATAATCTCGGAATTCGTATGAAACAGAATCTCCTCCGCGGCCCTGCGCGACCTCAGCAGTGAACCCTGAAACTGCACAGCATGGTCCCCGAGAAAAGATCACGCACATGAAATGATCATGATCCGTATCAGACAGATTCGGGCTCGCCACCCCCGGGTGCTGCGCCCGGCTCGCCCTCGGCCGAGACACCGTCGATCGAGATCGGGAGGCCGCCCGACGAGCTGCACAACGGCCTGACCCCGCCCTCCCCGTCCAGCAGATCGCCGATCGTCGTCGTCGCGAATGTCCGCATTGTCCGCTCGAGTTCCGCGTCCAGCATCCGATGCAGCGAGCACAACCTCGTATGCCCCTCGATCCCGAGCGGACACCGTTCGATCCGCTGAAAACGCGGATTGATCGCTTCGAGCACCTCGAGCACGCTGATCGACGAAGGCTCCTTTGCCAACAAAAAGCCACCACCGGTCCCGCGCGTCACCTTCAGCAAACCCCGTTTGGCGAGCATCCGGAGAATCTTCTGCAGATACCCCACCGGTACATGGGTCGCCCCCGAGATATCTTGGGCCGAGATCGGGTCGACGCCGGGATGGACGGCGAGACAAACCATGGCCGGCAGCGCGTATTCGGCGGTCTGGTTGATCATCGCCGATCACCCCCCCAAACCGGGCCACGGCTTTTTGCGTATATCCACATCCACATGGATATTATTGTAGATCTTCCGGGCTTCAATTGCTCGCCCGTTTTCACTTCTCCGCACGCAAAGACCACAGAAACTCCCCACCCGCCGAATCAATGAAAACCGGGAGAGTCTCCGATCTGTAGAAGAGAAGTGTGGAAAAGCCAACGCCGATTGGTTAGTATGGACTAAATACGTGCGGGGAATCGCCCCCCGACGTGTAGAATCGAGTAGCCATGGGTATCGGCGTCATACTCGCGGAACGGGGCCTGATCTCGCGGGCCCAGCTCGAAGAGGCGATCGCCGAGCAACGCCGCTCCGGTGAACGCCTCGACCATGTCCTCGTCCGGCTCGGTTTCGTCACCCGGGAGCAGGTGCTCGAAGCCCTCGGCGACCAGTTCCACATGCCGGTGGTCGACTTGGCCTCCACAGCCGTCGAACGCGAGGCGCTCGACGCGATGCCCGCGCAGCTGGTCTACCGGCAGAACTGCGTCCCGATCCGCCGCGAGAACGGCACGCTCACCGTCGCGACGAGCGACCCGTTCGAGCTGACCGCCCTCGACGAGTTGCGGCTGCTCACGGGATGCTCGATCGAGCTGGTCCTCGCCGACGAGGAAGAATTGCACAAGTTCATCCGCTCGCACTACGGCGTGGGCGGCGACACGCTCGACGCCATGTCCGCCGATTCCGTCCACGCCGTCGAGGGCGCCGACGAGGCCCGCGACGAGGTCGAGCAGGCGCAGGAAGCGAGCGTGATCAAGCTGGTCAACGACCTGCTGATCGAGGCGATCAATGAGCGGGCGACCGACGTCCATATCGAGCCGTACGAGGACGAGCTGGTCGTGCGTTACCGCATCGACGGCGTGCTCCAGCGGGCGAACGTGCCACCGACGATCAACCGTTTCGCCTCGGCGATCATCAGCCGGATCAAGATCATGGCGACGCTGAACATCGCCGAGAAGCGCAAGCCGCAGGACGGACGCATCACGTTCAGCCATCGGAACAAGGACGGTCGGATCGAGGAGTACGACCTGCGTGTGAGCGTGATCCCCATGCTGTTCGGCGAGGGTGTGGTGCTCCGCGTGCTGAACAAGTCCGCGGTGCTGCTGAGGCTCGAAGACCTCGGCATGCCTCGGCATGTCCTCGAACCGTGGGACGCCCTGATCCGCAAGCCGCACGGGATCGTGCTCGTCACGGGCCCGACCGGCTCGGGCAAATCGACTACGCTGTACGCCTCGCTGAACCGGATCGTCTCGGACGAGGTCAAGTGCATCACCGTCGAGGACCCGGTCGAGTATCACGTCCCGGGTGTCAACCAGATCCAGGTCAACGAGAAGGTCGGCCTCACCTTCGCCGCCGGGCTGCGGTCGATCCTGCGTCACGACCCCGACGCGGTGATGGTCGGCGAGATCCGCGACCGGGAAACGGCCGAGACGGCGGTACAGGCCTCGCTCACCGGGCACATCGTCTTCAGCACGCTGCACACCAACGACGCCGCCGGCGCCGTCACCCGCCTGATCGACATGGGCGTCGAGCCGTTCCTGATCGCATCGTCCGTCGAGGGCGTGCTCGCCCAGAGGCTCGTGCGCCGGGTCTGCACCGAGTGCGCCTCGGCATACGAACCCAGCCCCGCCGACCTGCCGGACGATTTCCGCCTGCGCGCGGGCCAGACACTGACACACGGCGAGGGGTGCCGGGCGTGCCGGCAGACGGGCTACCGGGGCCGCGTCGGGATCTACGAACTGCTCCGGCTCGACAGCGAGATCCGCGAGATGATCATGCAGCGGGTCAACGCCCCCACCATCGCCGAGCACGCGATCAAGAGCGATCACCTCTCGACGCTGCGGCAGGACGGCTACGCCAAGGTCATCGAAGGCACCACCACGATGACCGAGGTCATGCGGGCGCTGGCGGTGTGAGATACACGCACGAAAGCACGGATGAACGCACGAGCACCGGGCATGACCCCGTGGCTTCCCGGCTTCCTCCACGATAATCTTGTGGCACCGTGCCCTCCCCCTCCCGCATCCTCCTGATCCGACCCAGCGCGCTGGGTGATGTCTGCCGGAGCGTGCCCGTGCTCGTCAGCCTGCGCCGGGCTTTTCCTGAGGCGACGATCGACTGGCTCGTGCAGGACTCGTTCATCGACGCGGTCCGGCATCACCCCGATCTCGACAACGCCGTGCCCTTCCCGCGCGGGCTGCTGGGCCGGACGAGCCGGCGAGGGAACATGCGCCCATCGCTGCGGTGGATGAACACACACCTGAAGCCGAAACCCCGATACGACCTCGTGCTCGACGCGCAGGGGCTTTTCCGCAGCGGTTTATTCGCGTGGTGGACTCGGGCACCCCGGCGGGTGGGGTACGCGAACGCGGCGGAGTTCGGCGGCGTGTTCTACACGGAACGATTCCATATCGGCCGCAACCGCCACGCCGTCGACCGCATGCTCGCGCTCGTCGCGGCGATGGGGCTCGAACCGATCGCTGAGATGCGGCTGCACGCCGACCCCGGCGAGCGCGCGTGGGTGGAGGCCCACGCCCCGTCCCGCTACGCCGTCCTCGCGCCGACAAGCCGCTGGCCCGGCAAGCAATGGCCCGCGGACCGTTTCACCGAGCTTGTGCGCCGACTCCTGGGGATCGGCGTGCCCCGCGTCGTCATCGTCGGCGGGCCCGGTGAACGAAAGCAGGTCGCCCCCCTGCTCGAATGGGCGAAATACGAGCCACGCGCGACCGATCTCGTCGGCGAAACCTCCGTCGCGAGGCTTATGGCGATCATCGCCCGTGCCCGGATCGTCATCGCCAACGACTCGGCCGCCCTGCACATGGCCGTCGGGTTCGATCGCCCGCTGGTCGCCCTGTTCGGCCCGACCCGCGTCGGCCTCGTCGGCCCCTATCGCCGCGGGCGCGACGTGATCCAGCACACGCTTCCCGGCGACGTGTTCAACCACAAAGACGAAGCACGCGGGCGTGCGATGATGCAACGCATCTCCGTTGAAGAAGTCTTCGAAGCGAGCGCCGATCGGCTCCGCGGGTGATCCCGCACATCCCCACACGCACGCCGCGCATTCACGCGCGTCCGCACAAGGATCGACCGCAGCCCATCGGGATCACGACGACATCGCCGAGGCTTTCTCCCGGATGCCGTCGATCACGCCGCGGATCTCCTCGGCCATCCGGGTGTTCGGGAATTCGTGGATGATCCGCTCGCCCACCTCGGCCGCCCGACGCCAATCACGGTCCTGCACCGCCAGCTTGAACTGCACACCCAGGTTCTCGCGTGCCTGACCGATCACGCCCCGGGCGAGCTCCTGATAAGGCTCGGCCTCGGCCTCCGTGAGGTACGAATCAAGCTCCTTGAGCAGCTCGTGCGCCTCCTCGACGCGGCCCTCCTTCGCGGCGTTCAGGAAGCGCCGTTCGAGGTCCGCCTTGTACCGGTCGCGGGCCCGCTCGACACGGTGCATCAACCCGTCGACCCGCGGCGAATCCGGGAAAATACGCGTGATCCTCGCCGCCTCGGAGATCGCCTGGTCCCACTGCCGACGAACGATCAACGCGTCGAGATTCCGGATCGCGTCGCCGACCTTCCGGTCCATCGTCTCGGCCCGCGCCTGCTCGATCCGCTGACGGAATTGCTCCGCCTCGAACCGATAGCCGAACCGCTCGGCGAGCTCCTTGACGAGGATCGCCGCGGCGTCCCATTCCTGCGAGGCGATGTCCTCTTCGATCGCCCGGCAGAGGATGTCGCGTTCCCGCTTGCGGTTGAGCACCCGCCGGGCGTCGTCCGAAAGCGTCTGTTCCTCGGCCAGCCGCGTCATCGCGGTCGTCATCTCGAGCAACTGGGGCATCGAACTCGACCCCCCGGAAGCGCGGATCGCCGCGATCAGCGGCGCGAGCAGCAACACCCCGAGCACACCAAGCAACCCCGCAAGAAGCCACTCACCCGAAGACCGCGTATAGCCCGCGTACACCATCGCCGCGCTGATCAACCCGACGGCCGTATAGATCACGATCGTCCACACCGGGGGCTGGCTTTGTGTTGGCGTATTGGTTGGTGACATCAGGCCTACCTCCGTTGAATCGGCCCTCAACTGCCCGGGACGGGCTCCCCGCAGTCTCGCTCGACCGGAACCATGCACAAGAATCGCAACGGCTCGTCCGCCGAAGCGCGGAATTGATGCTCCTCATCGGGCGGGACATACACCACGTCCCCGGCGCGGATCGACCGGTACGCCCCGTCAAGCAGCACCTCACCGCAACCCGACACGACGAACACCTCGTGCTCGTAATCATGGCTGTGGCGGGGCGAATGCCCCCCGGGTTCGATCGTGAAATGACGCATCGCGAAGCGGGGCGCTCCGTCCGCACGCCCGACCATCACCGCCATCGTCGCGCCCGAAACACCATCCATTTCGACCGGTTTCGTCGGGGTGTCGTCGATGTTGCGGATCAGCATGCGTCGGCCTCCTCGGGGTCTGTCCATATTCTACACTGATCGTCCCATGACAGACCCTGACAGAATCACGATCGAGACATTCTCTCTCGGCCCTTATCAGACCAACTGCTACATCATCAGATCCTCGACCCCGGAAGGTGGACCTGAGAAATGCTGGGTCGCCGACGTCGGGTTCGACCCGGGGCGCATGCTCGACCGCCTCGACGAGCTCGGCACCACCCCCGAAGCCTTCGTCCTCACACACGCCCACCTCGACCACATCGCCGGATTGTTCGACGCCCGCAGGCGTTTCCCCGCCGTCCCCATCTGGATCCACGAGGCCGAGAAAGACTGGCTCACCGACGATCGCCGCAACCTCTCGGCGTTCTCACCCACACCCGTCACCGCCCCACCGGCCGACAGGCTCCTCCGCGAAGGCGATGAACTCCACCTCGCAGGGCAGGCGTGGCGCGTCCTCCACACCCCCGGCCACTCACCGGGGGGGATCTCGCTCTACTGCCCGACCGCCGGGGTCTGCCTGTGCGGCGATGCGGTCTTCAACGGCTCGATCGGGCGGACCGACTTCCCGGGCAGTGATTTCGACACCCTCGCCGCGTCGATCCGATCGAAGCTGTACGCCCTGCCCGACGACACCGTGCTCTATCCGGGGCACGGCCCGACAACGACGGTGGGCGCGGAGAAGAACTCGAACCCGTTCGTGCGCGCCGACGCATGACGCCCCGTTCGATCGGCCCGGCGGGTGTCGTTCAGCCGAGAGCCGCGATTACTTGACCCCGTGCATCCATTTTTTGAGGAACGGTGTCAGCGCCGCGATCAACAACCCGGCACAGATCGGAAAGACGACCAGCATCAGATAGAAACCCGCCATCCCGTCCAGGAAGAACGTGTATTCGGGCGGCGAGCCGTCCTCGCCCGGAAGGAACTTCTCGCTGAAAGCCGCGACCCAGCCCGCCAAGAAGTTCGACCCCGCCAGCGAGAGGAACCACACCCCCATCATCAGCGACTGGAGACGTTTCGGCGCCAGCTTGGTGATCATCGACAGCCCGACGGGCGAGAGGCACAGCTCGCCCCAGGTGTAGACGATGTACGTGATCAAGAGCCAGTGCGGCCCGGCGAGGCCGTCCCTGGCGTCGAGCGCCCCGAACACCATCGCGATGAACGAAAGGCCGAGCAGCCACAGGCCGAACGCGAACTTCATCGGCGTCGACGGGTTCAGATTGCGTTTGTCCAGCCACACCCACAGCATCGAGAAGATCGGGGCGCACACCACGATCGTCAGCGCATTGACCGATTGATACCACGTCGCGGGGAACGGCTCTTTCAGCAGCCCCCAGAGCGTGCGGTCCGTGTTCTGCAACGCGAACACGTTCATCGAAGTACCCGCCTGCTCGAAAGCCGTCCAGAAGAAGATATTCCCGATGAAAGCGAGAATCAGGATCACACCGAGACGCTGGAAATCCACGATGTTCAGCGGACGCGTCGCCTCATATTCGTCGATCTCCGCTTGCTTGATGTCCTCGGGCGTCGGCTCCTTGCCCTCCTCATGCTCCGGCTTGTGGTGCGGCGGCAACCCGATGCCGTGCAGATATTTCGGCCTCAGAATCTGGTAACAGATCAACCCGAGGATCATCCCCACCGCGGCCGACCCGAAACCGTAGTGCCACCCGTACTTTTCACCCAGCGTGCCCGCGATCAGCGGCGACAGGAACGCCCCGAGGTTGATACCCATATAGAAGATCGTGAACCCGCCGTCGCGTCGGGGGTCGTCCTTGCCGTACAACTGCCCCACCATCACCGACACACAGGGCTTGAAGAACCCCGTGCCGATGATGATCAACGCCAGGCCCGTCATGAACGTGATAAACGCGCCGGGGCTTGTCTGCAGCGAGACAACCTCGCCCGCGGTGACGCCGAAAAACTCGGTCAACGCCAGCGTGATATGCCCCAACGCGATGATCCACCCGCCGATGAGCATCGAGCGGTTCGTCCCCAGGAATCGGTCGGCGAGCCACCCGCCCACGAGCGGGGTGAGGTAGACCGACATCGTGTAGATCCCGTACAGCTTGTACGCGTGCTCTTCGCTCCAGCCGAACCCGGGGTTCATGTTTGGTGTTCCGTCCGGCAGCGTCTCGGCCGTCGACGCGATCAGGTAATACACCAGCAGCGCCCGCATGCCGTAATAACTGAACCGTTCCCACATCTCGGTGATGAACAGCACCCAAAGGCCCTTCGGGTGGCCTTTCTTGACGGGGGACTCGGCTCGATTCTGATCGCTCATACTCGTTGGCCTCTCTAGTTGGTCGAGACAGCATAGTGACTCGGCCCGGACTGTGCGAGCACACACCGCCTGATAGACCCCGAATGCGCACAACGATCAAAGCCCCGGTCCGGGTTCAGCCGCCGTTCCGCACCACGACATCCGCCGCTTGCCGATATGCCGGGGCGTATTTCGCGTAGGTCGGGTCGGCGACATCATCGAAGAACCGCAGCGCCGCCTCGACGCCCATGCCGCGCTCGCCCCGCCGTTCGATCGCTTCCCATCGCGCCCGCCGAACCGCCGGCGGCGCATCGACATACACCCGCACGTCCACCGCATCGCCCAGCGATTCGTGCAGCGCGAACAGCCCCTCGCACACGATCGGCCCCGATGCCGGCCCGACCATCCGATACCCCGTCCGCCGATGCTCGTGGAACGACCATACGGGGACCCTGGCCGACGACCCCGCCCGCAGAAGTCGCAGATGCTCGGCCAGCAGCGCCAGGTCCGCGTGCCGCGGCAGGTCGCGCTGCTCGACCGGCAGGCCCTCGTAATCCGGCAGATAATCGTCCGTCGAGATGACCAGCCCGCCGGTGCGGTCCGCGATCAACCCCGCCAGTGTGGATTTGCCCGCGCCGGCGGGGCCGGTGATGCCGACAACCGGGCGGGAGCCGCTCAACCGAGCCACGATGTGGTCCGGCGCGTCGGCCCAGTCGATGATTTCGGGGGCATGGGTCACGGGGAAACATAGCAACGCCCCTCCACCACCGCGCATCAGCGCGCCGCAGAAGGCACCCTCGGGGCGGGCCTGCCCTGTTGGCAAGGGGCAAGAAAAGATCGGCGGGGACGCCTGTCCTGCCGGGCGCCGAGAGACACACGCCGCATATTCCGTTACGCTGCCCGATCGTCCCCTGCCCGGAGTCCTCTCCATGAACCCCACCGGCCTGATCGGCATCGCCGTCCTCGTCGCAATCGCCTGGCTCATCAGCGAGAACAGACGCGCCTTCCCCGTCCGCATCGTCCTCGGCGGGATCGTGCTCCAGTTCATCCTCGCCGTCACCTTGCTCAGGTTCCCCCCCGTCGTCGCCGTCTTCGAGTTCATCTCGTTCGGCGTTTCCAGGATCATCGGTTTCGCCGACGAGGGCATCGCGTTCATCTTCGGGCCCGAGCTGCTCGACCCGTCCGGCCCGTGGGGGTTCATCTTCGCCGTCAAGGTCCTGCCGGTCATCATCTACTTCGCGTCGCTGATGGCGGTGCTGTATCACATCGGCGTGATGCCGCGGATCGTCGCCGCGCTCGCCTGGATGCTGCGGAGGAGCCTGGGTGTCAGCGGGCCCGAGGCGCTGGCGATGGCGGCGAACATCTTTGTGGGACAGACCGAGGCCCCGCTGTGCATCAAACCGTACCTCGAAAAGATGACCCGCGCGGGGCTGATGACGCTGATGGTGGGCGGGTTCGCGACCATCGCCGGCAGCGTGCTCGCCGGATACGTCAATTTTCTGGCGCCTTCCGGCGACGAGGCCCAGCGCGCGATGTGGATCCGCCACCTGCTGACCGCCAGCGTGATGTCCGCCCCGGCCGCGTTCGTCATGGCGCGGATCATCGTCCCGGAAACCTCGGACGACATCGACACCGGCGCGGCAAACATGGCGCAGACGGGCCGCGCCGCCAACCTCCTCGACGCCGCCGCCACGGGCGCCACCGACGGGTTGCACCTGACGCTCAACGTCGCGGCCATGCTCATCGCGTTCGTCTCGATGCTGGCGCTGATCAACTGGCCCCTGCACGAACTCGGCGCGTGGAAACCCGTCGCCGACTTCCTCACCCCCCGCGGCATCGAAACACTCAACCTCCAGAGCATCCTCGGCGTGATCTTCTCGCCGCTGGCGTGGTGCATGGGCGTGCCCTGGCACGACGCGGGTTTCCTCGGGCGACTCATGGGCGAGAAGATCATCGTCACCGAGTTCCTCGCCTACGTCTCGCTCGCCGACGCCGTCAACAGCCCCGCGGGCTCACCCGTCTCCGAACGCACCGCCGAGATCGCGGCCTATGCGCTGTGCGGGTTCGCCAACTTCGGGTCCATCGGTATCCAGATCGGCGGGCTGAGCGCGATCGCGCCGTCGAGACGCGATCAATTCGTCAGCCTCGCGTTCCGCGCGATGATCGGCGGCGCACTGGCCAGCTGGATGACGGCCTCGATCGCCGGGATTTTTCTGTAAATCTCCGCACACGTGCGAATCGGCACCCACACTCCGACGATCTCGTGGGGCGTGCGCCCGGGTCTGTTCGATGCTCACGCGCAGGTCTTGCGATGCTGGATCACTCCTCGTCGAACCCGCGATCGATCAGCTCCCGCAGTGCCTCCACGCATTCCTGCGCATCCTCGCCCTCGGCCTCGATCAGCAGCTCCGTCCCGAACGTCGCGGCCAGCAGCATGATCTCCATCACCGACTTGGCGTCGATCTTCTGCTCGCCACGCTTCAACGCGACGTCCGCCGCGTATTTCTTCGCGGTCTCGGCGAGCGACATCGCAGGCCGCGCATGCAGACCGAGCTTGTTGACGATCTTGACTCTGGTGCTCGCTCGGTCCGACACGTGTGGGTCTCGACGGTGGGCGCCGCGTGTGCTCAGCCCGAGAACTGTTGCGAATCCGCCTCTTCGAGGAGTGTGCGGATCTCCTCAACCGAACCCGCCTGACGGAGGAACCGGCGGAACGTGTCCTTCCTCAGGTTTTTGAAGATCACCTCCATCGCCTGAAGGTGGTCCTCCGGTTGGTCCTGCGGGCTCAACAGCAGAAACACCGAGAACACCGGCTGCCTGTCCAAAGCGGCGAAATCGATCCCACGCTCGCTCAAACCGATCGCCGCCGTCAGCCGCGGCACGCCCGGATGCTTCGCGTGCGGCACGGCCACACCGCGGCCGAACCCCGTCGAGCCCTTCGTCTCCCGCTCGATCAGCTTCGCGAGGATCTCGTCGCGGATGCCGGGTTCGACCGCTCCCGCGCCGACCAACGCGTCCACAAGCTCCGCGAGCACCCCGTCGCGGTCCACCGATTCGAGTGCCGGGAGGATCGCCGATTCGTGAACGATCTCGGTCAGTTTCATGCGCCGCTCCGTCTGTCCTGCATCCGTTACCTGTTGCTCTTGAGGCGTTCCTTGAACTCCGTCAACTGACGCGCCGCCTTGTGCACCGCCTGGTCGATCGCGGCGAGGATATCGGCGTCGTCGGCCTGAGCGATGAAGTCGTCGTGTTTCTCCACATCAACAACACACTCCACATGGTATTTCACCGGATCCTCTTTCGAGATCGTGAACGTCACCAGTTGCGTGCCGTCGAAATATTTCGGGAGCTTCGAGCCTTTCGACTCTGCATGCTCACGGATGTTGTCCGTCACACGAACATCCCGGCCAACAACGTCAATCCGCATATCTGACCCCCTTTCGCCGCGGGCCGGCCACCGCCGGTTGTCCCGCGCTCTCTCATCATAGCCGGAACACCGGGACCGCCCGTCATGACCCCTCCCGCGAATCGGCGTCCGCCCGCTCGGCCGAGTCCGCCGCACGGTCAAGCCTCACCGCCTTCCCGGTCTTCACGCCGGGCATGTCGTGTTCGGGTGTCAGCACGCCGGCCGTGATGATGAAACGCAACGCCTGCTCGATCGTCAGATCGAGCTTGACCGTATCACGCCGGAGCGTATTGATCACGAAACCCGTCATCGGCGTCGGGGATGTCGGGATGAATACGGTCACCGACTCCCCGCCCGTTGTGTCGCGGACCTGCTGAAAAGTGCTCCCGGTGACGAAACCGATGCTCCACAGCCCCTCGCGGGGATACTGCACCATCACCACCTCGCTGAACGCCTTCAGCGTCGAGTTCTCCCCGAAGATCAGGTCCACCACCTGCTTGACGTACGGGTACACCTGCTTGAACCCGGGGATCCGGGCGATCAACGCCTCCAAGCGACCGTAGATCTGCCGGCCCAGATAATTCCCCAGCAACACCCCGGCCAGATAGATCAGTATGATCGCCACGACGAATCCGAGCCCGTCCAGATACCAGTGCTGGCTCCACACGTCGCGGAATTGCTGCAACCGGATCGACTCGCGGATCTCCGCCGCGCTCACCTCGGAAAGCCCCTCCAGCCGGCGACGGTTCTGACGCAACGCCACCTGATCGTCCGTCACCTTGAACCACGAAGGCAACTCCGATTCTTCGAACACCCGGGGCAGCACATACACGACGCCCCCGCGAATCCCCCGGTTGATCGGCTCGGCCACGGTGTTGAACACGAACACGAAAGCCTGGAACAACAGCCACAGCGTCACGATCGAAGGGAGCAGAATCGCCAACCCACGACCGAAGAACCGCTTGAAATCACTCGTAAATGACCGTCCTTCGCTCATGCACCCGCCCGCCCATGACTGCCCGATGCCGATTCACAGCAATCGCCACACGGCCGACGATCATAGTGACCATCACCCACACGCCCGACCACGGCCCCCCACCCCATAGGAATACTCACCCCCGCCATCGGATACTGTTCAACATTGCACAAAAAAACCCGCGCCGAGGACGCGGGCAAGACCATGAATCAATGGGCCTAACAGGACTTGAACCTGTGACCTCACCCTTATCAGGGGTGCGCTCTAGCCAACTGAGCTATAGGCCCGATTGTCAACCGCCGAGACGCCGAGGCATCACGGGCGGTGACGAGTATAGATCACAAGATCGCCCGCGTCATCCCCGCCGGCCGACGATCGGCAGGCTCAGCTCGAACACCGCCCCCTCCGCCGAATCAACCAGCCGCAAATCCCCGCCGTCGGCCCGTGCCAGCCCGCGCGAGAGGGCCAGCCCCAGGCCCACGCCGCGGTGGCTCCGCGTCGAACGCCCCCCCCGCGAGAACGCCCCGAAGATCCGTTTCCGCTCATCCGCCGGCACCCCCGGCCCGTTGTCCGCCACGACGATCCGCACGCTGTCCGTTTCCCGCGACACCCGCAGTCGGACGGCACCCCCGCCTTCCTGCGCACCATACCGGCAGGCGTTGTCGACCAGATTCGACA
>JALWOY010000011.1 GCA_027083355.1 Phycisphaerales bacterium | reverse complement strand
TGCCGGTTTCGGGGGGGGTACCCGGTGTGTCGTGACGATCGAAAAACTCGCCGAGTATCTCGGTGGTTTCGTCGGGTTGGAGGAAGGGCATGAAGTGGCTGTACGGCGTGATGACCAGCCGGCTCGTCGGGATCAGTTCGTGATGGCGACGGGCCGCTCGGACCGAGACGAGCGGGTCCCGCGAGCCGTGGAGGATGAGCACGGGGAGGGTGGTGCGCGTCATCACGTCTTTGAGCGGGCGTTGGTCCGAATCCCAGAAGTTCCGGAGAAATGCGCGCGCCGCGGAGAGGTCGAGCGAGCCGAAATGCGGGATTGCCAAGTCGATCGCGTCGGTGAACAGAAGCCCGACGGCGTACTTGATGTGCTCGAAATAGAAATTGCCCGAGCCCTCGGTTTCCTGTGCCCCGACGGCGGCGAGCAGCGTGATCGATGCGAGGCGGTCGGGGGCGAGGTCTGCCAACGAGAGCGCGACCCCGCCGCCCATCGACCACCCGACAACGTGCGCACGCTCCACGCCGAGCGTGTCCATCATTTCGAGAACAGCACGTGCGTGCGCACGGATGGAATAGTCGGCGACTCTGCGGGTGCTCAGGCCGAAGCCGGGCAGGTCCGGGGCGAAGACCACGCGGCCTGTCTCGGCGAGCCTCGGGGCGAGGAGGTCGAAGTTCGAGGCCGCGCCCGGCGAGCCGTGCAGGAGGATCACCGGCGGGCGGCCCGGGTGGTTGTCCTCGCCCCATCGGAGGACGTGCAGGGTTATCTCGCGGTCGAGGGGGCCTTCCGCCTTTGTTTCGGGAATGCGGAGAAAGAGGCCGGGGGCATCGGGAGGCGTCGTGCCGGGGGCGGTGCGGGTGGTGGCCTGGACGATCCGCGAGGCGAGCAAAAGCCCGGCGTACAGCAGCAGCAACGCGAAGAGGCGGCGGTTTGTGCGTCTGGGTGCGGTCACAGTTTTTCGAGCGGACCGAGTTCAGGGGCGATCTGCTCGATCAACCCCGCGCGGGGGCGCAGCGGGGCCATGTGCCGCCCCTCGACGAGCACCTCCGCGGGCAGGGTGTGGTCATTGCCGCGGGACACGGCCCGGCGTGCGCACGCCCCCGCGTCGAAGATCGCGAGCAGATCACCCGGCCGGATGCGGGGGATCAGACGGCTTCGTCCGATGGTGTCCGTGTCGTGGGCGGTCGGGCCGACGAGGTCGTACCAGTCGAGGCCGGTGGTGTCGAGGCGTTCGACCCCGGGGCGCGGCGGTTCCAGCCCGGGCTCGGTTTTCACCGGCCAGACAAGGCGGCACCCGTCGACTTCCGCGGGCCGACCCGCGGGGTCGAGCCCGGTGTCGCACACGACGATGTTCCGGTCTTCCGCGGGCTTGATCTCCCGCACGGAGACGACCAGCAGACCCGCGCCCGCGGCGATGGGCAGCCCGGGCTGGATGGTCAGCCGATCCACTTCAAAGCCCTTGACGATCGGCGTGATCGCCTCGGCGTATGGCCCGAGGGGTGAACCCGTGGTGTTCGTCCCGATCGCGGGCAGCCCCCCGCCGAGGCAGATCAGATTGATGTCGAAACCCGCGGCGCGGATCTCACGGGCGGTTTCATACAGCCTCCGGATGCCGGCGGTGTACGTCTCGACGTCGAGCGATCGCTGGCCGACGTGCGACGCGAGGCCAGCGAGCCGGACGTGCTGGCGGAACTCGAACCGGCGGAACGCCTCGATCGCGATCGAGGGGGAGACGCCGAACTTGCTGTCCGCGTCGGCGTCGCAGACGGGTTCGCCGGGCGGGACCTCGAGCGCGGTGTTCAGGCGGACGGCGATGCGGCAGTTGACGCGCAGGCTCCCGGCGATCATCGCGATGCGTTCGATCTCGTCGAGGCTCTCGGCGACGAGCCAGCCCGTTGGCCCGCGGTAGTAGGGGGGGCGTCCGTCGACGGTCACGCCGGCCTGAAACAGCGGGCTGTAGATCCCGTCGAGTGCGGCGCGGATCTCGTCGTCGCTTTTCCCGACACCGGCGAAGTGGACATCGCCCATCGGCGCCTTGGCGAGCCAAGCCCGTTCGAGTTCGCCCCCGCTGTCGGCGGCGACGCCGCACCCTTCGGCGGTGAGCAGCCGCATCACGCCCGGGGAGGGCAGCGAAGCCGCGGGGATGCGGATCTGCGGGTCGAGTCCGGCGAATGCCGCGCGGACGCGTCCGAGGTTTTCTCGCAGCGCGGCGGCGGAATAGATGATGACGGGGGTGCCGTAGCGGCGGGCGACATCCTCGACCGGGACGGTCTCGCAGAAGAGTTCGCCGAGTTTATAGTCGAAGGCGTCCATACCGCGGTGTCGTTGCGACGATCATATCGCGCCCGCGGCGGTGGGCCGAGG
>JALWOY010000010.1 GCA_027083355.1 Phycisphaerales bacterium | reverse complement strand
CGACGATGGGCAGCCTGAGCAGCCGGACCGAGCGGACCCTCGTCGCGGAAGCAACGATCAAGGTGCTGGCCTACGCGGTCCGCCGCGACGAAGTCGCTGTCTGATATATGGTGTCTACAAAGCACCATTGTGGCCGTGTGAATTAGCTGTGTCACCAGTGTGCCCAGGACACGGCTCACAGAGCCGTGGCACGCACCGAAACATGATGATGCTTGACGCTCGAAGAGCTGATGGAACCCCTCACCCCGGCCCTCTCCCCGCCAGCGGGGAGAGGGAGCACCCGTGCTCGCGCCCGGTTGTCTCCGTTCAATGAGTGGCGCAGGATCGTTTTCCCACGACTCCGGGTGTTCGTGAGAAAACCGCTCCCTCCCGGTCGCGGCTCCTTTCCAGGCGACGCGGAACGCTTCCCCTGAAACCAGACCCGGGTGCTGGCCCGGGTGTTCACTCTCGGTCAATGTGTTCTTCTGAACCCGGGCCTCGGTGAGGCACACGGGTGATTCAGAAACCGCATCGCACCTACCCCGCCGCGGGCAGCACGATCGCGAAATCCGTCCCCCGGCCCGGCTCGGAGACCAGTTCGAGCCGTCCGCCGTGGGCTTCGACAATCCGCCGCGTCGTCGGCAGCCCCAGGCCCGACCCGCCGCGCTTGGTGGTGAAGTAGGGCTTGAAGATCTCGTCGCGCTTCGCCTCGTCGATGCCGGGTCCCGTGTCGATGACGTGGATCACCGACTCGGGAACGCCCGAACGCGAGCCCGAACGCGTCCGCAGGATGATCTCCCCGCCGTCGAGCCCCTCCATGGCTTGCGCCGCGTTGAGCAGCAGGTTCAGCACCGCCTGCTTGAGTTGACCCGCATCGACCACCGCACGCACCGGAGCCGCCGCCGGCTCGACCCGAAGACGGATGCGGTTCTTCTCGGCTTGGGGCACGAAAAAGTCGCCCAGTTCCTCGACGATCTCGTTCAGATCCGCCTCGGCGGTGTGCAGTTTCAACTCGCCGGCGAACTCGAGGAAGTCGGTCAGGATGCCCCGCAGCCGTTCGGTCTCGCGCGTCAGCGTGCCGATCCGCCGCTGGATTCGGGATTTCTGCTGCTCGTCGATATCGAGGTCCGCGATCGCCTCGCCGAGCAGCTGGGCGTTCATCCCGATCGTCGACAGCGGGTTCTTGATCTCGTGCGCCAGCCCCGCCGTCATCGACGACATCTCGGCCATCTGCCGGGCGGCGTGCTCCCGCATCGCCTCGGCCTGCGCACGCCGCCACCGAAGCGCCCACACGCCGAGCACGATCGCAACGGTCACAGCTCCGATCAAGATGCCCGCAACGAATGAAACCACGCGATGAGCGTAATCAGGAAAACGCCGGCGGGCGCGAGCGCGACGGTGAAAGAAGGTGAAATCAGATCATCGACGCGGCGTGCGGGTGTAGGTACGCGGCTTGTCGACCACCCCGATCTCGGCATCCTGCGAACGCTCGACCCTCGTCGCACGCCAGCCCTTGTCCGTCTTCTCCGCGTCGTATTCGACCCTCGCGCCGTCCTTCAGCACACGGAAACCCTCGCCCGCGATGACCGAGAAGTGCACGAAGATATCCTGCCCCTCCGGCCCGACAATGAAACCAAAGCCCTTGCGCGGATCGAACCACTTGACCTCGCCCTCGATGCTTTCCAATCGCACACTATCGGATTCACCCATGGCATACCCCACCGTCGACCGGAACGGCCCGGAAGATACTCAAAGAAATGTGACGACCAGCCCGCCGAGGGAAGAAACACCCCCGGGGTTCATGCAGGCCGAGGCACCTCGGCACACGGCACCCATCCCGCGACGCCGAGGCAGACAGCCCAAAACAGGGGGCTGCCCCCCCGTCATCGAGACTGTTGCTGGAACGATCCGGAGATAATCCACCGTGTTTCCCCACACTGCACTGATCCGATCGCAACAACGACCGAGAACCGGCGCAATATAACCAAAGTGCAGCACGGATGCAACTCTTTCCAACACAAGACAACCCCTCCGATTAGGGGAGGGGTTGCCCGATGTCCGGTCATGGAGATCTGATCAGGCCTCGACGGTTTCCTCGGCGGCCTCTTCCGTTGCCGATTTCTCGTTCGCCTGCTTGATGCTCAGCTTGATCCGGCCCTGGTCATCCACGAGGATCACCTTCACCCGGACCTCGTCGCCGATCTTCACCACGTCGGACACCTTCTCGACATACCCGTCGGCCAGCTCCGAGATGTGGCACATGCCGTCGGTCCCCGGCGCGATCTCGATGAACGCGCCGAAATCCTTCACACTGACGACCTTGCCGGTGTAGATCGTCCCCGGGCGGATGTCCTCACAGATCGCCGCGATCTCCGCCTCGGCCTCCTTGATCTTCAGCCCGTCCGGGCACGACACGATGACCGTCCCGTCGTCCTCGACGTCGATCCCCACGCCGTACTTGTCCTGCAACGCCCGGATCGTCTTGCCACCCGGGCCGATCAGCTTGCCGATCTTGTCCGGCGAGATATGCAGCGTGATCAGACGCGGCGCATACACCGAGATGTCCGCACGCGGCTCGGCGATGACCGCCTCCATCTGCTTGATGATTTCAAGCCGGCCCTGCCTGGCCTGCTCGAAGATCTTCTCCATCTGCTCGACACTCAGCCCGCGGGCCTTCAGGTCGAGCTGGATGCCGGTGATCCCGTCCACGGTGCCCGAGACCTTGAAGTCCATGTCGCCGAAGAAATCTTCCTCGCCGATGATGTCGGTGACGAAGACCTCATTCTCCCCGTTCTCGTCGGTGAAACGACCGACGGAGATGCCGGCGCAGGTGTTGATGATCGGCACGCCGGCATCCATCAGCGCCAGGCACCCCCCGCAGACCGACGCCATCGAAGACGAGCCGTTCGATTCGGTGATATCGCTGACGAGGCGGATGGTGTAGGGGAAGTCCTCGGGGCTGGGCAGGACGCCGAGCAGGCTGCGCTCGGCGAGCGCCCCGTGCCCGATCTCACGCCGACCCGGGCCCATGATCCGCCGGGCCTCGCCCGTGCAGAAAGGCGGGAAGTTGTAATGCAGCGTGAACTTCTTGGAATACTCGGGCAGCAGCCCGTCGATGATCTGTTCGTCGCGACCCGTCCCGAGCGTGCACGACACCAGGCTCTGCGTCTCCCCACGCTGGAAGAACGCCGAACCGTGCGTCCGCTCGAACACCCCAACGCGCATCTCGAGCGGGCGGATCTCGGTGAAACCACGCCCGTCGGCCCGCAGCCCCTTCTCCACGATCAGCTTGCGGGTGATCTTCTTTTCGAGCGTGCGGAACGCCTCCTTCGCCTGCTTGCGGGCCTTCTCGCTCGCGTGCGCCTCGGCCACGGTCCCGCTCTCGTTGATCGGGAAGTGCTCGTCCAGGAACGCCGCGCGAATCTCATCGACCCGGTTGTTCCGCTCGGTCTTGCCCGGGATCTGCCGCGCCTCGGTCAGCGGGCCCTCGCACACCTCGCGGCACTTGGCGACGATCTCCTCGGGCGGCAGATTCAGCTCGCCCACACGCTTCTCGACACCCGCCTTGGAAACCAGTTCCTCGATCAGACCCAGCAGCTCGCCGATGTGCTTTTCACCGAAACGGATGCACTCGACCAGCTCGGCCTCGGGGATCTCGGCCGCCCCCACCTCGATCATGTTCATCCCGTCACGGTGGCCCGAGAGCACCAGGTCCACGTCGGAAAACTCCAGCTGGCTCACCGTCGGGTTGATGATGTGCGTCACCGAATCGTCTTCGTTGAAGACACGGCCCACGCGCACCGTCGCCAGCGGGCCCTCGAACGGGCAATCACTGATCGCCAACGCCGCCGAGGCCGCCGTGCCCGCGATCACGTCGGCGTCGTTCTCCCCGTCGTGGCTCATCACCCAGCACTGGATCTGCACCTCGTCGATGAACCCGTCCGGGAACAGCGGGCGGATCGGGCGGTCGATCATCCGCATCGTGAGGATTTCCTTCTCGTTGGGCGCCCCCTCACGCTTGCGGAAACCACCCGGGAACTTGCCCCCCGCGCTCAGCTTCTCGCGGTAGTCCACCTGCATCGGGAAGAAGTCCAGCCCGGGACGCGGGTCCGCCCGCACCACCGTCGCCAGCACGGTCGTCCCACCGTGCGTCGCAAGCACCGCCGCGCTCGCCAGCTTGGCCACCTTCCCCGTCTCCAGGCGGAACATCCGCCCGCCGATTTCCTTCTCCACCACAATCGGGCTGTCGATCGACATCTTTCTGCCTTTCCGGCCGCGCCTGCACGGCCACACGCGGGAGGCTCGCACCACCCCGCGGCTCACCCGCGGCGAAATCACACCGCCGCGGTTTCACGGTTCCGTCGGGCCGCGCACGCTCGGAATGGCAGAAGGCGTCACGCCGTCGAGATCCTCCGCCCGACCGGACGGGTCCGCGACGACGCTGCGCCGACTGCCGCTCCTGAGCGGCCCGAAACAAAGAGACGCGACCGGTCCCCCGGACGCGCCCGCTGATTACTTCCGCAGGCCGAGCGCCGCGATCGTCTCGCGGTACGAGGCCTCGTTCGTCCGCTTCAGATACCGGAGCAGACGGTTCCGCTTGCCGACCATCATCACCAGCCCGCGGCGGTTGTGGTTGTCCTGCTTGTTCTCGCGCAGGTGGGCGGCGACCTGCTGGATGCGGGCCGTCAGCAGCGCGATCTGGACCTCGGGCGAACCCGTGTCCTTCTCGTCGCGGGCGAACTTGCTGATCACGTCCTTCTTCACTTCAGGGGCGAGGGGCATGGGTGCTCCTGTTGTTGCCGATCCTGCACAGATGGAGATGCGTACAGAAACCGGCCTGTGTCTCGGTCGCCGCTGCCCCCACGCGGGGACAGCCCGGGCGCCGTCGAGCCCATTGCGGGCCGTGACAAGGATAGGCAGCAGGCACGCGAGAAAACCGACAAACCGAAGGAACCATCACAGGATGATCCCCGTTCGCGTGCCGGGAGCCCGATACCATACCTTCATGTCCAACCTCGCCCTCTCCCGCCGCGTCGCCTCGCTCAAGCCGTCCGTCACCGTCGCGTTCACCAACCGTGCCAAGCAGATGCGGGCCGAGGGCGTCGACGTGCTCGCCTTCGCCGCGGGCGAGCCGGACTTTGACACCCCCCGGCCCATCAAGGACGCCGCCGTCGAGGCCATGCTCGCCGGGCAGACCAAATACATGCCCACCCTGGGCGACATGCCCACGCGCGAGACCGTCGCCCGAAAACTCACCGAAGAAAACCGCATCCCGGGCCTGACGGGCCACCACGTCGGCATCGGGGCCGGCGGCAAGCACGTCCTGTTCTCCAGCCTCCACTGCCTGCTCGACCCGCCCGCCCCGGGCGAGGCCCCGTGGGAGGTCCTCCTGCCCACCCCCGCGTGGGTGTCCTACCGCCCCATCACCGAGCTGGCCGGGGGCGTGATCGTCGAGATGCCCACCACCGTCGACGACGATTTCAAGATCAGCCCCGACCAGCTCGCCGCCGCCATCACACCCCGCAGCCGGGTGCTGATCCTCAACTCCCCCTCCAACCCCTGTGGCACGATGTATTCGCCCGACGAACTCAAGGCCCTCGCCGCCGTCGTCGCGGAAAAAGCCGAGTCCGTCGCCCCCGACCTCGTCGTGCTCACCGACGAAATCTACGAAAAGATCGTCTACGGCGGCATCGACCACTTCTCGATCGGGTCCGTCCCCGAGATCGCCGACCGCACGCTCACCCTCAACGGGCTGAGCAAGGCGTTCGCCATGACCGGCTGGCGGATCGGCTACGCAGCCATGCCCGGCGAGTTCGGCAAGACCTTCATCAAGGCGATGGGCACGCTGCAGGGCCAGATGACGACCAACATCACCAGTTTCAACTACGCCGCCATGCGCTGCGCCCTCACCGACCCCGCCGTCGCCGACGCCGTTGAATCCATGCGGCAGGCCTTCGCCGGGCGGGCGAAACTCATCAAACAACGCCTCGACGACATCCCGGGCGTCAACTGCCCCACCCCCACCGGCGCGTTCTACGTCTTCCCCGACATCTCCGCCCTCTTCGGCAAGACCACCCCCGGCGGCACCACCATCAACCGCGCCATGGACCTCTCCGAGGCCCTTCTCGAAGAGTCCCGCGTCGCCTTCGTCCCCGGCGAAGACTTCGGCGGCTGCGGCCCCAACCACGTCCGCATCTCCTTCGCCTGCTCCGAAGACCAGATCAACGCCGGCATGGACCGTTTCGCCGAGTTCGTCTCCAAACTCACCTGACCCACCGCCGCCGTGCCTTCGCAGACCGACCCCGGGGAGAATCCACGCCTACCCTGCCGCCCCCAACGCGAACCGCAACCCCCACACACGGAGAAACACCATGGCATCCGTCGGCGTCCACTGCCTGCTCGAGCTTTACGGCTGCCCCGTCGAACTCCTCGACGACCCGGGATTCATCCGGCGAACGCTCCGCGAAGCCGCCGAGCACGCCGGCGCCACCTGGATCGAAGGTATCCACCACCATTTCTCCCCCGCCGGCGTCACGTGCGTCGGGCTCCTCGCAGAAAGCCACATCTCCATCCACACCTGGCCCGAGGTGGGCTACGCCGCCGTCGACGTCTTCACCTGCGGCGATACCGCCATGCCCGAAAAAGCATGCGCTTTCGTCGCACGCGAGATGCGCGCACAAAGAAAAACACTCGCCCGCATCCCCCGCGCCGCCGAGCTGACCGAATCCGAAACCCTCGGCGTCGACCCGAAGGCCGCGCACATGCGCACGCTCAACTGCGAGATCATCCACCACGAGCCCGCCGATGCCTGAACAACCCGTCATCTGGCTCAAGGAACACCTCACCCCACACGACGTCTACGCCCACGGCGTCACACGCATCCTCGTCGACGAGCACACCCCCTATCAGCACATGCAGATCGTCGAGACCCCGACCTACGGGCGGGCGCTCATCCTCGACGACCACTGGCAGTCCTCCACCGCGGACGAATTCTTCTATCACGAACCCCTCGTCCACGGCACCTTCGTCCAGCACGCCCTCGCCGCTTCCACCGATCGGGGCGGGCCCCGGTCCGTCCTCATCGCCGGCGGGGGCGACTGGGCCGCCGCCCGAGACGCCCTGTCGTGGAACACGGTCGAACGCGTCGTGCTGGCCGAGATCGACCGGCGCGTCCTCGACGCCTGCCGCGAACACTTCCCCGGCTTCCACGCGAAATGCGAGGACGACCCGCGCCTCGAGGTGATCGTCGGCGACGCGTTCGAAACGATCGACCGCGCCGCCGCCGACCCCGCCGCAGCCTTCGACGTCATCCTCTACGACCTGTCCGACCCGATCGAGGACGGCCCGAGCGCACACCTGTTCACGAAAGCCACATTCGAGCGCACAAAGAAAGCCCTCGCCCCCGGCGGCGTCCTGGCCGTGCAGGCCGGCGGTGTCGCCCCCGCCGAGATGCACACGCACCTGGCCGTCCATGCCGCTCTCCGATCGGTCTTCCCGCGCGTGCTGCCGTTGATCACCTCCGTCCCGATTTTCGCCACACCCCTGGGGTTCCTGCTCGCCTCCGATGCCCCGATCACCGCGTCACCCGAACCGGAACGCACCAACGCGATCCTCCGACAGGCCGGTGTCGACGGGCTGCGGATGCTCGACGGCCGATCGCTGCTCGCCTCGCTCCAGCCCCCGGTCTATCTCCGGGAGGCCGCGATCCACGCCCCCCGTGCCGTGTAGGCTTGGACGCATGGACACCCCGCTCGCAACCGACCTCGCCGGGATCCGACTCCGGAACCCCGTCCTCCTCGCCGCGGGGACGGCCGGCACGCTCGACGAGATGGCCGACGTGCTCGATCTGTCACGCGTGGGGGCGGTCGTCACCAAGTCGATCACCCCCGAGCCGAGGGCGGGCAACCCCCCGATGCGGGTCGCGCCGGTCAAGGCGGGGATGCTCAACGCCGTCGGGCTGGCCAACGTCGGCATCGAGCACTTCATCGAATACGTCGCCCCCCGGATCGCGGCGACGCCGACCACCGTCATCGGGTCGGCCGCCGGGTTCTCCATCGACGACTATGTGCGCATCGCGGCGGAGTTCGACGAGATCGAAGCGATGCCCGCCGTCGAGCTGAACGTGTCGTGCCCCAACGTCTCGCACGGCGTCGAGTTCGGAGCCGACCCGACGCTGCTCGCCGATCTCGTGCGCGCGGTCCGGGCCGTCCTGACCCACACCCGGCTCATCGTCAAGCTCCCCCCGGTGTCGGTCGGCACGCCGCACACGATCGTCGACCTCGCCCGCGCCGCGATCGAGCCGGGGGGCGCACCCGCCGGCCCGAACAGCCGACCGGGCGCCGATGCCCTGACGCTGTGCAACACCACGCCGGGCATGGCCATCAACGTGCGCACACGCCGGCCCCTGCTCGGCAACACCACCGGCGGGCTCTCCGGCCCGGCCGTGCACAACATCGTCGTCCGGCTCGTCCACCTCACCCATACCGCGATCGCCCGCGACACCGGCACACCCATCATCGGCGCCGGCGGCGTCATGCGATGGGACGACGCGGCCGAACTGATCCTCGCCGGCGCGTCGGCCGTCCAGGTCGGCACGGCCCTGTTCGCCGACCCCGCGGCCCCGGTCAGAGTCGCGCGGGGTCTGGAAAAATGGGTCCGCACACAGGATGCCGGAAGTCTGGCGGACCTCGTGGGGGCCGTGGCGTTATGAACCGTGGTTTTATTCAGATTCGATCGGATTCACGAGCAGCATATCAACCTTGATATTGGCGGGCACGAGCCGGAAGCCGGTTTGGTCTTCGATCGATTTGATGACAGCCTCGGGGTCATCGTTGCGAAATGTGAGATCACACTTAAAATCGATCTCCTCGAGTTCCTTCGGCATCTCGACCGGCGAGCCGATGATACTCGCAACAATGTCGAACAGAGAGGACAACCGCACCCTCGGCCCGGTGATAGTGATGTCATGATCTTTTCCGGCCTGCTTCCAGGCGTATCCCTCCCCGATCGGCTCGGGAAGGCGGTAGCCCTCAGGCGGAACAACCACGCGATAGCCGGCCAAATCCCGCTCTGCGTGAGTGACCCGAACACCGAGCGCGGCGGCGAGCGCATGCCGAGCGTTGTTCATCTTTTCATAGGTTGCCCGGAACAATACTTTGTATTTTTTCTCCCGGTCGATCGCCGGGTCGATCTGGACATGATAAGAGTTGACCGACCACGCACTCCGAATAATCCCATCAATCGTTGTTGCATAATATGAAAATGACCTGCTTCTGGGATTGGATGACGACGAACCCATCAAGTTCTTGCCCTGCGTGGGGGCGGGCCCGACCATGACCTGGACATCGGCGTCGATTGCGGGCACCCAAAGATCAGACGATTGATCCGGAGTCATGTCGGTCATCTCGGCGCTCAGAATCGGGAACTTTTTCTTCGCCGCTTCGAGGTCGAGTTTTTCCGCGGAGAGGGCCGTCAACAGTTCGGCTGTCACCTCGGAGGGATAACCGCGATAGAGCACCTTCCCGCCGCGGATCAGGAACGTCGTCGGCCAGCCCCGAACGCCGTACGCCTTGGGCATCGAACGGTCCGTGTCGTGCCCGATGACGGCCCGCATCGGCTGCTTCTTGCGGAAGGCGTCGATCTTGGCCTTGTCCTCGAACGTCACCGCGAGAAACGCGACGCGGTCGCCGACCTGCTCGGCCAGTTCATTCAGATGCGGGATCGCGGCCACGCACGGGCCGCACCAGGTGCCCCAGAACTCCAGCAAGACGAGCTTGTCGCCGAAATCTTTCCACGAGAGCGATTCGACCCCATCGGGCGCGTTGCTGATCGCTTCGAGCGTGATCGGCGGGGCCGTGTCGCCCGGGCCGATCTGCCCCCGGGCGGTCAACGAAAAAACGAGCACGAACAGGGCGGCGATGGTGCGGATGCGCATGGATGCTCCTTCCGGGGTTTGGCAGATCCCCCGGAGAGCATACTGAACAAAACCAGATTGGTTCGGTTTTTCTCAAATCCCGGCCCGGGACAGGACCTCACGCCGCCCGGCGGAGCTGCTCGTCGTCGGAGACCCATTCGCCGGCGAACCAACGCCTGTTCGGGAAGCGGTCGTTGAGCATCTCGAGCAGCCCGCGGTCGATGGGCGGCAGGGGGTGTTCGATCACCCCAACGGCCTGGTTGTACGCGATCCAGCCCATCGCCAGGGCGGTCGGTTCGAGGCCCGGCGCGGGCCAGCCCGTGCGGATCTCACCGCTTCGGGTGATCCACCACCGCAGACCGATCGGCACGCGTCCCTGCGTCCATTGTTCGAGCATCTCGGGCATCATCCGCTCCTGCCGACCGGCCAACAACCGGCTTGCAGGGTGATCGGGCCGAAGAGCCGCACAGATCACACCCTTCACCCGATCCGCCCCGACGTTGCATCCGGGGGACCGTCAAGGCCGGGTCGATCGCTGCATCCGTCCCGGTCGGCACAGACGGACCCGCACAAGCGCGGGGGTGTCCATCACCACGCGCGGAGGCCTTGATTGCCGCCGATCATGCACTACGATTCGCTCCGCGTCGTCTGGTGGCGTGCCGATGAACGGGCCGGCCGGGGCGGGACAATTTGGGGGCTTAGCTCAGCTTTGGTAGAGCGCATCCATGGCATGGATGAGGTCAGGGGTTCGAGTCCCCTAGCCTCCACTTCTCGGACGCCGCGGCACACGTCGCGGCGTTTTCATTGCGCCGACAAAGCCCGCTGCATCCAGAACACCCCGGCCTGCACCCGGGTCTGGTCAACACGCACGAGATCTTCTTGGAATTCGTATCAGTGTCGTCCGTCCGTGTTCAAAGAGCCCCAAGCGTGAGCGCGGGGCCGGGAGCCGGGAGGATGACAACAGCACACCGCGGCCCGTCGCTGACGCTCCGGGCTCTTTTGTGCTGTCGTGCACATCCCCCAATCCGGAGGGTCGCACTGTTCATGGTTCGCGCGGCGCTGGCTACTCGTTGCCAATGGCCGCGTTGCAGAAATGCACACTGGCTGACGAGCAGCCAGTGCCACACAGAAGTTGCTCATACGGATTCCAACAGATGCTCGTGCTTTCTGGAGCAAGATCCGGGTCTCGCTTCGGGCGAGCGTTGCCGCAAGAACAAACCGTGCCCCCAGAAAAGAATCAGACTTTCACACCACGACATCAATCAACCGGCCCGAACCCATCGGCCGCCGATACACATCGATCGGTCTCGACACCCGCACGGCAGGCTCAGGGCGAACGGGCGAAACATCCCCGAGACGCGGGAGCGTCCCGTCCTTCCTGCCCTCAAAAGCAGCCCGCGTCCCGCCCACGCCCGGCTCGACCGGCTCGACCGGCTCAACCGCCCGGCGCACACCCCCGCGGATTGACGCCTCAAGATTCAAAGCGTGCAGAAAATCGGCGAACGGCACCGCGCCCGGACCGGCACGGAACGCGTCGACACGCACCTCCTCCCGACCCGCGTCGCTCCGACGCGAATCCTCCGTCCCCCCGCGGCAGACCGGCTCGACCGGCCTCAACGGGCGATACGAATCGATCGGGATGGCACCCGTGCGCTCGACCACGACCCGAGACGTACACACCGCGTGCCGACCGATCCGCCCGCGGGTTCATCCGATAAAAACCGCACCGTTCGCCCGTCGTCCTCTCCGCGGCCCGCGCCCCGCCCGCCCGGGCCGGACGTTCACCGGCGCGTGTTGCCCCGATGCAACACCCGGCGTTGCGTAGAGTGGTCGCGTGCGCGTCGAAGAACTCGATTACGACCTGCCGGGCGACCTGATCGCCACCCGCCCCGCCGCGGACCGCGACGCCGCCCGCATGCTCGTGATCTCCCGCACCGACCCCGTGCGCCTCGAACACCGGCGCGTCGCCGACCTCCTCTCGCTGCTCGACCGGGACGACACGCTGGTGCTCAACCGCTCGAAGGTCCTGCCCGCCCGGTTCATCGGGCGAAACCTCGGCACCGGCGGCAAGGTCGAGGGCCTCTGGCTCCACGACGCCCCCACCGCCGACGGGGCCGACACCGATACGAACCCCCCCCGCCGGATCTGGATCGCGATGATCAAGGCCCGCCGGCACACGCCCGGACGCGTCATCGAACTGACCGCCCCCGACGGGTCCGATTCCGGCGTCCGTCTCGAACTGCTCGGCAGGGCCGAGAGCGAGGCGGGCGCGTGGCGCGTCGCGGCGTGGTCCATCGACGAGCCGGGACTCGACACCCCGGCCATGCTCGCCAGGGCGGGCCGCCCCCCGCTGCCACCATATATCCGCCACGCCCGGCGGGACTCGGGGCAGAACCCGGAAAGCGACGAGCAGGACCGAGACCGCTACCAGACCGTCTATGCCGGTCCGCTCGCCGACCCCGGCCATGCCTCGGCCCCCCCCGGCTCGGTCGCCGCCCCCACCGCCGGGCTGCATTTCACGCACGCGCTGCTCGAAGCCCTGCGACACCGTGGGATCGACACCCGCGAGATCGTGTTGCACGTGGGCGCCGGCACGTTCAAGCCCGTCGAAGTCGACGACCTGAACGACCACCCGATGCACAGCGAATGGTGCTCGATGCCCGTGGGCGTACGCGACGCGGTGTTCAGCGCCCGCAGGGTGATTGCCGTGGGGACGACCAGCGCGCGCACGATCGAGGCCTACGCCGCCCGGCTGGAGCAACCCGACCCCGCGCCCGACTGGATCGAGACGGACCTGCTGATCGCCCCCGGCTACCGCTGGCGCCGCGTCGACGGGCTGCTGACCAACTTCCACCTGCCGCGTTCGACGCTGCTCGCCCTTGTCGCCGCGATGCTGCCCGAGGGGATCGACCGCCTGCGCGCCGTCTACGCCGAGGCGATCCGCGAGCGGTACCGCTTCTATAGCTTCGGCGACGCGATGCTGATCCTGCCTTGAGTATCGGTGACGCGTGGCGAGCCGCGGCGCGTTCGCCGACCCGACCCACCCGCAAAAAAACCCCGCATCGCGGGGCTGTCGATTCAACAGGGCATCAGGGACTCGAACCCCGACTAACTGAACCAGAATCAGTCGTGCTACCGATTACACCAATGCCCTCTCGCGGGTGATCCTTCGACCTCGGCCCGCGGGGCAATGCTATCCGCGCCGGATGCGATGACAAGGCCGCCGGGCTCGCCACCGGCCCGGCGACGATCTCAGCCGATCCCGCCCCCACCGATCCAGCTGTTCTCGGAACCCGGATTCTGGCGGTTCAGGGGCTTGGCCCGCCCGAACGGGGACCTGCGGCGGGGCTCACCCACGACCGTGTCCTGAGGCCGGGCTTCCTGCTCGTCCGACACGTCCCCGTTGGACGCGATCTCGGCCGGCTTCGTCTCGGGCTCTTCCGGGATGCCCAACCGCCTGGATCGGGCCTTGTCGATCTTGCGGTCGAGCTTGCCCAGGATCGAGCGGAGATCTTCGAAAGACTTCGCCGGTGTGCTCATGATCGGTCCCCTCTGTGACTGCCGAACGTATCGGCCCTCGCCCGGCGCAACTTCGGTGTTGAACACGACCAACGGGCACACGGGACGGGCGGCGCGGGATGGTGCAGATGCATCGGCCTGATGCGTGGTACGCTCTGATCCGTCTGCAACGGGCCGGCCCACGTTCGGCCCGCACGGAGGACCCCCGAATGTCCGGTGCCAAACCCGCCATTCTGGTGCCCGCGGCACTTCTCTGTTTTTCCTCGACCGCACAGACCGCACAACCCGCACCACACCGCTACGCCCGGATCGTGCTCCGCGGCGACCTCGATGCACGCCGAACCGCCGATACCTTTCTTGAAGCCCTCCATCGGCTCGACACACTCCATCCGGGGGTCATCCTGATCGAACTGAACGGCAACCGCGCCCGCGACGACCTGCTCTACGAGATGATCGAGGCCGCTTGCCGGACAGAAACCACCCTGGCCGTGTCGCTCGACGACCCGGCGGACCGCACCGTGGGCCCGGGCCTGCTCGCGTTCGCCCTGTCGGCGGCCCACGCCTCGATCTCGCCCCGCGTGCGCATCGAACGCGGCCCCGGCGACGATCTCGGCCCGCTCAACCCGGAGATCGAGGACTGGTCGATCGTCCGGCTCGACCTCCGCCACGCCGTCGAACCCGTCGCCGAGCGGCGAGGATTCCCCGCGTCGTGGATCGAATCGCTTGTCGCTCCGCGGGCCTCGATGCGGCTGGTGGAAGACGGCGAGGGCCGGCTCCGCCTCGAAGAAGCCGACACGGACACCGGCGCACCCCCGGCCCCCGTCATCACCCGCGACGAAAACGGGTGGACCTGCTCGTTGGACGCGCGCGACGCGGCCCGGCTGTACGGGATCGCCCTCAACAGAACGACCCACCCGCTCCTGCGGTCGCTCGGTCTGCGGGGCCGGCCGATCGAGACGGTCACGATCGACAGCGGCCTGATCGGCGCGCACGAACGGTGCCGGTTGCTCGTGCGGCAGATCCGCGTGGCGATCGGTCTCGCGGACGCGGCGCTCGACGTCCGCCACGCCCGGCGCGGCGGGGCATCGCTCCTCCCGCGTGACTACCACGCCGCTGCCGACAAAGCCGGGGGGTACATCGCCGAATGCCGGTCGGCGATCGCGGAGATTGACCGGCTGACGACGGCGTACCCGGAGGTGCTCTCGATGGAACCCCCGCCCGACGCCGAGACACCGACAGAGATCGGGGGCCCGACGCGGCCCCGCCCCGAGTCGTGGCGTGACGCGGTCCGCGACGCCGAACGCCGGCTCGCCTCGCTCGACCACCGCGTCGCGGGATATCGACGCCGGTAAACCCCGGACCGGCCCGATGCGTTAGGATGCGGTGGATCTCATGGGCGGGTCTCAGACATCGTTTCAATCCACGAGGTGTCCGTTGCGTATCGGCTTGGCATGTTTCATCGGGATGATCGCGGCGGCGCTGCTGGCGGGGTGTTCGCACGGGTTGACGGTCGGGCAAGGCGCCTACCGGGGCCCGCTGATCGGGGTGGACTCCTCGGGCGAGTGGCACGAGTTGATCGCCCGGACCCCGACCCCGGGCTGGATCTTTACCCTCGACGCGAAACGAGACATCCTCGACGCGGAGCGGGTGTTCGTGACGCTCCGCCGGCCGAACCCGATCGCGGCATACCCGTCGAAAACCGTGACGATGCACCTGCTCACACCCGTGCGCACATTCGTGGGCATCGAGGTCTACGCAAGGGTGGTCCCGTTCACGGGCGGCGACGACACCCCATACCGGCCCGTTGTCGCGCCGTCGACCGAGCCGTGACGGCCCGGGCCCTTGTTTGTAGACTGGCCGCATGGCCGAGACGGTCACCTTTTCGGATCGTGCCCGATCGATGCTGGGGCTGATGCTCCTGCCCGGCCTCGGCCCGGTGCGCGCCGGGCGCGTGCTCGACGCGTTCGGGGGATCGGTCGACCGGGCGCTGGGCGCGTCGCACGCGGCGTGGACGGCCATCCCGGGGATCGGGAACACCATCGCCCGTCGTGCGCTCGAGGCCTCCCGCGATCTGGGGCCCCGGATCGAGCGGGAGTGCGAGCAGATCGCCCGGCACGGCGTGTCGCTGGTCACAATCGGCGAGCCCGGTTACCCCCCGCTGCTGGCCGAGATCCCGTCCGCACCGAGACTGCTGTACATCCGCGGCTCGCTCGACCCGGACGGGGCCGACCGATACCCGGTGGCGATGGTCGGATCGCGCCGATCGACGCAGTACGGCATCGAACAGGCCGAGCGGTTCGCCGGGGTGCTGGGCCGGGCGGGGCTGACGATCGTCTCCGGCGGAGCACGCGGGATCGACTCGGCGGCGCACCGCGGGGCGCTGCGTTCCGGCGGGCGGACGATCTCGGTGCAGGGGTGCGGGCTTTCGCGGTGCTATCCCCCCGAGAACGCGGATTTGTACGAACGGATCGCGGGCGAGGGCCTCGGGGCGATCGTCAGCGAACTGCCCATGGAGACCGAGCCGAAGGGGGAGCATTTCCCGGCGCGGAACCGGATCATCAGCGGGCTGAGCCTGGGCGTGCTGGTGATCGAGGCGGGCCTGAAATCGGGGGCGTTGATCACCGCGAGGCTGGCGGCCGAGGAACACGGGCGCGAGGTGATGATCGTGCCTGGGCGTGTGGACTCCCCGGCGTCGGCGGGCTCGCTCGATCTGTTGAAGCGGGGCGGCGGGGCACTCGTGACCGAGCCGGGGGACGTGGTCAATATGCTCGAAGCCCCGGCGCGTTTCACGCACGAGGGATTGCATGAGTCGCGGTACAGCGACCCGGCACCGCCCGAGGAGCGGGCCTCGATCGATCCCGTTTGCCGCGAAATTCTGAAACAGTTATCAGACGGAGAATCGACGCTCGATTCGATCGTCCGGCGTACAGGGATCGGCGTCGATCGCGTCCGCGTCAGTCTGACAATGCTGGAGTTGAGCGGACACATTGTCCGCACAGGCTCCCGATTTCGGTGTACAAACACATAGAAATATGCCCGGATTTGAGGGTATGGCACAAAACTGGGGATAAATGGTTGACGGAGTTCTGATAATCTCCTATCTTGTACCAAACTTTATGGGAAAAAGATTCAACGTCAGTGAATTGTTCAGCCGATCGAGTCACCAACGCAGATGACATTTGGCCGGTGACGACATAGGGTCAGTCATCAAGAGAACCCCGTATTCCGGGGCGGTATTAAACGGAAAGCGTTCGCAGGAGCCAGGGGTGAAAAAGATCCACCGGTTCATGAATCGGGATGCTCAAGGGCCTGCAGGCGTCGCGGTCGTGCGGCTCGGGCCCGGGGGTGATTTCTCGATGATCTGGGACGGCTTGAAAACCATTCCATTACCCGGGGTCGATGCGCATCCTGAATCCGGCGAGCCGACACACAAGGAGACGCCCACCCGGCGCTCGACGCCCCCCCCGGGTCGCGGGGCCGATGATGAGCGTTCGGCGACACCGCATGAGCAACTGGCCAGTGAGGCCGGCGTGTGGCTGTCGCTTTCCCGACTGCTTGAAGAGCAGTCTCGGGTTTCCGGGGAGTTCCTCGGTTGCATCGATTTGTTGCGAAGGAGGCCCCGCGGTCTGATCCACCGCGTGGTTTCCGAATCCACCGTCGCGAAGCGTCGGCCGCTGGGGTTGGGGGGCCCCGCGGCACCAGAGGAGGAAATGTTCCATGCCTGCCACCAAACCCATGAACCTGACGCCGAAACAGCTCCGGATTCTGAAATTGATCCGGGATTCCCGCGTTCGGCGTGGTTATTCCCCGACGATGCAGGAGCTCGCCGACGAAATCGGTGTCAGCAAGGTCACCGTGTTCGAGCACGTCGAAGCGCTCATCAAAAAAGGCGCTCTCGTCCGCGAACGCAACAAGGCTCGCTCTTTATCGATCGCTGAGGGTGTCGCCGTCCCGGACGAGGACCGCCCGCTCCGTCTCCCGCTGGTGGGCAAGATCGCCGCGGGGTATCCCATCGAGAAGGTCGCCGACGAGGAAGAGCTCGACCTGACCGAGCTGCTCTCGGCCGGTGAGGTCGGCCGGGAATCGAGCTTCGCGCTGTGCGTCGATGGCGACAGCATGAAGGACGAGGGCATCCTCGACGGGGATTACATCCTGCTGGAGCGCGCACAGGTCGCCAAGAACGGCGATCGTGTCGTCGCCCTCCTCGAAGACGGGAGCACCACGCTGAAAACCTTCTACAAGGAAGACGACCACATCAGGCTCCAGCCGGCGAACCCGGCGTATGAACCGATACGCGTGAAGTTCTGCCAGGTCCAGGGCATCGTCAAGGCCGTCGTCCGCAAGTACAACTGACTCGCGTTGCGGCGTGCGGATGCCGCCTCGGGGCGGTCGGTCTTTCCTTCCCCTGTGGGGGCAAGCGGGGCAGAACCACGTCAGGCTCGGGATGCCCAGCGGGCATCACCACACACGCGTTCACGGCGTTGTGGCGCGAACCCGCCGGTGAAGGGCCGGGGCGCTACCGTTCTGTATGGCCCAGCCACGGACATCCCCCCCGCTCACACAGACCCCCGCTTCGTTGCTCGCGCAACGCCGGGAACTGTTCTGGCAGAACGTCGTCCGGGAGATCCTCTCGTCGCTCGCGGCGGCTGCGGCGACGGCGAGCGGGCGGCTTTCGGCAACGCCCAAGGGGGCCGCGGCGGGTGCTTCGCCTATGCTCGATCTTTTCGACGGGCGGACAGCCGTGATCACCCGGCTCGGGCAGCGGATCCCGATCGCGGACGTGTACCCGGTGTTCGCGTGCAGCGTGCCCTCGGCGAGCGAGCACGACCGGATGTTGTCGGCTGATGTGCAGTGTTCGGTGTTTCAGATCCGCACCCCCTCCGGTGAGGTCTACACCCTGCCCGTGCACGAGATCGTCGCGGTGCACGCGCTGAGCGAGGCGCTGGTGAAAAGGCTCGAAGAAGCCGCCGCCGAGGCGTTCGATAAAGAACAAGAAGGCGAAAATCATCAGCCGTTCGGCTTTGCCGCCTTCACGAGCCTCGCCCGGAGCGAGAAGGCCGAACGCGAAGAACAATGACCCCTTCACGAGCGGCCCTTGATGTATGGATTATGATTGGATCAATCAGATGGAACAATCCGGCCGGGGTGTTGGTTGAATCGCGGACAGGCTGGACTGTCGAATATGGAAAGGGGCTTTGTGCGCATCCTTGTCGCGATTCCGGTGTTCAACGAGTGTGAAACAGTGGCGTCGGTCGCTCGGCACGTCCGGCGGTATGCCGATTCAGTGCTGTTGATCAACGACGGCTCGACCGACGGCACGCGGGCGGAGATCGACCGAATCCGCGGCGCGCTGGGGCTGCACGTCATCCATCACGATCAGAACCGGGGGTACGGGCGGACGCTGCGCGACGCGTTCACGTGGGCCGAGAACGAGGGATTCGATTGGGTGATCTCGATGGATTGCGACGAGCAGCACGAGCCGGACGCGCTGCCCGGGTTTTTCTCGCGGATCGCGATGGATGACGCGGACATCATCAGCGGATCACGATATCTGATCCACAGCACAGACCGGACGGGAACGGCTCCCGCTGGGCGGCGCCAGATCAATCGGCTTGTGACAGCCGAACTGAACGAGCGGCTGGGCCTGTCGCTCACCGACGGATTCTGCGGGTTCAAAGCCCACCGCGTCGAGACCCTGCGTCGGCTGACCTTGACCGAAGACGGGTACGCGTTCCCGATGCAGCTCTGGGTGCAGCTGGCCGCGGCGGGGGCCCGGATCGTCGAACACCCGGTCCGGCTGATCTACCTCGACCCGAACCGCACGTTCGGGGGCGGGCTGGACGACGACACGCACCGGCTGGCGCACTACCGCGCCGTGATGCACGACGAGATGCGGCGGTTCGCCGATGAACTGCCGGAGCGGGCGTGGGCCGATCTGTGCCCGCGGTGCTGCTGCGATCGAGCGTAGGCTCAGGCGTGGGCTCACTCGGCACAACCGAACCGGACGCGACGGGCCGCCAGCGGCGGGGCGCACCGCCCGACGTGCTGCTCGGGGATCACCTGCTCTCGTGGCGTTCACGCGGCGCGCCGGCGGACCCGAGGGCGGCGGTGTTCCGCGGCGAGCTGGGGCTGCCGACCGATACGCCGATCGTGATGACGGGGCATCAACCGGTGTTCTGGCACGCCGGGGTGCTGGCGAAGTATCTCGCGGCGGCGGCGCTGGCGCGGCGCGAGGGCGCGGCGACGGCGTGGTGCGTGCCGGATCAGGACGTGGTGGAGCCGGGGCGGGTGCGGATGCCCGTGCGCGCGCCGGGGGACGACGCCGGGGCGGGGTGCTGGCGGGTCGCCGAGCATGATCTGCTGCGGTGGGGCGGCGACGTGTCGGCCGTGCCCGCGGGCGCGCGGCCGCCGGGGCTGGTGATCGATCCGGTGCCGGGAGGGTTCGGAGCCGTCGCGTCGGCGCTGCGGCGGTTCGAGGGCGAAGAAACCGCGGCAAAACAGGCGTGGTGTGCGCACGAAACGGTGCTCGACGACCGGCTGGGCGTGCCGATTTCGCCGACGGTGTACGCGACGGATGTGAGCCGGACGTCGATGTTCGCGTGGCTGGTCGAGCGGATGGCGGCGGACCCGGCGGGGTGCGTCGGGGTGTACAACGCGGCGGTGCGGGCCGAGCCGGGCTCGGGTGTGCGCGAGTTGCTGGCTCTCGAACACGAGGGGCGGTACGAGCTGCCGTTGTGGTTGATCGAGCCGGGCGAGCCGCGGCGGGCGGTGTTCGCCGACGAACTGGGCCCTGCGGACCCGGCGATGCTGGCGCCCCGGGGGCTGGTGATGACCGGGCTGCTGCGGATGGTCGGGTGTGACCTGTTCATCCACGGCACGGGGGGCGAGGCGTACGACCGGGTGACGGAGCGGTGGTTCGCGGGCTGGCTGGGCGAGACGCTCCCCGGGGCGGGCGTGGCCAGCGCGACGCTGCGGCTGGAGTTGGGGGTGCCCGAGGTGGATCGTGCCGATTTGGCGCGGGCCGTCTGGCGTGCGCACAGGGCGCGGCACACGCCGGCGATGCTCGGGGACGAGGGCGGGCAGCGGGAGAAGGATCGGCTGATCGCGGCGATCCGGTCGGCCGAGCCGGCGCGGCGGGGGGCGCTGTTCGGCGAGCTGCACGCGCTGCTGGCGGCGAGCCGGGCGGCGCGGGCGGATCGGCTGGCGGCGTATGAACGCGAGGCCTCGGAAGTGTCGGCGGCGCTGGCGGATGCCGAGATCGCGCGGGATCGGACGTGGCCCTGGATGTTGCACGACGACGCGGCGCTGGGGGCGTTGCGGGGCGAAATCGAACAGCGGATCGGCGGGGTGCGGGCGTGAGAAAAACGCAGGGCGGGATGGGGCGTGTCTTGAGAACCCGAGGGCTTGTGGTGTTGACCCGGAGAACATGAAGGATGGGCAAGACGATCTTGCATCAATATGTTCCAGACGCCGACGCTGAGCCTGCGAAGCGTCGGATCGTAATGGAGGGGTTCTGGGCGCACCCGATCCGACACTTCGGCTGCGTGCGCAGCCTCAGTGTCGGCGTCCGGGACCACACCAGGGCGCATAAACCATGACGATGCACGTTGCTCGAAGAAGAACGCGATTGCTTGCGCCCTCGGCTCGTTGAGGCGTGAAGGATCGAGACGGGGCTTGCGATGACGAGGACACGAGGAAACGTCGAGAGGAACGCATGAATCGGGCGGTTCGGTTCGGGTGGCTGTCGGCGGTGCTGTCGCTTCTGCTTGTCGTGTGGGGGTGCGGCGGAGGCCGCGGCAGCACGGCGGGCGGGGAAACGCCTGCGGGCGACGGCGAGCGGATCGTCGTGCTCAGCCCAGCGGCGGCGGTGATGCTGCGTGATCTGGGGCTGGCCGACCGGATCGTGGGCAAGCACGACTACGACATGGTGCTGCCGGATTCGATCCCGGCGGTGGGTCATCAGGAGGCGATCGATTACGAGGCTCTGCTGCGGGTCGAGCCGACGCTGATCATCGTCGAGTGGGGGTCGAGGCCGCTGCCGCCCCGGCTGACGGAACTGGCGGCGTCGCACGGGTGGGCGATCAAACGCATCACGCTGCTGACGCTGGACGACATCGCCCGCACGGTGGACGATCTGGCGATCATGCTGGGTGCGGTGGACCTGACGGGCGGAGAGGAGGCCCGGCCGCCGGGGATGGGGACGCCGAGGGATCTGCATGTGCTGCCCCGGTTCACCGACCCCGGTGAGCGGCTCGAACAACCGCTGCCGAGCGCACGGCTGGCGCGGGCGTGGTCGCGACGGGGGGACGGGTTCGGGGATCTCGGCGGGGTCCTGCTGCTGGCGGCGACGGACCCGCCGGGGGCGCTCGGGCCGGGGTCGTTCCATCAGCAGATCCTCGAACGGATCGGAGGGGTGCCGGCGATCACGGAAGGCTCGCCGTGGATGGAGCTGGATGTGGAGGACATCGCCCGGCTGGCGCCGTCGGGGATCGTGCTGATCGCGCCGCGGGGGCGGGGTCAGCGGGCCGAGCCGATCGGGCGGGCGGAGATCGAGCGTCGGCTGGGGCGGATCGCGACGCTGGACATCCCGGCGGTGCGTGAGGGGCGGCTGGGGCTGATCGATGATCCGCTGTCGTTGCTGCCGAGCACGTCGATGGCGAGGTTCGCGGATGAGCTGGCGGCGATACTGGAAGGGTGGCGGGAGCCCTGAGGTGTTGTGGGTGGGGATTTTGTGTTCGTGATGAACAAGAGCCCTGTTGTCAATCTGGACACCGACACCGAGGCTGCGCACGCAGCCGGAGTGCCGGTTCAAGTGCGCCGAGACCCCCTCCTGCGCGATCCGACGTTTCGCGGGCACAGCGTTGCCGTCTGCAACATAAGCAAGATGCTCTATCCCGCACGCATCACCGCGCGAAGGGCATTTACGGCATGAACCGCGTCCGCCCGTGGCGGGGACGCCCGAAGATGATGATCGTCTCGGCCGTCCGGCTGAACGTCAGACGCCGCTGACGCTCGAAGCTCGGCGGGCGGGGCTGCGGCCACTCGTCGATCGCCGTCAGCGCCCGGCGCGAGGCGTAGACCAGATGCCGGTTGTTGCGCGCATATTCCGGGCGCACCCAATCCGGGATGTTCCGCATCGCCTCGGCGACCCGCGGGCCCGAAAAAACCATCGCCGACGACTGCCCCCGGTTGGCGCTGGGCAGGCCCTCGGGCCGGCGGTCCTGCGGCGGGCGGATCTCGGCGGCGGCCCCCATCGAAACGGCCCCGGCCAGGGCGAGCACTGATACAACGCGACGGATTCTGGAGTTGGAACGCATGCCCGAACAGGGGCAACGGGCGTGCCGGTCGTCCCCTGTCCCCGTAGAACGCCCGAGAACCAGACACGACGGCCCGGCGTTGCGTGCGGGCAACACCCGGCGTCGGCCCGGGGCATCACGCGGCCGTGATCAGGACACCGCGGCGCCCGGGCGGACGGCCCCGGGGCGGAGCATCCGCAGGGCCGTCTCGATCGCGGCGGCCATGCTGCCGGCGTCGGCCACGCCCCGGCCCGCGATGTCGAACGCGGTGCCGTGGTCCGGGCTTGTGCGCACGACGGGCAGGCCCGCGGTGATGTTTACGGCTCGGTCGCGGTCGAGCAGTTTGACGGGGATCAGCCCCTGGTCGTGGTACATCGCCGCGACGAGATCGAACTCGCCGGCGACGGCCCGGGCGAAGATCGTGTCGGCGGGGAACGGGCCCTCGACGCGGATGCCCTGCCCGCGGGCGACCTCGATCGCGGGGGTGATCAGGCGGGTTTCCTCGTCGCCCATCAGCCCGTTTTCGCCGGCGTGGGGGTTGAGCCCGCAGACGGCGACGCGGGGGTTTTCGACGCCGAGCCGGCGGCAGCCCCAGACGCCGAGGTCGATCGCGTTGTGGACGGCGCCGATGGTGAGCACGTCGCGGATCTCCATCAGCGGGATGTGGACCGTGGCGAGCACGACCCGCAACGAAGGCCCGGCGAACATCATCGCGACGCGCGAGGCGTTCAGCCTCGAGGCGAGCAGCTCGGTGTGCCCCGGCCAGCGGGTGTGCCCGGCGAGATGCCAGGCGGCCTTGCAGATCGGGGCGGTGACGATCCCGTCGACGCGGCCGGGGGTGCCCGGGGGCAACATCGCGGCGTCGATCGCGTCGCAGACCCACCGGAAACTGAGCTCGCCGCCGAGGCGGGTCGGCTCACTGTGAAACCGGACCGGGGCCGCGGGGTCATCCGTCCGCATCGCGGCGCGGACGGCGGGGTCCGCATCGACGAGCAGGACGCGGTGGTCCGCGGCTCGTTCGATCAGGGGCGAGCCGCGCTCGACCCGCCACCAGAATGGTTCCACGCCCGCGCGTTCGGCGGCCCTGTGCATCGCCGAACCCGAACCGAAAACGATGAACCGTGCGTCCCCGGCGCCGGACGCCTTGTCCGCCAGTGCCTTGACGACGATCTCGGGCCCGATGCCGCCGGGGTCGCCCATCGTGACGGCGAGCACGGGGTTCGCCGTGCGTGGGGGTTCGATCTCTCGGCGATTTCTGGGCATGTGCGCTCGATCCGGTTCAGGTGCCGGGCACGCGCCAGGCGAGCCGATCGGGTGTCATCGCCGCGCACCCGTCGCTCCGGCAGACGGCCCGGAAAGCGGGCCCGAGGATGCCGCCGCTGCGGAGGCTGGCGGCCAGCCCCTCGTCGACCCGCCCGTCGGCCAGCGCCGCGGCGACGGTCTCATCGGGGATGAGCCTCTGGTCGATCGAGCATGCCCCGGCGTTGTGCAGATTGAGCGATCCGCTCATCGCGGCCGGGTCGCCGCGGACGGCCATGCCCGCGGGTCCCGAGGCGAGCAGGCTCTCGCCGAGGAGTGTGACCCAGGAGCCCGCCTGGCCGGGTTGGTCCGTCGAGGGTGAGACGATCACCACGACGTCGCCCGTCACGGGCTGGGCGAGCACACGGGCGGTGTCGCGGGGGCCGAGGTCGAACGACTCTCGCTGGACGAACCCGAGGCGACCGAACACGTCGAGTGTGCGGGGGAGCCTCGCCCTGCCGGCGGCGTAGACCATGTGGTCGGCGTTCTTCCAGCCCAGGCCGAGGTTGCGCTGTCGGGTATCCAGCGCCCGCGCGGTGCCGTGCGCACGGATGAAGTATTCCCGCTCGGCGCGCATGAAGCAATCCGCGGCCCAGTGCTCGCCCAGCTCGTCGGCGGCGGCGGCGACGGCGCGCTCGGCGTCCTCCAGCCCGTCGCACCCTTTGTGGTAGCAGCGGGCGCGCGTGCGGAACCGCTCGAAGTGGTGCGTCGCGGCGATGCGGTGCTCGGCGGGCTCGAAGGCGAGGTGATACCCGTTGTACCCGTGCCGCTCCATCACCCACAGCGCGGCCCGCTCGCCGGAATACACCGGCGCCCATCGCGCGCGCGCCAGCGGCTCGCCCTGGATCGAATCGAACCCGCTGAGCTGGTTGACGGCGAAGAAATCGGCGATCGACTCGACGCGCAGCCCGACGGACATGCGGTCCGACTCGGTGAGCAGGATGTCGGGGAAGATGCCCAGCTTCTGCTCGAACGCGTAGTGGATGTCCTCGTCGACGAACTCGGTCGTGCGTGGGGTGTAGCCGGCCTGTTCGAGCCGCTCGCGCGTCTCGGGTGTGTCGGGTGTCAGGATGACGCCGACCCAGTCGGTGATGTGCGTCCCTGTTTCGTTGATGATCCGCTCGCCGAACGCGGTCGAGTCGGGGCAGCGTTCGAGGAAGACGAGCATGAGCTCCTCGACGAGGCGGCGGGCTTCGGGCTGCGGGGCCCACGCCCAGCCGCCCCCGGTGGGATCGTCCATCGTTTGCAGCAGTTCGGTGGTGGGGTGTATGGTCATCGCTGATCTCCGGTCGTGCCCGCCGCCGGCGTGGTGGTGGAGCGGCTCCGATAATGGGATCATTGACGCGCACAACGCCCGGGGCGAATCGGCCCGGGTCAACGGATGGATGCACCATGCGAGACAACCTCCGCCGGCTCCTCTCCGTGCTCTGGCTGCTGACGGCCTCGGCCGCGCAGGGCCAGACTCTCGAACAGATCATGGACGACCCGGAATGGATCGCGAGGCCGCCCGAGAGGGCGTACTGGGCGTGGGACGGATCCGCCGTGCTGTACGACCGCAAACACGAAGGATCGCCGCTGCGCGACCTCTGGCAGGTCGACCCCGCCGGCGGCGAGCCCGCAAGGGTCACGGACGAACAACGCCCCTTCGTCTCGGCCCGAGGGGGTGCGTACAACCCCGACCGGACCCGAAAAACCTTTGCGCGTTCCGGGGATATCTTCGTCCGCGATCTCGAAACGGGCGAGCTGACGCAGAAGACACGGACCACCGCCGGCGAGCGGGGCCCGATGTTCATGGCCGACGGCTCGGTCGCCTTCCGCCGGGGCGGGGTGTGGTTCATCATCGACCCCGCGGGCGTGGAGCGGCAGGCGGCGGACATCCGCCTCGACGACGAGCCGGACGACGATACAGAAAACGAGCAGGACAAGCCCTACCTCACCCGGCAGCAGCACCGGTTGTTCGAGATCATCCGTCGGCGCGAGTCGCGCAAGCAGGAACGCGAGGACCGCGACGAGGCGCGGCGAGACGCCGACCCCACGCGCGTGCCAGGGCCCTTCTATCTGGGCAAGGGAAAGACGGTCGGCCGGCGGGCGCTGTCGCCCTCGGGCCGGTGGATGCTGCTGAGCGTGGCGGACGACCCGGGGTCGCCGAAACGCGACATCATCTCGGAATATGTCAACGAGGACGGGTATGTGTCGACGCGCCCCGTCCGGCCGCACGTTGGCGAGGAGAAGCGCCGGGATGATTCGCTGGTGCTGCTGGATCTGGTCGGCGAGAAACAATACACGCTCGACACCTCGGCGCTGCCGATGATCACGGACGACCCGCTGGCGTGGCTCAAGGACAAGAGCAAGACGAGCGACAAAGAGAGCGACGCCGAAGAAGACACCCCCGCCGCGACGACCGAAGGCACAACACCCGACGGCGTGACGGCCGACCATGCAAACGATGAACCCGCGGACAAGACCGGCGACGCTTCGCCCAGGCCGTTCACGGTCGAGAGCATCGTCTGGAACCCCGACGGCACCCGTGTCGCCGCGATGCTGCGTTCCAACGACAACAAGGACCGGTGGATCGTCACCGTCGATCTGTCCCCCGGTGACGGCGAGCCGACCATCGTGCCGGTTCACCATCTTCGCGACGAGGCGTGGATCAACTGGCGCTACAACGAGTTCGGCTGGACCCACGATGGGGCGACGCTGTGGTATCTCTCGGAGGAAACCGGGTACGGGCACCTGTACGCGTGGGACGCCGACACGGGCGAGACGAAGCCGCTGACGGCCGGGCGTTTCACGGTGCAGGATGTCGCCGAGTCGCCCGCGGGGGGTGTGCTGTATTACCGCGCCAACCGGGGCAATCCGGGTGTCTACGAGCTGGAACGCGTGGAGATCGGGTCGGGTGAAACCGAGAAAATCACCGCGATGGGCGGCACGGTCGAGTCGTACACGCTCTCGCCCGACGGCTCGCGCGTGCTCGTGACGTTCTCGACGGCGATGGACCCGCCCGAGCTTGTATGTGCTCGACGCGGCCCCCGGCGCGACGCCGACGCGGCTGACGCACACCGACACCGACCTGTTCCGCTCGTTCGACTGGATCGCGCCCGAGTTCGCCGAAGTGCCCTCGACGCACGGGGCGGGGCCGATCCCCTGCCGGGTGTACGAGGACACCACCATCGACGCGGGGACACGCGGCAAGCCGGTCGTACTGTTCAGCCACGGCTCGGGCTACACGCAGCACGTCTACAACGGGTGGTCGTACTACTTCCGCGAGCACCTGTTCCACACGCTGCTGGCGCGCAAGGGCTACATCGTGATCGCGCCGGATTTCCGCGCCTCGGCCGGCTACGGACGCGACTGGCGGACGGCGATCTATCGGCGGATGGGCACGCCCGAACTCGAAGACTTCGACGACTGCCTCGCGTGGCTCGGGGAGACGCGCGGCGCCGACCTCTCCCACGTGGGCATCTACGGCGGGTCCTACGGCGGGTTCATGACGCTCATGGCGATGTTCAACCGCCCCGGGGTCTACCGATGCGGCGCGGCACTGCGGCCCGTCACGGACTGGGCCCACTACAACCACGGCTACACGTCGAACATCCTCAACACGCCAGAGATCGACCCCGAGGCGTTCGAGCGGTCCAGCCCCATCGAGCACGCCGACGGGCTGGCCGGGGCCCTGCTGATGTGCCACGGGCTGATCGACGACAACGTGGTGGCCCAGGACACCATCCGGCTCGCCCAACGCCTCATCGAACTGAAAAAAGAGAACTGGGAGATGATGCTGTACCCTGTCGAGCGGCACGGGTTCCGCGAGCCCGAATCATGGCTGGATGAGTACCGCCGGATTCTCAAGCTTTTCGAGACCAACCTGAACGGCGGCTGAACCCGCGGCTCGACACCCGCCCGTCCAGCCGTCACAACCCGCCGAAACCGAACACCCCCGACCCGGGCGGGTCATCCCACCGCGCTCGCCGGCTTGCCCGGTCGATAACCCCAGACCGGGCCCGGTCGGGCTCGTTCGGGCCGGTGAGGGACGCGATGGGTCTGTTCAAGCACGACAGCGACGGACGATGCCCCAAGGGCACACCCCCGGCGGAGATCCTGCGCGAGGCGTGCGACCGCAACGTGCCCATCTGCGTCGTCCGCCCCGAGCAGGCGGGTCGGCTCCCCATGGCCCGGGGCCGATTGCTCGACCTCGGCGACGACGGTATCGACATCGAGAAGGTCCAGATCCCCGGCAAGGAAGTCCGCTTCGCGTCGGGCGATCAACTCGACGCCTACTTTTCCATCGGGCGGACGCTGTACCACTTCCGCACATCGCTGCTCAGAGCCTCGGAGCCGAAGCGGCTCAACCGCAGGATGGTGATCCTCGGGATGACGCTCGCGATGCCGGGGCGGATCGAGCAGGGCGACCGGCGGACGCTCTACCGCGTGCCGCTGGGCGGGCGGGTCGAACGCATCGGTGTCGAGCTGTGGCGCGTCGGGCCGGAAATCGTCCACGAAGACGACCCCGAAGAGGAACACGCCGATCAGACCCTCCCCGCCATGGCGTTCAATGTGCATGCCGTGGATTTCCGGGACGCGGTTACGGCACTCGACCGCGAACCGGATTGCCGGGGATGGGTCGCCGATGCCTCAGAACACGGCTTCGGGCTCCGGCTCGAGTTCATCCAGCCGCACCGGTTCCACATCTTCGACCCCGTGCTCGTCCGGCTCTCGATGCCCGACGGCGAGGAGATCGTTCATCTGTGCGAAACGCGATCCATCCGGCCCGTCGGTGACGACGGCACCCGGCTCGGCATCGTCATCATGAAGGAAAATGACCGCGCCGCCTCCAGAAAAAAAACCGCCATGATCCGGAGCTATCTCAACGAGATCCAGCGCGAGCAACTGCGGCGGATGCGCGAAAAAGCGGGGTGAACCGTCCGCCCCGCTCCACGCCGAGAACTGCACGCCCGACGGCCGGGCGCAGACACACGGAAAAAACTGCCGAAACCGCCCGGCGAACAAGACCCCGATCAGCCCGCGTCACCGACGCCGCCGGGGCGTGGCAAGCAGGACCGCCGAGGCGAGCACCAACGGTGCCGCGGGCGTCGGGACGTTGAACAACAGCGCGAAGTTGAACTCCACGTCCGGGATACTTTCCGACGGGTACGCCAGCGCGTGCAATTCGAGGTTGTACGTCCCGGGCCGGAGCACATCGACGATGGTTCTGGGGTCGCTGGCCCAGTAGGTGATCGCCGTCTCCGGGCCGCCGAGGAACATATGCACGTCGGAATCGGTCGCCGTGGCCAACCCATACCAGTCGAGCTGGTACCGGGTTTCGGTGTCAAGCGTGAATGTCGCGGTGAGCCAGGATTCGCTGAACAACCCGTTCGCGCCGTTGTACGGCGGCAGCAGTTCTCCGTGCGCGTGCGACGAGGCGGTGATCGAGTCGGGGCCGATCCACGACGTCTGCCAGACCCCCGGCAGCAAGTAATCGAACGCCCCGGGCCCGTCCATCTCGAACGAGTCGTCGACTCCGCCGGAACCGAACGCGTACTTGTGGATCGAGCGGTGCGCATCAATGATCACCGCGGCGCTCGTGGCCGACGCAGCGGCCGCGACGAGGCCGATCGACAACAGGGAAAGCGGTTTGATCTTCATGGCTTGGCCCTCCAGTGAGCGTGCCCTGCTCGGATTCCCGGGGCGGTGCCCGGCCACTTAATTCTGGACAGGCACGGGCGACCGGGGACGCGGGATTCCCCTTGATCTGCACGGGAAACGGCGCAAACACACGAATCCCAAAAATATCGTGCTTTCCGGCGCAAGACCCGGGTGTTCTCGTCTCCCTCTCCCCGCGTGCGGGGAGAGGGCCGGGGTGAGGGGCGCAATCAGTTCTGAGCAGTCGTTCATCATCATGTTGCGGCATGTGCCACGGCTCTGTGAGCCGTGTCTTGGGACGCACTTGGGACACGCAGCCGGTTCACACGGCCAAAATGGTGCTGTGTAGAAAGCATCTCTCATCGCGAAGAAAATGAAGGTGCCACTGCTCGCCTCCTGCGGCGCATCAGTGTTCTTCGTACGGCACGACTGCGCCGAAGACGGCGAGTCGTCGCACCCGGCGATCTGTCAAATCGTTTCTACACAGCACCAAAATGGCCGTGCCACACGGAAGCAGGATTTCGCAAACCGCACGATTTCTCCACTTTCTCTTCGTTCTGTCGCACGCATTGATCGACGAGGCATGAATGAGGGGAAGAAGTTGAAGCCCCTCACCCGCCGACGCTGGCGCGTCGTCGACCTCTCCCCGGCGACCGGGGAGAGGTGGGGCCGGCAACCCTCGCGCACACCACGAAACCGGGCGCGAAAAGCACGTCGACCAAGAAAACATCCGCCCATCGCATCCGTGTCTGATCAACACGCGTGAGTTTTTCTTGGGATTCGCATCAGAACCCCCGGGCTCACGCCCGGGGCTCGTTCTCGGGGCGATTCGTTCCTTTGTGGCTCCGTGCCTTCGTGCTCTCCTCCATCCTGCTACATTGCCCCCATGGCACGCATCCTCATCGTCGGGCCGCACCCGGATGACCAGGAACTGGGCATGGGCGGCACCATCGCACGCCTCGCCGAGCAGGGCCACGACATCCTCCTGCTCGACATGACCAACGGCGAACCCACACCCTTCGGCGACCCCGAGACCCGGGCCGAGGAAGCCGAGGCGGCGCGGCGGATTCTCTCGCCCGAGGACGGGCCGGGCATCCGGCGGGTGTGTCTGGGGCTGCCCAACCGTTTTGTCGAGCACACGATCGAGGCACGGCACGCGGTGGCGGGGGTGATCCGTGCCCATCAGGCCGAGATCATTTTCACGCCTTTTTTCGAGGACGCCCACCCGGACCACATCGCCACGACGCGGATCGTCGAGGACGCCCGGTTCGACGCGAAACTCACGAAGATCGACATGCCCGCGCCCCCGCCCATGACGGGCGGCACGCTCAGCGAGATCGGCCCGCCGATCTATCCGAAGTGGCTGTTTTACTACTACGCCACGCACCTGCGGTGGGTGGCGAACCCGTCGTTCATCTTCGATATCACGGGTTATGTGGATCGGAAGATCGATTCGATCAACGCCTACCGCACCCAGTTCGTGCTCCCCGAGAAGAACCGCAAGATCGTCGAGTGGGTCGGGGCATCGGCGACGTATTTCGGCAGCCGCATCGGGGCGGACGCGGGCGAGCCTTTCTTTACGAAAGAGCCTGTGGGGTTGGGTTCGCTGGACGGGATCGTCTGAAAATACAGCACCGCCGCGGGGTGCGTCTCCCGGAGCCGGGGCGGGGTGTGATGCGAATTTCAAGAAAAACCCTTGCGTGTAGACCAGCCCCGGGCGCATGGGGCGGATGTTTTTCTTGATCGACGTGCTTTTCGCGCCCGGGTTTCGTGGTGTGCGCGAGGGTTGCCGGCCCCACCTCTCCCCGGTCGCCGGGGAGAGGTCGACGACGCGCCAGCGTCGGCGGGTGAGTGGCTTCAACTTCTTCCCCTCATTCATGCCTCGCCGATCAATGCGTGCGACAGAACGAAGAGAAAGTGGAGAAATCGTGCGGTTTGCGGAATCCTGCTTCCGTGTGGCACGGCCATTTTGGCCGTGTGAACCGGCTGCGTGTCCCAAGTGCGTCCCAAGACACGGCCCACAGAGCCGTGGCACATGCCGGAACATGATGATGAACGACTGCTCGGAACTGATTGCGCCCCTCACCCCGGCCCTCTCCCCGCAGGCGGGGAGAGGGAGACGAGAACACCCGGGTCTTGTTCCGGAAAGCACAAGAATGAGGAGCCTCTGAACAACCTCCGCCTTCGCGCATGATATGCTGACGCCGTTGTTCCGGGGCTCGGATCGTGACGGGGGACGGAGGTCTGTCATGGCGGTGCGCAAGAACGCGGCGATGGGGTTTGTGG
>JALWOY010000009.1 GCA_027083355.1 Phycisphaerales bacterium | reverse complement strand
GCCCCCCTCCGCCCCCCCCCTGTGTCCACCGAACATGAAGAGGCCCGAGCGGAAGCGAAGGTTCAAGCACGCGCAACCCGAACGCAAACGCGGTGGTTCACCCTCCGAAATCAACCCCGGGCGTTCCTGCCCCTGCTCTCCTAACCTACCCGCATGCACAAGTCCCCCATCCACGATTTCCACATCCAGCACGGTGCCCAGATGGTCGAATACGCCGGCTGGGAGATGCCCATCAAGTACACCTCGATCATCGAGGAGCACCACCAGGTCCGCCGGGCCGGCGGCATGTTCGACGTCTCGCACATGGGCCGACTCGAGATCAAGGGCCTCCACGCCAAGCGTCTGCTCGAACACACCTGCACCCGCATCATCGGGTCGATGCAGCAGGGCCAGTGCCGATACTCGTTCATGTGCAACGAGCACGGCGGCGTCCGCGACGATGTCATCGTCATGCGGCTCGACGACGACGAGTTCATCGTCGTCTGCAACGCGGCCAACCGCGAGAAGATTATCGCCCACCTCGAATCCGTCCGCGACGCCCGCGAGTTCAAGGTCGACATCAACGACAAGACATTCAAGACCGCCATGGTCGCGGCCCAGGGCCCGAAGATCATGGACCTCATCGCCGGCGTCTCCAAGGAGATCCCCACCCTCAAGAAGTTCCGCTTCCTGACCAAGAACCTGCTCGTGCTCAAGCTCATCGTCAGCCGGACCGGCTACACCGGCGAGGACGGCGTCGAGGTCATCCTCCCCGCCGCCGGCGTCAACATGGCGATGAAACTCCTCATGAAGGACATCGACCCCGACGACCCCGACGCCCCCATGAAGCCCGCCGGCCTCGGCGCCCGCGACACCCTCCGCCTCGAAGCCGGCATGCCCCTCTACGGCCACGAGCTCGGCGAGGACATCAACGCCCTGGCCGTCGGGTTCAACTTCGCCATCGGGATGAAAAAGAACACAGACGAGCACGGCGAGACCTTCATCGGCCAGCAGGCCCTCCAGAAAACCATCGACGAGGACGGGCCCCGCACCCGGCTGATCGGCCTCGAGATCGACTCCAAACGCACCGCACGTCAGCACATGAAAGTCCTGCTGCCCGGAGGCGATCAGATCGGCGAGGTCACCAGCGGCTGCATCAGCCCGACCCTCGGCAAGTCCATCGCGATGGCCTACGCCGCCGCCGACCGACTGGCGGAGGGTGACGCCTGCCTCATCGACACGGGCCGGCAGAAGCTCGAAGCGAAGGTCGTCCCGCTGCCGTTCTACAAGCGAGACTGATCTACAAGCGAGACTGACCTCTCCGTGTAGCTCGGCACTCCGAGCCGAGATCTCCAACCGTTCCCTCTCAGGACAGGAACGTCCTGTCTGTTACTGCAACACGATCGTCAACACGCTCACGCGCGACAAGACGTTCTGCCTCGAAAATTGCAGCATACCACACGACACGCAACTCGGTCGCTTCTTGCTTGAGCGGTCGGGTGTGTTGGGAGCGAGTGCTCGGACTTCCTTATTCCGAGGCACGACGTGATGACACCCGAGCGGGGACGTTTTTTCTCCTCAACGTCGCCCCCGCCCCGACGCTAGGGTTCTCGCATGACCCGCACGCCTCCCCCTTCGCTGCTGATCCGCAACGCCCGCGTCCTGACGCTCGCCGGGGGATCACCCCGCCGGGGCGAGTCGATGTCCGACCTCGGCGTGCTCGACCGGGCCGATGTGTTCGTCGAGAACGGCCGGGTGGCAGCGGTTGGTTGCAAGTGCAGTGAGAATAAGAATGACAGGCGGGACGCCTGCCCATCCGAGGCGGCCGAGATCGACGCCGACGGGCGGGTGCTCATGCCCGCGTTCATCGACGCGCACACCCACGCGTGCTGGGCCGGTGAGCGGCTCGACGAGTGGGAAATGAAACAACGCGGCGCGACATACCTCGACCTGCTCAAGGCCGGCGGGGGGATCATGGCCACCGTCCGGGCGGTCCGCGCGGCGACCGAAGACGAACTCGCGGATGCCCTGGCCGAACGACTCGGGTGGATGCTGCGGGAAGGCACGGCCGCCGCCGAGGTCAAGAGCGGGTATGGCCTGACGACCGGGGACGAGCTCAAGATGCTCCGGGCCGTCCGTCGCGCGGGCGAGGCGTGGCCGGGGCGGGTTTTCCCCACGGCGTGCATCGGGCACGCGATCGACAAAGAACAGGACGGTTTCGTTGACCGCACCATCGCCGAGACGCTGCCCGCCGTTCACGCCGAGTTCCCCGGCATCCCCATCGACGCCTACTGCGAGGACGGGGCGTGGAGCCTCGACGAATGCGTCCGTCTGTTCGAGGCGGCGTCGGCGCTCGGCCACCCGATCCGCGTCCACGCCGACCAGTTCAACAGCCTCGGGATGATCCCCGAGGCGCTCCGGCTCGGGGCGCTCAGCGTGGATCACCTCGAAGCCAGCACACCGGGCGAGCTCGACATGCTCGCGGCGAGCGACACGTTCGGCGTCATGCTGCCGTGTTCTGGTTTCCACACCGACGGCCGTTACGCCGACGGCCGACGATTCATCGACGCCAGCGGCAAACTCGTCATCGCGACCAACGCCAACCCCGGGTCGGCCCCCTGCTTCTCGGTCCCGATGGCGATCGCGCTGGCGGTGCGATACCTCGGCATCACCGCGGCCGAGGCGATCTGTGCGTGCACGACCAACGCCGCGGCGCTGCTGGGCATCGAAGACGCGGGCCGGATCGAGCCGGGGATGCGGGCGGATCTCGTGCTGCTGCGCGTCCGTGATGAGCGTGAGCTCGGGCACACATTCGGGGGAAACCCGTCGGAACTCGCGGTGGTCGGTGGAACGATCGTCGCCCGCTGACCGGATCATCGCCTGTGCCGGCTCCGGCGGCGGGCGGGGTTTCAAGGCAGCAAGACCGGCAGCCCCCCCGGCTCGAGCACGATCCGCAGCGACGAGGCACACCAACCGGGGCACTCGCCGTCGAACTGGAAGCGGAACTCGTTGTCGGCTTCAACGGTTACCGTCCGCCCTCTCGCACTCACACACCGCGGGTCGCGCCGGTGTCTTGATGCGCGCATTTTCACCGCCCACCCGAGGCCGCTGAGCAAGCTCCCCGCCGGCATGAAGACGACATCGAACACGCCGTTGAACGGGTCGGCCCGAGACGCAGGGTCGAGCCGGCACGCGTATTCACGCATGTTCCCGACCACGAGCCACCCGCGCCGCCCCCTGACGATCGGTTCACCATCGACCCGGACATCGATCACCGGGAATGAAGGGCGTGCCGCTTCCCGGATCACCGGCCCGAGGTAGGCGAGGTGTCCCCTCGGCCGCGACCGCGAGACGTGCAGGCGGGCGATCACGCCCGCGTCCGGCCCGACGCTCATCATGATCAGAAACCGTCGGTCGTTGCATACCCCTGTGTCGATGCTGCGGACCGCCCCGCGCGCGAGGGCGCGGATCAGCAGGCGGGGGTCCCGTGTCATGCCGAACGCCCGGGCGAACAGGTTCTCGTTCCCCGCGGGGACGTGATACACCGGGGTCCCCGTCAGGATGCATGCCCCCGCGACCGCGTTGACCGTTCCATCCCCGCCCACCGCGACGACGGCCCTCGCCCCTTCGAACCGTTCCGCGATGAACACGGGCGACGTGCCGCCCACCGCTCCGGGAAGCACTGATCGCGAAACAGAGAACCCCGCGCCCTGCAACGCGTGCGAGATTCGGCCCATCAGCCGACCGGCGGCACCGCGCCCCGACCTGTTGTTCCCGACGAGCACCACGGTCACGACAGAGCGTAGCGCAATCCGCTAATATCCGCCCTGATGCGCAGACCACCCAGGCTCAACGAGAAAGAGGCCGAACAGGCCCGCGCCGCCGCCGAGCGTGTTGTCGAGATGCACCGCCGGCTCGTCGACTTCCTCGCCGTCGGGCAGACACTCGGCCAGATCGACGCGTTCGTCGGTGAAACCCTCGAACGCATGAAATGCAAGTCCTGCTTCCGTGGGTACCGCGGCGGTGGGATGCCCCCGTTCCCTTCCAACGCTTGCCTCAGTGTCAACGACTGCATCGTCCACGGCACCGCGGGCTACTACACCGCGAAACTCAAACCCGGCGACGTGCTCAAAATCGACATCGGCGTCTCATACCGCGGCTGGATCGGCGACGCCGCCTGGACCTATTCCTTCGGCGAACCACAACCCGAGGTCCGCAAACTGCTCGACACGGGCATCGAGTCCCTCCGTCGCGGCATCGAAAAACTCCGCCCCGGGCTTACTTACAAGTCTTGGGCCGATACCGTCCAGCAATACGTCGAACAGGAACAGGGCTTCCATCTTGTCAGGGGGCTCGGGGGGCACGGCTACGGCCGCAAGCTCCATACCCCGCCGTTCATCAGCAATGTGCGCCCCGAATACCCCGGCGAGTGGCCGGACGCCGACCGTCCGTGCGAGCCCGGCGTGCTCGTCGCGGTCGAACCGATGATCGCGATCGGGACGCCGAACACCGCGCAGAGCGCACGGACGTGGCCCATTTTCACCGCGGACGGGTCGCTTTCTTCCCACCATGAGCACGACGTGCTGATCACTGAGGACGGGCCGCGGGTGCTCACCGAAGGGCTCTACGATCTCCCGGACGTGATCGAATGCTGATACCGGAGACACGATGAACAGGATCGACGCGATCTTCGAATCGCTCCGCGCCGACGGACGCAAGGCACTGATGCCGTTTCTCTGCGGTGGGTACCCCTCTATCGAAACCACCGGCCCCATGATCGAGGCCGCGGACCGCGCCGGGGCTTCCGTCATCGAGATCGGCGTGCCGTATTCCGACCCGATCGCCGACGGCCCCGTCATCGCCTCGGCCATGCACGAAGCCCTGTCAAGAGGCGCGAATGTCGATCGACTCTTCAACGCCGTCGCCGAAGCCCGGGACCGTGTCTCGGCCGGCCTCGTCGCGATGGTCAGCGCCTCGATCGTCGCCGGGCTCGGGGGCCCCGCCGCGTTCTGCGAGCGTGCAAAGAACGCGGGCTTCGACGGCCTCATCGTCCCCGACGCGCCGCTCGAAGAGACCAATCTCCTGCACGAATCCGCGGCCCGCGAAGGGCTGACCCTCTCGCTGCTCATCGCCCCGAGCACACCCGACGACCGCGCCGCCGCGATCGCCGAGCGTTCCACCGGCTTCGTCTACCTCATCGCCCGGGCGGGCATCACCGGCGAACGCGACAACGCCCCGCGCATCGCCGAACGCGTCTCGGCTCTCCGGCTCCGCACGGACCTCCCCATCGCCTGCGGATTCGGCATCTCGACGCCGGCGCATGTGCGCGCGGTGGTCGAGCACGCCGACGCGGCCATCGTCGGCAGCGCCCTCGTCCGCCGGCTGGGAGACGCCCCGGACCCTGTCGCCGAGGTCGGCGGTTTCGTCGCTTCACTGGCCGAGGGGCTGCACCCGCGGGTCTCTACCCCGGGCGGCGAACCGACCGAGGACAACCCGACGCCGAACGAACCGCGATTGTGAGGGAGCGGTGCTGCTGCCCCACAAGAAGACAACCGGGTGTCGGTGAACACGAAAAAAGCACGACCGGGTCGGCCGTGCCTGAGAGGAATCACGCGTTTCTCGCCTCGGGCCGATCAGCCCTCCGCGAATTTCTTCTCGAACTCTTCGGGCGAGATCTCCTCGACCTCGGCCTTGGCGAGGATCGCGTCGATCGTCTTGTGCTCGCGGATCTGCTGCACGATCGCGCCGACCTGACGCGATTCGATCAGCTGACGCCGCAGCTCGTCCGGCCGCATACCGCGTTCGCTCGCCATCTGCGCGATCCGCCCGTTGACCTCGGCCTCCTCGACCTTCACATCCAGATCGTCGCCCGCCTTGTTCAGGATGAACGACAGCTTCAACTCGCGAGCCGCACGCTCACCCGAGACATTCCGCAGCTCGGCCAGTCGCTGCTCGATCACCGCTTCGTCGAACCCGCGGTACATCATCTCGACGCGTTCGCGATACAGGATCCGCTCGGTCTGGGCCGCGGTGAGCCGCTCGGGCAGTTCCATCTCGGTGTTGTCTAGCAGATGCCTGGCGATCTGCTGACGCATCGCCGCCTGCTGGTTGATCAGCACGCGCTGCCCGAGCCGCGTGCGGAACATCTCCCGCACTTCCTCCTCGGACTCGAACCCGAGCTTGGCCACCACGTCGGCCAGCGGCGCCGGGATGATCCGGTCGACACGCTCGACCTCGAACGTGATCGTCAGGTCCTTGCCGCGCAGCTCCTCCCGCTCGTGGTGCTGCGGGCCTTTCACCTTCACCGTCGCCGTCTCGCCCGGCTTGGGCAGGCCCAGCTGGTCGGCGAAGTCCTCGACCATGATCCCGAGGATCATCCCCCGGCCCTCGTCCTCCGCCGTCGGCACCCGCACGACCGCGCCCTCGATGTTGTAGAACTCCTCCCCGTCCGGGCCGGTCATGATCCCGTGGCCCGTCAGGTAATCGCCCGGCTCGGGCTCGTCACGCTGCTCCAGCTCGCCCTCGTTGATCCGCAGCTTCTCGATCTCGCCCTCGATCTGCTCGTCCGTCACCTCAAGCAACGGCTTGAACACCTTGATCCCGTCGATCGAGGGCAGCTCGAACTCCGGCATCACCTCCACCGCGATCTCGATCTTCAGCGGCTTGCCCCGCTCCAGCGTCAGGTCCTCCAGCCCGTCCATGATCGGGTCGCCGATCACCTTCAGACCGTTCTCCTCGACCGCCTCCGAATACGCCGACGCCACAAGCTCGTTCTTCGCCTCCCGCGCGATCAGCTCGCCGAACTTCTTCTCGACGAGCCGGACCGGCGCCCGACCCTTGCGGAACCCGGGCAGCTCGGCCTCCGCCGCGACCGTGTCGATCGAACCGGCGATCTTCTCGTCGACCGCCTCGGCGGGGACCTCGATGATCAATTTCTTCCGGCTCGGGCCGTCGTCCTCGATGGTGATGTTGTGCTTCGTTTCGGTCGTCGTCTCGGTCATGTCATGGCTCCGCGCGATTGATGCGATCCACGCCGCCAGGATGCGCGATTCCGACCCGGCGTGGCGAGCGACAACTGTAGCCACCGTTCACCCCACGCGGCCGCCCGGCCCGGCACCAGACCCGATCCGAATCTGCACAATGTGGAGTCGGGTCAGCGATCGACCGTCAGGCCCACCGGCTGCGGTGCCACGCGGTGCGTCGGCTCCACCGCGATCCCGAGCGGCACCCGCCGTCCGTCCGGCCCCTTCGGCGGCATCCCGTCCTGATCGATGATCCGCTGGATCGCCATCACACCCTCGATCAGCGTCTCGGGCCGGGGCGGGCAACCCGGCACATACACGTCCACCGGGATGAACTGGTCGCAACCCTGCACCGTCGCGTAGGTGTCGAACACACCACCCGTCGACGCGCACGCACCCATCGAGATCACCCACTTCGGCTCGGTCATCTGCTCGTACAAACGTTGCAGCACCGGCACCATCTTGATCCCGATCCGGCCCGCCACGATCAGAAGATCGCTCTGCCGCGGGCTGAACCGCATCACCTCGGCCCCGAACCGCGCCAGGTCGTACCGGCTCGACGCCGTCGCCATCAGCTCGATCCCGCAGCAGGCCGTCGCGAACGGCATCGGCCAGAGGCTGTTCCGCCTCGCCCAGTTCACCACGCGCTGCAACTGCGTCGTCAGGAAGATATCCGTCGAGATCGCCGCTTCGATGCCCATGGGTCGAGCCTCCGTGCCGGCCCGTCCCCCGGGCCGAGCCACACTATATCGCCACCGACGCCGCGGGGCCGCGGGGCCGCGACCCCAGCCCACGCCCGTGCCGCCCCCCAGCCGCCACCATCGCCGTACACTCGCCCCATGAGTGTCGAATTCAAAGAACGGAAACTCCCCAACGGCCTGACGGTCATCGCCGAGATCGACCCCAAAGCCCACTCCGCCGCCGCGGGCTTCTTCGTCCGGACCGGCGCCCGCGACGAACCGCCCGAGCTGATGGGCGTCAGCCATTTTCTCGAACACATGATGTTCAAGGGCACGCGGGAGATCTCCGCCGACGAGCTGAACCGACGCTTCGACGACATGGGCGCCCGGCACAACGCCTACACCTCCGGCGAGGTGACGTGCTTCTACGCCCAGACCCTCCCCGAAAAGGCCGACGACGCCCTCGACCTCCTCGGCAGAATGATGCGACCAGCGCTCCGCGAGGAAGACTTCACCACCGAAAAGCAGGTCATCCTCGAAGAAATCGCCATGTACCGCGATAACCCCTTCTGGGTCCTCTACGAGGAAGCACTCGAACGATACTTCGCACCCCACGGCCTCGGCCACCGCGTCCTCGGTACCGACGAAACCATCACCGCGCTCACCCGTGACCAGATGGCCGACTATTTCAACAACCGATACGCCCCCGACAACATGGTCCTCTCGCTCGCGGGGCATATCGACTTCGACCATGCCTGCGACATCGCGCAGAGCGTCTGCGGCAACTGGCCCGCCACCGGTGTCTCACGAAACACCGAAACACCCGCAACCAACGCCGAAACATTCGAGATCAAGGACGAGACCGTCCACCGGGGGTACCTCATCGGTCTCGCGCCCGCCCCCGCCGGGGAGGACGAACGGCGATACCCCGCCATGGTCCTCGCACAGCTTCTCGGGGGCGACGGCAACAGCCGGCTCCACTGGGCCCTCATCGAAAAAGGGATCGCGGAGGAGGCCCAGGCCGGGTACGACCCGCACGAGGGTTGCGGCGTCTTCATGGTCTACGCCGGGGGTGAACCAGAACGCCTCGCAACTATCCGGGGCATCATCGAAGACGAGATCAACAACCTCGCCGACAACGCGACCGAAACCGACCTCGAAAGAATCCGCAACCGCGTCGCCACCATGGCCACCCTCGGCGGCGAACGCCCCGGCGACCGCATGCAACGCATCGGCCGGCAATACACCGCCCTCCGCCTCTACCGGTCGCTCGAAGAAGAACTCGAACACATCAACGCAGTCACGCTCGACGACATCCGCACCCTCGCGTCCGAGATGAGCCCGATGCCGACGCTCATCGGCACGCTGCGCCCTTGAAACGCACCGTCGCCAAAGCCGTAACCGTCAGGAAACCATCCTTTTGTGAATAGGTGGAATCTGGTGCCACGATCCAACTTTGCCGGGTCGTGCTTCTGAATCCAGCAGACGCCGACGCTGAGCGTGCGAAGCGTCGGATGCCGACCCGATCCATACCAACGCGCCGACGCCTTCCACCCTCTCCCCGGTCGCCGGGGAGAGGTCGACGACGCGCAGCGTCGGCGGGTGAGGGGCTTCAACTTCTTCTCCTTCTCCATGCCTCGACGATCGACGCGTGCGGCAGAGCAAGGAGAAGGAGGAGAGAAAGGAGACCCCTCACCCCGGCCCTCTCCCCGCACGCGGGGAGAGGGAGCACCCGCGCCCGGGGCTTGTTCCGGAAAGCACCGGAATGACCCGGAATCCGTTTTACTCTTCGTCCTCTTTCTTCCCGCCGCCCGCGACGATCTCACCCGCGGCGTCGAGCATCCCGGCCGCGGCGCTGAAGAGCGACCCGACGACACCCCGCGCCGCGTCCACACCGGCCGACGCCGCCTGACCCGCGAGCCCCGCCGGGTCTTTCGAGGCGGACTCGATCGCGGACTCGATCGATGGACGCATCGACTCGACCGCCCGGGTCGTGTGCCGAGCGAAATCGACCGTCTGTTCCTTGATGTTCGACGCGAGCCGTTTCGTGAATCCCGTCACGGTCTCTTTGAACATGTCCTCGAGTGTGCGCAGATCGTCCGCGGTTTGACGCAGCTCTTCCTTGGAAAACTGCTCGCCCCGCCCCTCGGCCTCCTCGATCGCCAGGCGCGTCGCCCGGGCCGCACGCTCGAACGCGTCGGACAGGCCGTCGATGGTCTCGGCCAGCACGGTCCCCCGCCGTTCCTCGCTGATGCGTTCGATGCCTTTGCCGACGCCCTCGAGCACCGCCGACGCCGCCCCCTTCAGTTGATCGATACGCAGCCCGTCCCCGCCCGCGGTGTCGAGCACGAGCCGGCGGACCCGCTCCCGAACGGAATCGGCCTCGGTCGCGATCTTCTCGGCCTGTGATTCGACCGCCTCATGCTGTGCTTTGTCGGCCTCCGCCATCTTCCGGTTCCTTTCAGCAGGGTTCACCGGGGCTTTCACCGCCCCAGCCTCACCTTGAGTGTATGTTCCTTGCCCCCGTCTTCTTCGGAATCACGCACGCGGACATCCACCGTTTTCGCCGCCAACAGACCGTTCGTCGTCAACAACGCGAAAACATCCTCGGCCGTGCGCACGGGCCGGCCGGCGACACGCAGCACGCGCTGCCCGGGTTTGAACCCGATCCGGTCGGCCGGGGAAGACTCGAAAACATGCGCGATGATCGGGTCGGTGTTGCCCAGCGGCATCCGCATCCCCAGCTGATACAGGATCGAACCCGCGGCGCGAGAACCCAGCACGTTGGCGGGAAGCTCACCAAGCACGACCCCGACGGTCCGAGGTTCACCGTCCCGGTAAAGCTCGATCTCGACGCGCTCGGAAGCAGGGATCGTCCCCACGATCGAGCGGAAGATGTTGAAATCGGGCACCGACTGCCCCGCGACCTTCGTGATGATGTCGCCGTTGCGGATGCCCGCGGCCTCGCTGGGCCCGCCGGGCTCGACGTTGACACGGATCCCCCGGTGGAACTCGCCGTCTGGCCCGTCGAACCCCTCGGTGCCGGTGTAGGACACCCCGAGGAACCCCCGCGAGACGTGCCCGCTGCCGATGAGCTGATCGACCACGCGCTCGATGGTCGCCAGCGGGATCGCGAAAGAGATCCCGGCCGAGTCCCCGCTGGAGTTGTCCAGCTCGGAGCTGCCGCCCCGGGCCGTCGCGATGGCGACGTTCATCCCGATGACCTTCCCGCGCACGCTGATGAGCGGCCCGCCCGAGTTGCCGGGGTTCACCGCCGCGTCGGTCTGGATGAAGTTGGTGAACCCCCCGAACTGCGTGGAGGTCATCGGGTCACGCCCGAGGCCCGAGATGATGCCCTCGCTCATCGAGAACTTGAACCCGAACGGCGAGCCGAACGCGAAGACACGCTCCCCCTGTTTCGGGATATAGCCCGTATCGCGGGCAGCCGGCAGCAGACCCGATGTCGAATCCGCGCGGATCACGGCGATGTCGGTGAACGGGTCGATCCCGACGAGGTCCCCGCTGACGACGCGCCCGTCGTGGAACTGCACGGTGATCTCCTGCGCCCCACGGACGACGTGCGCGTTGGTGATGATGTGCCCCTCGGTGTCGTAGATCCATCCCGAACCGGTCGAGCTGCTCAGCCCGATCGAGGGGTGGTTCTCCGGCACCCAGTCCGACTCGACATTGATGTGCACCACAGAAGGCGAGACGCTCTCGGCGATCGCCGTCACGGCCCGGTCGATCCGCTCCAGAATGTCGTCGCCCTCCAGCGTGTGCCGGGCGAGCGTGACGGCCGCTCGGGTCTGCCCGTTCCCGATGGCGTACATGAGACGCGGCGTGAGCAGCATCGTCGCCAGGCACGCGAGCAACACGAACACGGCTGGGCCGTACGAGTGAATCCGACGCATGAAGCCCTCCTCGGGAAGCCCCCTCGGGGTCCTGAACCGATCGGGGGTGATCCGTTTCGTCCTGCCTACGTCCTACGGGATCGGGTGTCACGGGTTCCGGTCGGCCTCTTGGTGTTCGGACATCACGACCCGTACAGATTCCTCTTTTTCCGGGTTTCGGGGCGTTTTCTGCACCCGCTCCGCGCCCGGCTCAAGCGACGCGGAATCCAGCGAGGTGTACGCCCGCCCCCCGATGCGGCCCTCGGCCACACGCCGGACCCACTCACGCCCCGCCTCTTCGAGACGCGGGCCGAGATCCGCCACCGGCTCGACGAACCGGGGCACCCAATCCGACAGCCCGACCAGATCGTTGACCACCAGGATCTGCCCGTGGCAGGCATCCCCGGCCCCGATCCCGATCAGCGGGAGCCCCGTCGCCGCGATCACACGCTCGGACACCCCCGGCGGGACCGCTTCGATCAGCAGCATCACCGCGCCGGCCTGTTCGAGCGCCACGGCGTCTTCCACGATCCGGTCCGCCTCGACCCGCCTGCGGCCCGAGACCGTCGGCCCCCCACTGAGCGCCCACTGCTGTGGACGGGTCCCGATGTGCGCACAAACCGGGATGCCCGCCCGTGTCATCTTCTCGACAAGCGGCGCGTGCGACGCGTCCACCTCCAGCTTCACGGAATCCGCCCGCCCCTCGGACAGCAGCCGGCCCGCGTTGTGCAGCGCCTCGGCGTCGTCGGCCTGATAGCTCATGAACGGCATGTCCGCCATGACGTGCGCACGCTCGGCGCCCCGCCGCACCGCCGCCGTCAGCCAGACGGTCAGCTCGAACGGCATCGGGTGGGTGGTGTCGTATCCGAGCACGACGTTCGCGGCTGAGTCACCGACGAGCAGCAGGTGCACCCCGGCGCGGTCCAGCCAGCGGGCGGTGGTGAAGTCGTAACAGGCGAGGCAGGCGAAACGCTCGCCCTCGTCGGCCATCGCCCGCAGCCTTCGGATGGTCATACGGGGCCCGCGTCCGGTGTCGTGTCCGGTGCTCATAGAATGAAAGTATACGGAGCGGGAACACCGGGCCGCGTCCGATTCGTGGAGACCGCCTTTGAGACCACGCCGAGCCATCGGGGCCGCCGTTCTGTTTTTTCTGTCGTTGTGCATTGTGACACCACAACGCGCGGCGTCACAATTCTCACCGATACGTTCTTCCTACGACGCGATCCCGGGCGAACCGCTGGTCATCGCGGTGCGGCTCGAGAAGGGCCACAGACCGAAATCACGGATCACGATGCGGTTCCCGGACGGCCGGGAGATCCCGGGCGAGATCGCGGCGATCCGGCTCGAAACACCGGAACACGGGGCCTCGGGCTGGCTCGACGAGGGACCGACTTGGCGGGTCCTCTCGCCGAAGGAGGCGAAATCACGCGACGGGCTGACGTGGTTCGTGCTCGCGGATCTGCCCGAGGATGTCATCGGGCAGGAAATCTGGCTTTCGGGCAAGCCGGTGGCGTTGCGTTGGTTGCCCCGACCCCGGCTGATGGCGTCGCGGCTGGGGTTCGACCCCGAGAAGCCGGGGGCGTCGCCTCTGGCGGACCCCTGGTCGAGCCCGCTGCCGGAGCAGTGGCGGGAAAGGCCCGATCTGATCCAGGCCCTCGGCCCCGCGCTGCACGACCCGCTCCGCCGCTGGCGGGCCGTGCTCGCGACAAAGGGCCTGCATCTCGAACCCGATACCGGCGTCGGCCCGATCACCCCAGAATTGCTCGGGTCCGGGCTAGTCGAAGCGTCAGCGAAAGTCGCCTCGCTCGCGGACCGCCTGCTCGCGGCGATCTCCGGCCAGAACGAAGCGCGGTGGCGGATCGCCCTCGCCCGGCTCTGGTCGGCGGACCCGGGGCTTTCGCTCCGCGTCCGTCAGACGCTGGCCGGCGCGGGCCGCTTCCCGATCGGGGCTCACCCCGACGAGGCGGCGGTCGTGCCGATGTGGACCGCGGACGATCGGGCGGCGTCGCGTCTGCTGTCGATGCTGCTCGAAGGCGACGCGGCGAGCCGGGCCGCTCGGGCGACGCGGTGGTTGCTCGACACACCGAAGCTCACGATGTGGGTCATCGATGACGGTATTACGGGCGGGTCGGCTTCGATCGGGGCGATGTACCTCGACGCGGGCGACACCACAGCGATCCCGCTCGCCGGCCCCGGCGAAACCCCCCGGCCCGTGCTGTTGGCCACGCGCAAGGAAAGCATCCTGAGGCCCGCGACGCGTCCCGCCGACCGCGCCGGCGTGTCGCTGTTCGAGGCACGGATCGCGGGGCGTGTGCAACGCATCGCGTACAGCCCCGGGCCGGTGCCGCTCGAACCCCCGGGAGAATCGATCGGCCCGGTCTGGGCGGATTTCTCCATGTCCACGCTGCTGCACGAACCCGACGACGAGCAGTTGATGAGGCTCGCGGGGTCAAGCCTCGCGGGGCGGATCACGAAAACCCCGACGGGGCCGGGCTGGATGGTCTTCCTCCGCGCGGAGACGCCGGGGACGGTCCGCCTGTGGATCGGGCCGAGGGGGCACGCCGCGGGTGTGCTTTCCGTCGGTGTCGAGGGTGGCGTCGATGTGCAGCGGTTCGGCCCGGCGGGTGATCGGTTGGGTGAACCATCCGTGGTGCGAGCAACCGACACGGCGGGTGTCACCCGGATCGAGATCACGCTGCCGGAGGGTTCGGTCGAGCCGGACGGCACGCTGCACCTCGGGCTGGAATTCGAAGACGGGCGGGGCCGGCGGTTTGCCTGGCCGCGTCCGATGCTGCCGTGGCAGATCGAGCCGGCGCGGCGTGTGCTCGACACACGGGCGTGGATGGGCGGTCTGGACACGGGCGATTGAGTCCGTCGCTGGAATCCGTCCGTGGGCGGGCGATCATGTCCTCCGGCACACACACAGGAGCACCACATGCCATTGATCGAACCGGGGAAACGGGCACCGGCCTTCACGCTCAAGGACCAGCACGGCGAGAAACACGCCCTGAAGGCGTATTCGGGCCGGCACGTCGTGTTGTTCTTCTATCCGAAGGACATGACGAGCGGGTGTACGCGCGAGGCGCACGATTTCGACGCGCTCTCGGGGAAATTCGACAAGGCCGGGGCGGTCGTGCTCGGCGTGTCGATCCTGTCCGTCGAGAGCAAGAAGAAGTTCGCGGACAAGGAATCGCTGCGCATCCCGCTGCTGGCCGATGATCGGGTCAACGAGGCGGGCAAGCCGGACCCGGTGGTGTGCGCGAAATACGGGGTGTGGGTCGAGAAAAGCATGTACGGGCGGACATACATGGGGATCGTGCGGACGACGTACCTGATCGGCCCGGACGGGAAGGTTGTGCGGCGGTGGGACAAGGTGAAGGTGCCGGGTCACGCCGAGGCGGTGCTGGCGGAACTGACCTAGCGCGAAGTGCGACAGTGCATGCTCGGGTTCAGGACGTGACACTGATCCGAGTTGATTCTTGAGCATCGAGAAAGAAGCCCGGCTCGATCATGTGCATTTTTCTTTGAACACGAGATCATTCTGTGCCCGGGGTTCTTTTGTGAAAGTAGAGACAGGCGGGACGCCTGTCCCATCGGGAAATGTGAGCCCTCGCTCCCGCTCGGGCCTCTTTGTTTTTGCGCGCATATTGGAGCGTTCAGAGCATTTCGGAATCACGGGCATGATCCGGGCAACAGAGCTCCCCGGGCTTGCGTCCGGGGCTCGTATGGATGCAGATAACAGAGCTCCCCGGGCTTGCGCCCGGGGCTCGTCTGGATGCAGAAAGCACGGGTTTGCGCCCGGGGCTTGTCAGCAGCCGAGGTCGAACGAGAGAAGGAACAGGAACAGGTCCGCGAGATCCACGTCGCCGTCGAGGTCCAGATCGGCGGCGGGGTCGAGCATCTGGAACGCGGTGGCGAAGAGGTTGACATCGGTCAGATCGGTATCGCCGTCGCCGTCGAAGTCCGCCGGGCAGGGCACACATATATCAACGCGAACCGCCAGCCCGTCGATCGCGGCCTCGGTGATCGAATCGTCCGGATCGTCGGCGATGGTGAACCGGAATAGGACCGTCGAGCCGGGCGGGACGGCGAAATCGACCACGCGATGAACCCAGCGGAACGTCGAACGCTCGGTGCGCAGCGGCGTCCATGATTGCCCATCGTCGACCGAGAACTCGACCGTGAGGGTGTCTTCGGCAGGGGTCCCGGCATTGTCGCAGGCGAGCCAGAGGTCATATTCGAGCGTCGCGCCCGGCGTCTCATCCACATCGAACACGGGCGACGTCAGCACCGCCGACCCGCCCGAAATATCGGATGTGCCGGCGCGGTTGTCGGTGAGCCAGCAGACGCCGTCGCCGTCGGCGTCCACGGGCGGATCGAACCGCAGCCCCCCACCGGCGGGGGTGCCCTGGACCCAGCCGCCCATCGTCAGCCCCGCGGAAGCATCGGTCTGCCATGACCCCGTCGGCGTCAGCTCTGCCGTCTTGGTGATCTCCACGGCGACCGAAGCGTCCGGCCCCGGCGGGTACGACGCCTCCCCGCCGCCCGGGGTTGTCGCGCTGAAGCGGAACCCTGAAATCGAACCGCACGGCAGGCTGTTGAAGGTCACGCCGAACCGGTCCCCGCCCGTCCACACCAGCGGCGCCGTGGCGGGGCCGGCGAGGCTGTCGAGGATCACTTCCCCGTCGCCGACGGGGGTGAACCCGACCGCGCGGAACTCGAACGACACCGGGGTGTTCGCGGGGATCTCCGCCGGGATCTCGCCGAGGGGGACGAGCGTCGGTGAAGCCGAGAAAGAACCGCCCGAGGCGACGAGCGAGAACGGGACATCGAACTCTGGCGTTGAAGTGTCGGCGTCCTCATTCACGCGGAACGCCCGCACATCGATCAGCCACGGCCCCGGCTCCGGCTGCGGCACGAACACGTTCTCGACGGTGTTGACACGGTCGGGCGACCCCCCGGGTACGGACCACGGCCCGTCGATCAGGCCCGCGTTGCCGTGGTAGACCACGCCGGACGGCGACGTGAGCCGAAGATCCAGATCGTTGACGATGGCGGAGACGGCCATGGGCAGCGCGGCGGGATCGTTATAAACGAGCGTCACGCGGAGATCGGTCTGCCCCTGGGCGACATTGAACACACCGCCCCACGATTCACCCTGTACGAGCGGTTCCGATCCGTCGAGCACGAACGTCAGCGGGGCGTTGTCGCGGAGCCGGCGGAGATCGGGCGTGCCCCAGCCCTGCCGGAACCGGCCGAGATCGTCGGCGGCGCTTGTGAAGTCGTAGGGCCGGGCGGAGTTGATCATCAACGCCTTCGCCGTGGCGACGCGGGGGGGTGACCGCACGCCCTGCCCCGAGCCCTGTGATTCAACTTTCAGCATCGGCCGACCCGCCTCGGCGGGTTGGTTGAACATCCCGGCATCGAACATCTCCAGCATGATCCCGAAGTGGCCCGCGACGGCCGGGGTCGCGGCGCTGGTGCCGGTGAAGAGGTGGTGATCGGTGTCGCCGGTGTCATTCGGTGTCCAGATGCCATCGTTGAACAGGACAAGGTCGGGCTTGACCCGGCCGTCGAGCGCCGGCCCGGTGCTGGCGACGCCGCCCCATGTGTCGTCGGCGCGGTCGAGGGTGCCCTTGCCCTGGACGCCACCGACGGAAACAACGTTCTTCGCCCACGCCTCGGGACGCGAATCGGGCGAACCCGTGTTGGACTGCGACTGGAGGACGACGACGCCGTGGCGGAAGATCGCGTCGTCGACCTCGGCGCTGACGGCGGTGTATCGGCGGTTGATGCCCGAGCCCCACGAGTTCGACTGGAGCACACCGAGATAGGGCGGCGATTCGAGCATCGCCAGGTGGGCGTCTCGGTCGTCGATATGGTGATAACTGGAGAATAAACCCACCGCGTCCGGGATCATCCCGATCGCGCTGAGATCGCTCGCACCGGAACCGAAGAGCAGGCCATACGTCGATGTGCCGTGCTCGGTGAATGTGGTGTTTGCCGTCAGCATGATCGGCGGTGCCGCGGCGAAGTCGGCGTGTGTTTCGAGCAGCCCACCGTCGACGACCTCGCAGACGACGCCCGCGCCGGTAAACCCGTCGAGCAGCTCGACGTAGTTCGCCCCGCCAAACTCGCGGACGAACTCATCGTCGGCTTCGGGCTCGGCGGCGTGCTCCGCCCAGACCACGTCGGGACTGTCGAGCAGGAGCCGCAGGCCGGGGTCGTCGATGCGGACGCGCATCGTCAGTGCATCGGAGTCGACCAGGCCCGCGGAGCCGCCGAGCGACGCGGCGAGCGCCGCGAGACGTGCGCGCGTCTCACGAGATCGATCCGCCGGGATCACGATGTAGTCGGCCTGAAAACCACGAGCCGCAGGGCGGCTGGCGAAGATCCTCGCCGCGAGTGCGGGCGTGGCTTTGCGTGCCGATATGAACGGCTCGACGTAACGGAGATCCGGAATATCCGATATGGCGACACGATCACCCCGGATCAGGGCAAGGTCGGACCCGAGCACCCCGACCCAGCGCAATTGATGCGCACCAAGGGCCTCTTGGATATGTCCGCGGTCCGATCGCCCCAGATCGACAACGTGCAGACCGTCCTGAGCGGCGGCGTTCGAGAGCGCGAGCGATGCAACGATGACGGCGAGCGGTGTCCGGTCCAACAGACGGGATATGTGGTGAACGAATCGGCGCACCAATCTCTCTCCTCAGTGCGAATCTGAAGGCGTTTCGGGATTTCGAGAGATCCAAATCCCCCACGGCTCAACGATTTGCGTACATCTCTCTCGTGCGGCCACCATAGCAGAGATACATCGGAAGCTCACCCCATTTTGCTGGTGACATTTCGGACGAACTTGATATCCGGACGGAAGGCACCGTTTGCTAAACGGTTTTTGTTTGTGTAATCACAGGGTTTACTCGGTGATCGAGGTTGGGATTGTGTGAAGATCGCAGATTCAGACTTGCTCGAATCTGGCAACCGCTTAGTATGGGGGGTTGGAGTCGTTGCCTCACGGTCGATGTTCGTGATTGTGATGCACAGAGGAGATTGCAGAGAGGCCCGGACCCGGCCGACGAAGTTGTCGGCTCATCACGATACCGGTGCCGCAGCCCAGCCGAAGTGTTTATTCACCTGAAGGAGATATGAGGATGTCCAAGCACCATGTGCTCGCCCTGTTCGCTCTTGCCGGCACCGTTGCCCCCCTGATGGCTCAGGACAGCACGGGCTCGGCCCCGGGTCTTCCGGGTGACGCGATCAACCCGATCGACCCCGCCCAGCAGATCCTGCCCTATGTGGTCGATCTGACGCCCTTCGGGACGTCGTGGGGCACGACCTTCGGCATCGCCCCGCTGGTGAAGACGCCGCGGACCGATCCGGTGTTCTTCAATAACCTGATGTCGGCCAACGGGATCTCGGACGAGGTCCTGCACGATGTGCCGTTCGCTTCGCAGGCGTACGGGCTGTGGACCGAGGCCCCGGGCGTCGGCGTGAACCCCGATGCCAACACCGCCCCGACGATGATCACCCCCCCGGTGGCGACGGGCAGCCAGTTCGCGGTGGGCTTCGCCTCGAGCGCCAACATCAACACGTTCAGCGGCGATCTGATCTCCGGTGCGATCGTCAACTATGACCCGGCTGATCCGAACCGTCTTTATGTGACGCGTGTCGAGGCCGCCGGCACCTTCGACACCGCGGGGACCGGGTCGTCCGGTTCGCTCGCCTACGGCTCGACCGACGCCAGCGGCAATACGTACTACCGTGGCGACGGGTTCCTCGCCGGTGGGACCGTTTCACCGCAAACGAACAACAACTGGTACCGCACCCGGATGCAGGACCGCACCGGGGCGGTCAACACGATCGACGGCTCGGGCGGCGCCGACGCGACCGATCACCTGCTGGTCTCCTCGACGACCCCGCACCCGGCGCCTTCGAACATCCCCGCCGCGGTGGCGGGCGGCAACGGCCTGATCGCCGGCGCGAACTTCAACTCGCAGTTTGTCCGCGGCGCGGCGGCCCCGCTGACGGCCGACAGCACCCATTTCGGCGCCGAGGTGACGCTGGGGTACACCCCGGGTGACCATCGCGGTTCCGTGGGCACCACGACGCGGAGTCTCTTCGGCACCGGCGTCGCCACCTCGGGCGTGCTCGCGAAGGATCAGGCGAACGCGACGCGCACGCTGAACGTCTGGTCGACCGACGCGGCCGGCAACGTCACCGAAGCGCACAGCTTCGAGACCCCGCTGACCGTGACCGACGCGGTCGACGGGTTCACCAAGACGTACGGCGCGCTGTCCGAGTATTCGCAGTACCTGGGCATCACGGGCTTCCGCTCGGGCGGGGGGCTCGTCGGCCTCGGGCAGGACAGCGCCGGCAACAACTACGCCGGTGCCACCATCAGCGCCTTCGGCCTCTCGTTCGACCTCGACATGCAGAACGTCGTCGTCCGTTTCGGGCCCAACGGGGAGAACCCGGAATGGGCGGTCCTTGCCTGGGTCGACCCGCTCGGCAACGGCAAGGACATCCTCGACGGTCCCGGCGGGACGCCCATCGGGCACCTCGTCAACTTCCAGACCGCGTTCCCGACCTCGGGCCTGCTCGGTCCGTCGATGTCCAGCCCGACCTTCGACGGTGCCGGCAACGCCTGGTTCCTCGCCTCGGCCGCCCTCGACAAGATCGATCCGGACACGGGCGACCCGTTCATCGACTTCGACACGGTGCTCGTCCGCGGCGTGCTCAAGGAGATGCCCGGCTCGACGCCCTCGTACGGCTACGAGCTCGAGCTGGTGCTCGAACTCGGGCGGACGTTCTTCGGGATGAACTCCGGCACCCGCTGGCAGATCCAGTTCATGCAGCTGGTCGCCAACAGCAACGGTTCCGGCGTGCTCTCCCCCGGCGCGATGGACCACAACAACGCCCGCACCTGGGGCTGGGACGACACCGATCTGACCGGCGTGGACAACGCCGACCCGATCACCAACGGCGGTGTGGTGCTCAGCGCGAACATCGTCTATGACGTCAACGGCGACGATGTCTATGAGGACCCGACCGGGGCCGGCAACGACCCGGCGAGCCCGGACCAGGCCTACAACGCCCTGCTCTACGTCGGGTACTACGTCGAAGGCCCGCAGGGTTGCAACCCGGCCGACATCGCCGAGCCGTTCGGCGTGCTCGATCTGAGCGATATCAGCGCGTTCGTCAGCGGGTTCCTGTCGGCCGACCCGGTCGCGGACATCAACGGCGACGGCATCTTCGACCTCTCGGACATCAGCGCGTTCGTGAACAACTTCCTCGCCGGTTGCCCGTAATGCATGAAACCGTCCGGCGGTGACAGCCGGATTGGTCTGTGCCGAACCCTGAGCGCCCGGGTCGGAAGGTCCGGGCGCTTCTTCATTCACCGTTTCCGGTGTTTTCCCGACGGAGAATCGCCATGCTCAAACGTGCCGCACTGCTGGCCTGCCCGCTTGTTTTCGCCGCCCCGTTCGCCGACGCCCAGTGGGACCCGAACAACGGGATGTGGGGCAAGTCGGACCCCGACGACATCCGCGTGATGACGTGGAACGTGCAGGACGGGATCCGGACCGAGGCGATCAAGACGGATTCGATCAACAGTTGGAATGCCCTCGTGCGGATCGTCGCGGGGCTGCAGCCGGACATCCTGATTCTGCAGGAAACGGCCGACAACGGGTGCTTCGGGTGCGTCGATTCGGTCTCGGAGCTCGAGACCGTATTCGATCTGTTCTTCCATGGCGGGTCCGACCCTTTCATGGGCGGGTCGGTGACGTCGTACGTGCAGAAGTACGCGCCGGGGTATGACCTGCCGAACGTGTTCGTCTGCGAGGTCAGCGACAGTTTCAACCGCAACGTGATCCTGTCGAGATTCCCGTTCGCCGATCTCAATGGCGACGGTTCCGCCACGGAGAGCAACTTCCTCGTGATCGACGACGCGTACGCCACGACGGGCAACGTCATCCGGGGGTATCAGTTCGCCGAGATCGACCTGCCGGACGGGACATACGACGGCGATCTGGTCGTGGGCAACGGGCACCTCAAGGCCGGCAGCGGGTCGGACGACAAGGCCCAGCGGCTCGCCGAGAGCCAGCGGGTGGCGTACTACGTCGATTATCTGTTCAACGGCGCGGGGACCGGCACGCCGAACCCCAACGGGGCGATGATCTTCCCGAACCCCGTGACGATTCTCCCCGCGAACACGCCCGTCATCTGGGGCGGAGACTGGAACGAGGACGAGCAGAGCAACGGCCGCAAGGGACCCGCGGAATGGATGGTCCGCGCTCAGAACACGGGCGGGACCGACGGGACCGACCGCGACAGGTCCGACGCGGTCTACGACAACGCGGTCGATTTCTTCTCGGGGTCGGGCGATTCGCGCGGCGGCTCGAAACTCGACTACATCGCCTGGCAGGACAGCATCGTGAGCAACGTCGTGCGGCAGGTGATCTTCGAATCGTCTTCGGTGCCGGGCGTGGACCAGCTGCCCGCGCCCGTGCGGACGTTCCCGTACCCCGCGCCGACGGTCACGTCTTCGTTCGCATCGGACCACAGGCCGGTCTTCGTCGATTTCCAGTTGAACGCGGCGCAGTCCGGGCCCTGCAACGCGGCGGATCTTTCCGAACCGTTCGGCGTGCTCGACCTCCAGGACATCAACGCGTTCACGATCGGGTTCATCAGCCAGAACCCGATCGCGGATATCGCCGAGCCGTTCGGGGTGTTCGATCTGCAGGACATCGGGGCGTTTGTCACGGCGTTCAGCGCGGGGTGCCCCTGAGCGGGACGGAACCCGGATCGGGTTTCTTACGGAAGGCGAATCGGACCAGGGTTGTGGTGGTTCGTCATGGGGTGCTTCAAGAAAACCGCTCCCTGACGGTCGCGGCTCGTTCGATCCGGACTGATCCGGGGTTCAGCCGTCTCGTGTGCACCGTCTCCGGCGGCGTCGCGAACCGGCAACAGCACCCAGACCCAGCACCGAGATCGCGCCGGGCGCCGGCACCACCGGGTTGTCGGCCGGGTCGTCGCCGGGATCGTCACCCGGCGGATCATCGGCTGGATTGTCGGCCGGGTCGTTGAACGGATCATCCGGCAGATCGTCGGCGGTGTCGGACGTCGGATCATCCGCCGCATCGTCGTTCGGGTTGTTGAGCAGATCCGCCAGATCGATCGGGCTTGAACCCCCGCCGCCGCCCGAGGGGTTCGGCCTGATCCGTGCGTGCGAGCCGTAGTCCTGGTTCCGCGGCATGTTGTTGACGTGCCGCATGTTGCTCGACGCCGCGCCGCCGCCCTCGCCGGGGGGCGTGGGACGGAAGACGAATTCGAGCCCTTCGGCGTTGGTGACACCGGCCGAGGTGAGCTCGAACGCGGAGATCGAGTTGTGCGTGCGGTCGTCGACGACGAGCATGCCCGTGTTCCGGTCGAACAGCGCGGTGCGGTCGTTGTAGCCGTCCCATGCGATACCGGCGTAGCGGGCGGTGTCGGTGTCGACGCGGACACCCTCGAGCCGCACGCCCCGGATGGCGCCGGTCTCGGGCTCGACCATGACGACGCGTCCCTGCGCTTCGTCGGCGACGAGCAGCAACCCCGCGGGCCCCAGGCTGATGTCCGAACCCATGCGCACGCCGCCCCGCTGCCACGCGATCTCGCCGATCGGTTCGGCGTGGATTCTGCGTTTGTTGTCGGCGTGGATGCGCGTGAGGCGGTCGTTGGTCTCGGGGTTGTCATCAGCGGACAGGACATACATCACGTTGTAGAGCGGATCACCCGCGATGCCGGTGATGGTCCACGCCTTGTTCCACCCGGCGTCGGCGATCGAACCGATCACCTCGGCGACGACCGGGACGCCGACCTCGACCTGTTCCAAATCGATGTGGATAAGCACGGGGCCGGGCTTGTCGCCGACATCACCATTGACGACGGCGTAAGCATCGAACGTGTTGACAACGGTGAACGCCCGGATCTCTCCCGTGATCGGCTCGGCGGACACACCGGTGTCTGTATAGATCGGGCCGAGATCGCTGAACGTCGCCTGTGGGTTGTTCACGTCGTCGATGGCGAAGAGCTGGGCGTCGTCGGCGTCGATGCCCCAGAGCCGGAGGAGATCATCGGCGTGGACGGATGCGCTCAGGATGGTGCTGGCACACAGGATTGTCGCCAAGGAACTGGGCCGGAACATATGGCGCCCTCCGATCTGCGACTCTGTCACGTCGCCGGTCCGCTGATGCGGGGGGTCCCGCATACCTCTACGGAGAAAGATCCCATTCGGATCGATCGAAGACCAATGGATGGCGTTTGACGCGACCGATTCACCGACGGCGTGCGCGGCATAATCGGATCCCGGGCCAGCGGCACCCCGATTCGAGCCTGTCACCAAGCCCCTTTTCGGACGTCGGCGCGTCGGGTACACTGCGGCACCATGCGGCTCGGGAGTTGGAAACGGGGCGAGATCTTGGACGCCGGCGCGCGCTATCGGGCGGAGCATTCCGCCTGGCTCACGATCGCGCTCCGCAGCAGCACGCGCTATCCACGCATCCCCGCCAAGCCCACACACACGGGCGGATTCGATCGGCTGATGAGCAGACCCTCGGGCCGGCGTCACGCGGCGCGGTGGTGGATGATCGCGCTGTCGCGGCTCGGCGTGCGGTGAACGCCGCCCCCCGGAGGGTTCACGCCGCCCGGCAGCGTTTGATGATCTGCTGGATCTCGACGGCGACGCCCTTCAGCTCCATCTTTTCCGAGATGTGCCCGACAACGGTGTCGATCTCCCATTTGAGCTCGCCCATCCCGATCGACTCGGCGCTGCTCTGCAGCTGCATGCAGGTGCCGAGCACTTCCATGGGCTGGTTCCGTTCGACGGCTTTCTCGATCGCCTTGGCGCAGCGGATCAGCTCGGGGCGGATCGCCCGGAGAAGCTCTCCGTCCACTTCGCCGAAGGACGTTTTCATATCACCCTTTTCGGCGGTGAGGAATTCGGCCAGCGCTCTGCCCGCTTTCTCCTGATCGAGCGGCTTGCGGATATAGGCCTGCACACGTCGGCCGTCGATCAGCTCCAGCACATGCCCGCCGTAATCGTTGCTGCAAATCAGGATCGGGGTGGCGATGTTCTCCGCACGCAGAAGTATCGCGAGGTCCTCGCACGTGTTCTCGCCGAGCCGGAATTCGCTCAGGATCAGATCGACCCCGCCCCGGGCGATCTCGACCGCCTCGTCGTAATCCGCGGTCAGGCGGAGATTGATCTTGCTCTCTCGGATGAAATGCTTGAACAGCTGGGCGTCCAGCCCGTTCGGCTCGATATAGAGCACGTTCCCCTGGAGCGAAGGCAGATCGACACGCTCGACCGCGAACAATTCACGCAACGGGTTGGGCCTGATGTAGTTCCGGGGGTTGATCTCGTGATCGAAACGCACGCCGATCTCGTGCAGCACGCCCCCGCGGTGTTGACAGCGGACGACCTCGCCCGCGACGGGGACATCCCCGTGTTGGGGATGGGGAAGAGAAACAACACAGCGCGTGGCGTTATGGATGTATCCGTTGTGCAGCAGACCGATGCCTGATTTCGACAGATTCCTGCAGGCCATGCGGACCTCGACGCACGACCCGCCGGGGTGCTCGATCTGCACGGGGACGGAGGCCTGACGGAAGGGCCAGCGGGCATCGATGCGGCCCGCGTTCACACCCCGGCCCGCCCCTCGGTCGAGCAGGTCGAGAACCTGTTCGAGCTTCTTGCTCGACAGATTGAGCGAGTTCAGCCTGGCCCGCTCACTCGCTGTCCGATCGGAACGCCCCGTCACAACGCCTCCTCAACCCGTGCCCCATCGTCGATGTCGTCCGGTTCCTCCGGCTTGATCCCCTCGTGATCACGAAAATAGGAATCCGCCCGACCCGGCGGTTCGTGCGACTCCCCCGCTTCAGGCACCCGAAGCCGCTTTTTTGCAGCACTCGACCACTTCTGCGATCTGCTCCCGCACCGCCTCGATATCGGGCGACATCGACATCTGGATCGTGATCGTTTCGAGCAGCATCGCCAGGTCCGATAGGCCGAGCAGCGGCGCGACGCCCTTCAGCTGCATAAGCAGGGAAAGCACGCTCGGAGAATCGCCCGAGTCGGCGGCCTGCTTGAGTTTCTCCACCGTCTTGGCCAGTTCCGGCATCAAGGCGTCGTAGACCTGACGATCGATCGTTGTGCCGCCGGGGGACCCGCCGTTCTCCCCCTCGACGGGCTCGGAGAAGAACTCCGCGACGGCCCGGATCAGGTTCTCCTGCGAGAACGGCTTGGCCAGAAAACCCTTCACGCCGGGGTGTGAAACGAGGTTGTGTGTCGACTCGCTCGTGTCGGCGCTGGTCATCACGATCGGCGGCGTGGACGACCCCGATTCGTACAGCTTCTTGACGAGATCGCCGCCGTTCTCGTTGCCCAGATGGATATCACACAGGATCAGCCCCACACCGCTCATAGCCGCCTGCTCGGCCTCCTCGATCGTCTCCGCGTGTTTGACGCGCAGTTGCGTGTCGCGGAGGAAATGCTTGACGAGCCGGGTGTCCATCTCGCTGTCTTCCACGAGCAGGATCGTTCCCACGAGCGTCGAAGGATCGATCGATTCGATCGCGAAGACTTCGTTGAGCGGGTCCGGCCGCATGAAATCGCGGATATCGATCTCCTCGTCGAACTTGACGCCCAGTTCGTGGATCATGCCCTTGATGTGGATGCAGCGGACGATCTCGCCGGGGATCTCGATATCGCCGTTCGACGGGTGGTTCAGTGTGACCGCGCATCGTGTCCCGAGGTGAAGATACGACCTGTGGAGAAGCCCGATGCCGCCCTTGGACAGGTTCCGGCACGCCATCCGGACGTTCATCTCGTTGCCCGCGGGATGAATGATCCGCACCGGCACCGAGCTGGCGTTGTATTGCCAGCGTGAATACACCCTGTTGGCAGCGCCCCTGCCCCGCCCCTGTTCGAGCTCATTGCGGAGCTGATTCAGCTCGTTGTCACGCAACCCGAGCGTGTTCGCCCGCCCCGCACCGGAACCGCCACGCTGACCCGCCATCGGAACTCCCTTCGATTCGAGATTCCTTATGCCGATCGACGGAGCCACACGCCGGCTCAACACGTCCCACCGAATCGGACGCCGAAACGGGCCGGCCCGGCGGTCTCAACGACCCGCGCAACAATTATCGGGCAAGCCGGCCAACGAGAGTGCATAGAGGCGTTCATACGGCTCGACGAGCCGAGGTTGCACCCCTCGAACCGATCGGCCCGGTCACACGTCGAGGTTTTTCACGTCCAGGGCGTGTTCTTCGATGAACCTGCGGCGTGGCTCGACCTGCTCGCCCATCAGCACGCTGAACAGCGCGTCGGCGTCGCCGGCCTGCGTCCAGTTCACGCGGAGCAGTGTCCGGTTTGCGGGGTCCATCGTGGTTTCCCACAGCTGCTCGGCGTCCATCTCGCCCAGCCCCTTGAACCGCTTGATCTCCAGCCCCCGACGACCGATATCGTGCAGCGTCGCCAGGATCGCGGGCAGGTTCGCCGCCTCCACCACCCGGTCACGACTCGACACGGGCGCGCCATCTTCACCGTCCGGGTCGGCTTGTTCAGCACGATCCGTGGAGGAGATGATCTCCCACGCGAACCGGGTCGGGAGACGTTCACCCGTGACGGACTCTTCCTGCACGAGCGCCCAGTCGTCGATCGAAACGCCGAGGGTGTCGAGCTGCCCGAACACCGTGGCGAGTTCCTTGTTCTCGTGTAGCTCCCGGACCGTCGCCACGGGCCCGGAGGCCGCCGGCGTGCCGCCCTCGGCCCGAGGGGAACCGTCCGCCCCCGGGTCGCCCGGCTCGTCGACAAGATCCGCCACACGCCAGCCGCGTTTTTCGACGATCCCGAGTGCTTCTTCCTCGCTCCACGCGTGGATCGTCGCCGCCCCGCAGGTAACCTGGTGCGTGGGCAGGACGCCGTCGCGACGCGTGGCCAGCAGGTCGACAAACGGCACACCCCGGCGCTCGGCGATCTGGACGAGTTCCGTCAGCCGGGTGAGCAGACGGACCGCCTGGCGCAGGTCCGCCCCTTCGATGGTCCGGATCACCCTCGGCTCGCCCCCGACGGCGTTCTCCGGGCGGGAGCCGTCGGTTGTCCAGCCCTCGATGTCGCGGACGAGCAACCGGGCTTTCTCCAGCCCGAGTTCCGTCAGGGTCGATGCGAGCTCACGCTCGTTGAGCACGTACCGGCTCTGCTTCTTCTTCCCGCTGCCGAACGTGATCTGATAGAGCGGCGGCTGGGCGCAATACACGTGCCCCCGGCGGATCAACTCGGGCATCTGCCGGAAGAAGAACGTCAGCAGCAGCGTGCGGATGTGGCTCCCGTCCACGTCGGCGTCGGTCATGATGATCACACGCCCGTAGCGGAGCTTCGAGATGTCGAAGTCCGGCCCGATGCCGCACCGCAGCGCGCTGATGAGCGTGCGGATCTCCTCGAACCCGAGTACCTTGTCGATCCGGGCCTTCTCGACGTTGAGGAGTTTGCCCCGCAGCGGGAGGATCGCCTGGTTGTCGACATTGCGCCCCTGCGTGGCGCTGCCGCCCGCGGAATCACCCTCGACGAGGAACAGCTCGGCCCGGTCGACGTCCTTCGTCTTGCAGTCCCGCAGTTTGTGGGGCATCGAGCCCGAGTCGAGCGCGGTCTTGCGACGCGTCAGCTCACGCGCCTTGCGGGCCGCCTCGCGCGCCTGCGCGGCGACGATGCCCCGCTGGCAGATCTTTTTCGCCTCCGCCGGGTGGGTCTCGAGCCACTCGCCCAGCGTTTCGCTCACGGCCTGCGAAACGAACTGCTCGATCTCGGGGTTGAGCAGTTTCTCTTTCGGCTGGTTGTTGAACGCGGGATCGGGCAGCTTGACCGAGACCACCGCCACCAGCCCCTCGCGGAGATCCTCGCCCGTGGGGGTCGGGTCCTTGTCCTTGATGATGCCGGCCTTGCGGGCGTAGCTATTCAGCGTCCGCGTCAGAGCGACCTTGAACCCCGAGGCGTGCGTGCCGCCGTCGACGTTGTTGATGTTGTTGGCGAACGAGAGCACGTTCTCGGAATAGCCGTCGTGGTATTGCAGCGCGACCTCGCAGATGAGGTTCTCCTCGGGCAACTCCCGCCGGATGAACACGGGGCTGGACACCGCGTTCTTGCCCTTCATCAGGTGCTCGACATACTCCGGCAGCCCCTGCTCGGCGCGGAACGTCGAGGCGCGGGGCTTGCCGTCGGGACCGACACGCTCGTCGGTGAGGCGGATCGTCACCCCGGGATTCAGGAACGACAGCTCACGCAGGCGCGCCTCGAGCGTCTCGTACCGGAAATCGGTATCCTCGAAGATCTCGGGGTCCGGCTTGAACTCGACGATGGTCCCGGTCGGGCGGGCGCCATCGGGGATCGGGCCGACCACGTGCAGCGGCTCGACCACCACCCCGCGCTCGAAACGCATGGCGTGGATCTTCCCGTCGCGGTGGACCTCGACTTCGAGGTATTCACTCAGCGCGTTGACGCACGACACCCCCACCCCGTGCAGACCGCCCGAGACCTTGTACGCCGAGCCTTCCTGCCCGAACTTGCCCCCCGCGTGGAGCTTGGTCATCACGATCTCGACGGCCGATTTCCCGTCGAGCGTCGGGTCGTCATTGCGGACCGGATCGACGGGGATACCACGCCCGTCGTCGGCGACGCGGCACGAGCCGTCCGCCTCGATCGAAACGGAGACCGTGGTCGCGTAGCCCGCCATCGCCTCGTCGATTGAGTTGTCGACAACCTCGTAGACGAGATGGTGCAACGCACCGACACCGGTCCCGCCGATGTACATGCCGGGCCGTTTCCGAACGGCCTCGAGGCCCTCGAGCACCTTGATCTGCTCGGCCCCGTAGCCGTTGTTCGCCTTGTTCGTCTCGGCCATCGGGTCGCTTGCCTCCTGAAGACAGACTCGAATGCCCCCGGTTGATCCAGTAGAATCGGCCGCCGGTGTTCGGCCGCTGATGATAGGTCGCCCGGGGCCGGTTCGCCCGCGGATACACATCGATTCAATGAGTTTCCAGCCATCCCAACAACCCGCCGGCCCCGACTCGCACGTCCCGGACGCCACCCCGGCATCCTCCCCGGATCTCCCCCCAATACCCCGGCGACGCGTCGTCTTTTCACAGGGCGGGGTCAAGGGCGGCGCGGCGTTGCTGGGCGGGTCGATGGCCGTGATCCCCTGGCTCATCATGTTCGGCGTCGGCGTGTGCCTGATCATCTTCTTCGCCACGGCGAACTACCCGTGGCTGCCGCCGACCGCACGCGTCCTGCCCGCGGCCGCCATCTCCATCGCCATGCTCGTGGCGGTCGTACGGGCCATGGCCCGAGGCTACCGCCGGACGATGAGCGCCCTCACGCTGACCCTCGACATGGACCCCACGGCCGACGTGAACGTGATCTGCTGGCCCGATCAGATCGAAACCATGAAAAAACTGATTCCGGAGGACGAGGGGGCATTCGAGCCGGAGATTTTCCGTGTCTGGAAGACCACGCGCCGAACCGCGATGGCGTACATCGACAACAAATCCGCGAGGGTCTGGCTCGTGGTCGCCATGACGATCTGGCCCATCCTGCTCAACGGGCTGATCCAGCTCGCGGCTCGACGGATCATCGACGTCCCTTCCCTGCTCGCGATCATCGCCGTTATGCTGCTCTTTCCCGTCATCTGGAGTTACATCCACCCCGCGTATCTGCGTGTCGCGCCGGGACGGGTCGATATCGTCCGGTTCGGGTTCGCCGGGACCAAGCCAACCGTCGAGATCCACACCGTCAACGATCGCCCGGTCCGGCTCGATCTCCGCCGAAAGGAACTGCTCATCGGCGGCTGGCACCCGACACATCCCGATGCAGAACCCGAAGCCGAGGATGAATCAAATCTGTCGAAAGCCGAAAAGGATCTCTTGCAGAACGCTGCAACAAATGACCCGCAGGCCATGCTTGGCACAATGGCCCAACGCCGGGCGCTTAAAGTCATCCCGCTCTGGGCGACGCTCGAACAGGGCCGGCTCGAACGGGCGGTCTTCCGCGCCGCCGTCTCGACCGCCGAACCCGGCCCGCTGCCCGACGACGCTCTGATAGGATGATGCACCCCATGGCCGGCAACGACGCAAAGCCCGACACGAACACCGACGCGGAACAGATCGAGCTGCTCGTCATGGACGTCGACGGCGTGCTCACCCCCGGCGAGATCATCTACGACTCCGACGGACGCGAACTCAAACGATTCAGCGTCCGCGACGGGTTCGGCCTCTCGCTCTGGCACAAGGCCGGCTTCGGCAGCGCCATCATCACCGCCCGCGGCGGGCCCGTGGTCGAACGACGCGCCGAAGAACTCGGCATCACGCACCACATGCACCACGTCGCCGACAAGGGCGCCGCCCTCGAACAACTCGCACAAAGAACAAGCGTGGCGACCGACCGGATGGCGTACATCGGGGACGACTGGCTCGACCTGTCGGCGATGCGCCGCGCCGGGCTGGCCGCCGCCCCTTCCGACGCCCAGCAACCCGTGATCGAGGCCGCCGCCTGGGTCGGCACGAAGCCCGGCGGGCGGGGTGTCGTGCGAGAACTGGTCGAATATCTGCTGCAGCGCAAAGGCCTGCTCGCGGGATTGCTCGAAGGATACGATCGCCCATGAGCAGCCCACCCGGCGGGCAGCGCGACCCGGACTTTCCCGGCGCCGCGACGAGACCCGGCGCGTCAACCCGCTCGATCACCCTCGCGATGAGCGTCACTGTCACGATCGCGATCGCGGCCGTGTTTTTCTTCCTCTCCTCGAACCACACCGAAACCAGCGAGGACGACCGCGGCGCGGCGATCGAGGCGCAGGACATCATGCAGATCCTCGGCGAGCAGGGCGAGTCCGGCGAGGGGATGGTCGTCCAACGCATGGACAAGGACGACCCCACCCGCCTCGTCGCCGAGATCGCCGTCGCCCGGCTCGACCCGGACGGCCCGCTCCACCGCAACGCCGACGCCCCGCGGGCCTGGCTCTTCGCCGACGACGGGACCGCGTGGTACATCGAGGCCGACGAGGGGCGGTTCTATATCCCCGCCGGCGAAGACACCCCCGAGAGCGGCGTGCTGAAGGGCCACGTCCGTGTTCGGCGGTACGCCGCCTCGGACGACAGACCCGACCCGGAAACCACCCCCCCACTGCTCACCGCGACGACCGACGAGCCGCTCCATTTCGATCTCGACGTCCTGATGTTCGAGACCGAGGGCCGGCTGCATGTCCACACCGACCGCGTCGACTTCACGGGCCGGGGCGTCTACGTCGTGCTTAACGAGAAACGCGAAAAGATCACCTACCTCCGTGTCGATCAGGGCGAGCGGCTGGTCTACACACCGCCCTCGGCATCGACCACCCCGCCAAACCTCTCAACGCCCCCCACTTCCCCCGCGAACC
>JALWOY010000008.1 GCA_027083355.1 Phycisphaerales bacterium | reverse complement strand
GATCAACGGCGTGCTGCGGGAGGCGGCGCGGGAGCGCGGGTGGGTGTTCGCCGGGGCGCTCGGGCCGGGGTTGTATCCGCAGGCGATGCACCACGCGGCGGCGATGGTGGGGAATTCGTCGAGCGGGATCATCGAGGCGGCGACGCTGGGGCTTCCGGTGGTGAATATCGGCGATCGGCAGGCGGGCCGGGAGCGGTCGGGCAACGTGATCGACTGTGGGCATGACGCGGCGGAGATCGGGGAGGCGATCCGTCGGGCGTTGGCGATGGGGCGGGGTGTGTACGAGAACGTCTATGGCGATGGGAGAGCAGGAACGCGGATCGTGGAGGCGTTGGCGACAGTTCCGCTGGGTTTGGGCGTGCTCAGGAAGCCGTTCTCGCCGCCGGGGATGTGAGGCAGGGCCCTTCCAGCACCTCTCCGGTCAAGGTTTCGTTCTGGTGGACAGCCCGGCCCAGGCGCCGCCCGATCACCTGTTCAAGCATCGACGGCGGGAGCCCGCTGGCGGGTCGTTTGCACGCGAGGTCGTCCCGAGACAGCATGTGACCCGCGGGCAGGTCGCGGGCCGCGACGAGCGATCGCCGCGCGGCGGTGATCGTTTCGAGTTCGCAGTCGTCCGGGTGTTTGACCCCGTCGCCGAGGGCGGATTCGACGAGGCGGATCGACGCGACCATCTCCGCGAATTCGGCGGGTTCGACCGAGGCGGCGTGGTCCGGCCCGGGCATGTCGCGTGAGAGTGTGAGGTGTTTCTCGATCAGCCGGGCACCGCGTGCGACGGCAGCGACAGCGACGGTGGTGCCCGCGGTGTGATCGCTCATCCCGACGGGCGAACCGAGGGCCAGGCGCAGGGTGTCCATCGCGCGGAGGTTCGAGGCTTCGGGCGGGGCGGGGTAGGCCGACACGCAGTGCATCCACGCGGTCGGGGGGGCACCGTGCCCGCGAACGACCGCCGCGGCGTCTTCGACTTCTTCAAGCGTGGCCATGCCCGTGGAGATAATCAGCGGCCGCCCCATCGCGGCGAGCTCAGCGAGAAAGGGGTGATTCGTCAGCTCGCCCGAGCCGATCTTGAAGGCACGCACGCCCAGTTCACACAGCAACTCCGCGCTGCGGAGATCGAACGGTGACGAGAGGAAGACGAGGCCGGCCTCCTCGGCGTGCGCCTTCAACGCGGCGAAGGCATGCTCCGGCAATTCAAGCGCTTTGAGCATGTCCGCCTGCGGACCGTCGCGGCGAAGGTTGCGCTGCTGATAGGCGACCATCCCGGCCTCCGGGGTCGCCAGATCTCCGGCGTGGAAAGTCTGGAACTTGACCGCGTCGGCGCCCGCCCGGGCGGCGGCGTCGATCAGCCGGCGGGCCAGGTCGGGGTCGCCGTTGTGGTTGACACCGACCTCGGCGATGATGAACACCGGGCAGTCCCGGCCGATGATTCTCGTTCCCAGGTCGATCTCGGCCTCGGGGCGGGTATGCCGGAGGAACGCCTCGGCCGCGGCGAGATCGGCGGGCTCGTCGATATCGACGGCCCGGGTTTTCGGGACGACAACGCACGCCGTCTCGCCCGGCACGATGAACGCCCCGTACCGATCGAGGAATCGGGCCGAACACAGGTACGCGCCCGCGGGGCGGAAAACAGCCGGGTGCTGCTGCCGCGGGGCGGTATCCCAGTCCTGTACGGGTTCGACCCGGCCGCGATCGTCGAGCGAGAAGCACCACTGGGGCGGGTGGTCCGGCTCGGCCGCGATGATGACCGATTCTGAACCCTCGCGGTACAGACGCCACATCGCTTCGAGATCGCCTGTTTCGATCAGCGGCGAGGTCGGCTGGAGCAGCAGGACGGCGTCGCACGCGAGGCCCTCTTCGGCGAACCGCCCAAGCTCATACCTCACCACATCGATCGACGAGGCCTCATCACCGGCGAGATGCGCCGGTCGGAAACGACCGGGATGCTCGGGCCAGGCGGCGGCGATATCGGGGTCGTCCGTCGACAGGAAGAGTTCGAGCTCGGGGTGGGCGTCGCGGAGCCGGGCGAGTGAGCGGTACGCCCACACCACGAGCGGGCGGCCGGCGAGGCGTGCGAGGTTTTTTTTCGGGAAGCCCTTCGAGCCTCCGCGGGCGGTCACAAGGCCGAGGACGCGCATGGGCATGGCCCCCCGTGCTGGATGCGTGTTCTGTGCATCGGCCGATCGTGCGTGCAGACTTTGACGGTTCAGCAGAGATCGGGGCTCTGTTTCGGGCTGACGCACGCGCGAGCCGACGGCCCGTAGAATGTGCTTCGAGCCGGTGGCCCCTCGGGTCCGCCGCGTATCCGAGGGAGTGCGACCATGACCACCCGTTCACTGACGACGTTCGACGCCCGCACCGACGACGTGCTCGCGATGCTGGACCACAAGGGCGAGTACAAGCACCTGCGAACCATCGAAGGCCCGATGGGGCCGATCGTCCGGCTGCGCGGCGACGACGGCTCGGCCCGCGAGGTGCTGTGCTTCTGCTCGAACAACTATCTCGGGCTGGCCAACGACCCCCGCGTCGTCGAGGCCGGCATCGAGGGGCTGCGCGAGTTCGGCGCCGGGACGGCCTCGGTCCGGTTCATCTGCGGTACGTTCTCGTGCCACGAACGCATCGAACGGACGATCGCCGAGTTCATGGGCACGGAATCCTCCTACACCTTCGTCAGCTGCTGGACGGCCAACGAGGCGATCTACCCGACATTCGCCGAGCCGGGCGACATCCTGATCTCCGACGAGCTGAACCACGCGTGCATCATCGACGGCATCCGACTGGCGACGACGATGAAGAAGGGCGTGAAGAAGACCGTCTTCCGCCACGCGGACTACGCCCACCTGCGGGAAAAACTGGAACAGGCCGCGGGCGACGACGACGTAACGGGCCAGATCTGGGTCGTCACGGACGGCGTGTTCAGCATGGAGGGCGACATCGCTGATCTGCCCGCGATGCGCGTGCTGTGCGACGAGTTCGGCGCCATGCTGATCGTCGACGACAGCCATGGCCACGGCGTCATGGGCCGCACGGGCCGCGGCACCCACGAACACTTCGGAATGATCGGCCAGAACGATATCGGGCAGGTCGACTTCTTCACCGGCACGCTCGGCAAGGGCCTCGGCGGGGGCGCCGGCGGGTTCGTCGCCGGCACGAGCCGGGGCATCGAGCTGCTCATCCAGCGCGGGCGCCCCACGCTGTTCAGCAACGCCCTGCCCGCGACCATCGCGTGCAGCGCCAACAAGGCGATCGAGATCGTGATGGACGAGCCGCAACTCGTCACCCGGCTGAAAAACAACGTCGAAACCGCCCGGGACAAGATCAAGAACGCCGGGTTCGACGTGCTCGACAGCCCGACGGCGATCCTGCCCATTATCATCGGTGAAACGGCCGAGGCGATCGCGATGAGCAAACGGCTTCTGGAGCTCGGCGTGTTCGTCATCGGGTTCGGCTACCCGGTGGTGCCGGAGGGCCAGGCCCGGCTGCGCATCCAGATGTCGGCGGCACACACGGACGAGCACATCGACGCGCTGGTGGACGCGTTGAAGAAGCTGTGAGCAGAATGACCCCCGGCACCGCACCGAACGGGTTCGGATGTTCCTTTCAGAACTGGAACGCCAGCCCCAGTTTGATCGTCAACGCCTGCCGGACAGACGTGAACGTGTACCCGTTGACATCGAAGCCCTCGTTGTAGACGACGAAAAGCTCCTGCCCGGGGCGGAATTCCCACCGCACCCGGCTGTTGAGGCCGAGCTGGTCGGACTGGTTGTCCCACTGCACCGTGTTGTCCCACGACAGGTCCGGCGTGAACTGCACCGACGCCCGCATCGAGAACAGCCGCACGACAAACGACCCCTGCGGCAGGTCGATATCGTTGATCGAATACGAAGCCGACGCCGAAAAATACGGCCCCGGCCTGAGCGCGAGACCCACGCTGTAATCCCGGCGATCCCCGGCATAAAAGCCCCGCGATGTGAAGGACCCGCTGACGGCGATCGGTCTCGTGGACGATGACCCGGCGCTGAACGAGAACCCGAGGTTGTCGTATGTGGAAGCCGGGATGGTCACGCCGTCGATGATCTGGAACGGCTCGGTGGGGTTGTCGCGGGAAAAGAACACCCGCCCGCTGAGCGAATCGCCCGAGTGGAACGTGAACCGGGTCGAGAGGATGTTGTAATCGAACGTGTCGACGACGGAGCCGAGGTCGGTGAACAGGCTCATGCTCGTGGCGAGCCGGATGTTGCGGAGCCGCGATTCGTCCTCGCTGTATCGGAACGTGTACCCGGCGTCGGCGTTATATTCGAAGCGTCCCCGCCGGCTGACGAAACCGAGCGCCGGGTCGTAGTTCTCCCCGATCCTCGAGAAGAACCACCCGAAATCCCACGGGTCGTTGTTGATGTCGAGCCGCCCACCGACGGCCGAGGTGTCGCTGTTGTCGTTGTGCACACCGACGGTATCGGTTGTCGTCACCTGTGCGAACAGCCCCCCGGTGATCCGCCCCGCCCCGCCGAAGGCCGAGGTATTGCGATAGTTGAAGTCCGCCCCGACGAGGGTGTTGTCGCCCGCCCTGGCGGGGTCGCCGTTGGTGAGGATGAACCCGACGCTGGATTCTTCGAGGGCGTCGTATTGCATGCGGACCACGGACAGGTTTTTGTCGCCCAGCTCGTCGTCGTGGTCCATCTGGACGCTCATCGCCCCGAAGCGGAGGTGCCCCTGCCGCCCCGTCAGCCGCGCCCCGGCGAGGATGCCCTTCTGCTGCCCGCCGGAGATCCCGATACGCCTCGAAAAGAACGGCCTCGGGCTGCGGAAGATGCCGCCGAAGTCGAACACCCCCGCGTCTTCGAGGAAGAAATCCCGCCGCTCAGGGAAGAACAGCGGGAACCGCGTCAGGTTCACCACGCGGTCGTCGACCTCCGCCTCCGCGAAATCGGTGTTGTACGTCAGCGTCAGCGTCATCTGGGGCGTGATGCGATAGAACACGTCCGCCCCGGTCACGACATCGACGTCGTGGTTCTGGATGTCGTGCCGGGCGGAGACGTACGGCTTGATCGTCAGCCCCCGCCCCTGCTTCAGCCCTTCGAGACCATCGAGTGTCCCCGCGTGCGAGACCTGACGAATGGTCCCCTCACGCCGCCAGTTCCGCCAGCGGACGGTCTCGCGTTTGCGGCCGATGGTCCGCGCGATGTTGAACCCCCAGGGGCGGTCGGTGTCGAAGGTGATGGTCGCCAGCGGGATACGGATCTCCGCGGACCATCCCCCGTCGTCGATGCTCGTCTTTGCCTCCCAGATGCCGTCCCAGCTGCTGCCGATGCTCCGGTCGTTGTCGATGAGGCCGTCCGTGCGCGAGCCCGCGGCGCCGACATCGAAGAAGAACCCCGTCCGTTTGTCGCTGTTGGAATCGATCGAGATGAACACCCCGTCGTCGCCCTGCGTGCCCCGGTCGCGGCGGGTCTGCCGGGCGAGGATCAGCCCCGGTTCGTCATCGAAACACCGCACGCCGATGTAGATGTTCCGGTCGTCGTACAGTATGCGGAACTCGGTCCGCTCCGTCGGCGGATCGCCCGGCACCGGGTTCGACTGTGTGAAATCATCGACCGGACGGGCCAGGCCCCACGACGCGTCGTCGAGCACCCCGTCGATCCGCGGCGGCTCATCGCAGCGGACAGCGACCGCGGGAAGAAGCCCGCCGACCCCCGGTTGTTCAGCCGAGCCGTGACCGTTCAAGCCCCGGTCGGGCGCGGCCTGCGCAGCGGCGAAACCGCCCGCGAGCGAAAGCGGGATCAAGATCAGCGGGATGACGCACCGCGTGCTCAAGGGTCGGTTCTCGTCCGGAAAGGCTCGGGTCTCTCGGCGCGCTCCGCGGGGCGACGCCCCGGCCCGGCGTGTCTGCCCTTGCACGATAGCCCCGCGACACCCGCCGCGGCGGTATTGTTGCGGCATGGAACCACTCGCCGGCCGGCCATTCGCTTCACTCCTCGACGACCTCGCCTCCAAAACCCCCGCACCGGGCGGCGGGGCGGCCGCGGCAATCGCGGGCGGGGTCGCCGCCGCACTCGCCTCGATGGTGGTGGCGTACTCGGTCGGGAAAAAATCTCTCGAACCCCATCGACAGACGCTCCGGCGAACCGCGGATCGGCTCAAAGAGATGCGGGGCGCGTTTCTTGCGCTCGGGGACGAAGACGCCGCGGCTTATGCCGACCTCAACGCCCTGATGAAACTCGACGCCGACGACCCGCGCCGTGTCGCGGACGAACCGGGGGCCGTCCGACGGGCGGTCGCCGCGCCCCGGGAGGTCCTCGATCTCGCCCTCGAACTGCTCGGGCTGGTCGAACGCCTCGTGGGAATCACCAACCCGCACCTCCGCAGCGATCTGGCCGTCGCGGCGGCGATCGCCGAGGGGGCTGCGGCCTCCGCCGGGTGGAACGTCCGGGTCAATCTCCCGCTGCTCCCCGAGAGCGAACGCGCCCCCATGATGGATCATCTCGCGCGTTCGCTTGAAGACGCCCGGTCCTGCAGGCAACGGACCGAGCAGGCCTGCGCCTGAGCCGCCCGCCCCGCGTTATGGTGATGCCGTGAAACTCAATCCATTCCGAGGCCTCGACAACCCGAAAGAAGTGTTCGCGTGGGGGCTGTACGACCTGGCCAACCAGTCCTTCACCCTCCTCATTATCACCCTCCTGTTCCCCATCTACTTCCGCGAAATCATCGTGGGTGACGAGCAACGCGGCACCGCCCTGTGGTCGGCGATCGGGTCCGGCAGCCTGCTGCTCGTGGTCCTCGCGAGCCCCGTCCTCGGCGCCACCGCAGACGGATTCGGGATCAAGAAAAAGATGCTCATCGGCACGGGCCTCGCCTGCGCCGTGCTGACATGCACCCTCGCGCTGCTCGGGCCGGGCATGGTGTTGCCGGCCATCGTGCTGTTCGTATCGGCGAATTTCCTGTACCAGATCGGCGAAAACTTCCTGGCGAGTTTCCTGCCCGAGATCTCCACGCCGAGAAACGTCGGGAGGATCTCCGCCACCGGCTGGACCATGGGCTACGTCGGCGCGCTGCTGCTGCTGATCATCACCGCCGCGGCCATGCTCGCGTTCAAACTCGGGGTCGAGCGTTGGAGGCCACTGTTCGTCCTCGCCGGTGTCTGGTTTCTCGCCGGCATCATCCCCCCGGCCATCGTCCTGCGCGAGGCACCACCGCACGACCCGGAAGCCCGCAGCCGCGGTGTCGTCCGCGTCGCATTCGAACGCATCGCCCAGACCGTGCGCCACGCCGCCCGGTTCCGACAGCTGATCCGGTTCCTCGTCGCGTTCTTCGTCTACGCCCTCGGCATCCAGACCATCGTCTACTTCGCGGGGATGATCGCACGCGATTTCGGCTTCACGCAGACCCGACTCGTGCTGTTCGTTCTGCAACTGACGATCACCGCCGGGCTGGCATCGGCGTGGACCGCAAAGTTCCAGGATCGCATCGGCGCCAAACGCACCATCATCATCTACCTCTCAGTCTGGATCGCCAGCGCCGCGGGTTTGACCATCCTGACCATGATCCCCGCGGCGTCACGCCCCGAGTCCCTCTTCTGGATCGTCGGCAACGGCATCGGGTTCGCCCTCGGGGGCGCGGGCGCCGCCAGCCGAGCGATGGTGGGGCGGTTCACCCCGAAGCACAAAACCGCAGAGTTCTTCGGCCTCTGGGGCATGAGCTACAAGTTCGCCGGGGTTGTCGGCGTGGCCGTCTTCGGACAGGCCCGCGCCTGGATCAGCGACACCGTCTCGATGCTCATCTTCACCGGGTTCTTTCTCGTCGGGCTGATCCTGCTGCTGCGCGTCAACGAGATCGCGGGGGTACGCGCCGCCATGCGGGCCGAGCGCGACGCCGGCCGCCGATCGGGCTGATCGCACCCGATTATTCGCCCGGGATATACGAGATCGCCCCCTCCATCGGGCTCGACGCCGTCGCGTACATCTTCTTGGCGATCCGCCCCGCGAGGTAGCTCTGCCGGCCCGCCTCGCACGCCTTGCGCATCGCGCAGGCCATCATCACCGGGTCGTCCGCGTGTGCAATCGCGGTGTTGAGCAGCACCCCGTCGGCCCCGAGTTCCATCGCAAGGCTGACGTCGCTGGCCGACCCCACGCCCGCGTCGACGATCACCGGGAAATCGGCGTCGCCCTGCTTGAGCAGTTCGAGGCACAGCACGATGTTGTTGCGGTTCAGCACGCCCTGCCCCGAGCCGATCGGGCTGCCCGCGGGCATCACGGCGGCGGCCCCGGCGTCCTTGATCCGCAACGCCGAGATCGGGTCGTCGCTCGTGTAGACCAGCACGTTGAACCCGTCGGCGACCAGTGTTTTCGTCGCCTCGATCGTGCCGACGGGGTCCGGCAGCAGCGTCTTCTTGTCGCCCAGCACCTCGAGCTTGACCCAGTCCTTGCCCGGGTTGCCCAGCTGGTCGAGCAGCTCACGCCCCAGCCGCGCCACACGCACCGCGTCGTCGGCGTCGAAGCAGCCCGCGGTGTTGGGCAGGATGGTGTAGCGGGACGTGTCGATGAAATCGAGCAGGCTCTCGCCCTTGTCGTTGACGAGCCGCTCGCGCCGGACGGCGACTGTGACGACCCCGCACCCCGAGGCGTCGAGGGCCCGCTGCATCAGCTCGAACGTGGCGTACTTGCCCGTGCCGACGAAAAGCCGGCTGTCGAAGGTCCGGCCGGCGATCTCCAGCGGCGCCAGCCCCGGTTCGGTGGTCGTGGTGGTCATGCCCAAGTGTATGGCCGGCCCGCCCCTCCATGCACCGTGAGAAAGAGGCCCGAGCGCAAGCGAGGCTTCCCATCAAATCCCCTCCTCACTGTTCCATCATCCAGCCTTGCGGGGTCGTGCTTCTCGATCAAGCAGACGCCGATGCTGAGCATGCGAAGCGTCGGATTGTTCCCCCGATCCACACCAACACACCGATACCTTCCTTTCTCTCCCCGTCTGCGAGGGGAAGCCCTCGCTTCCGCTCGGGCCTCATTTTTCAGGTGATTTGTACGGGATCAGCCTTCTTCTGCCACCACCGCCGCCGCGATCTGGTCGGGGGGGAGTTCCGCGAATTCTTCCGCCTCGGGGTGTGCCGCGGGTTTCATTTTCGACTGCACGAGGTGCTGGACCACCAGCATCGTGATCGCCCCGATCACCGCCGCCGCCCCGCCGACCCACTGCACGCCCGTCAGCACCTCGCCGAAGATGACATACGACAGCGTCGCCACGCAGAACGGCTGCAACTGGATCACCCCGCTCGACACCGTCACCCCCAGCCGGGCGATCGAGATGTAATACAACACATGGCAGATCGCGATCCCGATCACGGAACTCAACATGAACAGCCCGAACCGCGCCGGCGGCATGTCGAGCGCGTGCACGCCCGCGTCCCGGCCCAGGATCAGCATCAGCACGATCATCGCCCCGGCCGTGTACTGGCTGATCGCCGCGAACGATTCCATCGCCCCGTAGCCCTTCATGCACGACCGCACCGCCAGCGTGTAGCCCGCGAACCCGACCCCCGCCC
>JALWOY010000007.1 GCA_027083355.1 Phycisphaerales bacterium | reverse complement strand
ACCAACCGTCACCCATCTGTACGAACGGGTGTTACCTATGTCCCAAGTCTGAACAGTGGGACGGGCTTCCAGCCCGTCTCTATCTCATCTCCTCCTCCTCGGTGGGACGGGCTTCCAGCCCGTCTCTTCCCCATCTCCATCTCTCATTCCCCAAAGAGGCCCGAGCGGAAGCGAGGGCTTTCCCGATCCAGCCCCGGGATACACCAGCCGCGATCCACTTCACCCAGACTCGAGATCGGGCCGGTGCAGATCCAGCCGACGCAGCAGCCCGCGCAGATCCTTCGGAAATGGCGACGTGACATCGACCCGCTCGCCCGTCACCGGATGATCCAGCACCAGCCGATGCGCATGCAACGCCAGCCGATGCGAAGCCTCGCTCGTCCGTGAAGGGCCGTACAGCCGATCCCCCAGAATCCCCGCACCCACCGAATCCAGGTGCACCCTGATCTGGTGAAGCCGACCCGTCACCGGCCTCGCCTCGATCAACGCCGCGAGCGCCGAGGACTCCAGCACCCGATACGCCGTCACCGCAGGCTTGCCACCGGGCGACAGCCGGGCGATCTTCTCCGACGTGTACCGCGACTTGCGGCGTTCCTGCTCCACGATCGGACGCTTGATCACACCCGCTTGCTCACGCGGTGCCTTGTGCGAAACCGCCCAGTAATACTTCTGAACCCGGCGAGACGCGAACGCGGCCCGCAGCCCGTCATACGCCTCGGCGCTCAACGCCACCGCCAGCACACCGCTCGTATCGCGGTCCAGCCGGTGCACCAGCCCGAAATCCCGCCCCCGCCCCAGACGCTGCAACGCCGGCCCGTACACCGCGAACAATCCGTTCAGCAGCGTGTCGTGCTCATGCCCCACCCCGGGCTGTGTCACCAGCCGCGGCGGCTTCTGCACGATCAGAAGATGCTCGTCGGCGTAGCGCACACCGAACGTGATCCGCGGATTGGGTTCGATCGAATAAACTGCCATAAACACTCAGCCGGGGTACGCCCGCCGATCAATGTACCAGCGCAGCGCCCCACCGATCGGACGCACCGCCCCGCCCGGGATCGAACCCCGGTCCGCCTCCCGCAGAACGGGCGCCACCCCCGCGCCGGTCGCCGCGATCGCCACCATCCGCGCCGAATTCACCAACGCCGCCGACATCGACACCCCGACCGTATCCCCCGTCGGCACGACCAGCGCCCCGCCGCCATCATCATCTCCCGCATCCGCAATCCCCTCCACCGCGCCGCTCGGCGAGAGCGTCAACACCACCACGTCCAGCCGGTCGTGCCCCTTCTCACGCCACGCGAGCGCCTCGCGCAGCTCGGCCTGATACGCCGACGCGTGATCCCCCCCCACCAACACCGGCTCGTGCACGCGACCCTCCGGCAAACCCGCGTGATCGGCCAGCAGCTCCACGATCTCGCGGAAATCCGTCACCCCGTCGGCCCCCCGCCGAGCACGCACCGCCCACAGATGCGCCCGGTTCCAGGGCAGCAGCCGGACCGCCGGGTCCGTCATCAGCCGGACACACAACCGCTGCTCGAACCGCCCCGCCCCGATCGCGATGTGAAAATCCCCGAACCGCCGCACGCAGTCCAGCGCGTGCACGTAGATATCCGCCGCCAGCGCGTCGAGCACCGCGTCCTCGTCCTCACGAAGCACCGTCTGCCCGGGCAGCCTGGGCGACGAAGGCTCGGGCTCGATGGCGTACGGGTCGGCCATGGTCTATTCTGGCGCACGCGACACCCGCGGACCACCCACCCGAGGACCCCAAAAGCCGTGCGCACCCGAGCCAGGATCATCGACGCCAACTCCAACCGCGCCGCCGAGGGCCTGCGCGTCATCGAGGACATCGCACGATTCGCCATCGAAGACGCCCAACTCGCCGCACGCACGAAAGCCGCACGACACACGCTTACCGAGACCGTCCGCGCCCTCCCCACGGCGCCCGGCCTCGCCGCTCGCGACACCCCGGGCGACGTCGGAACAGACACCCGGACCCCCGGCGAATACCGACGCGAAGACCTCGCCGAGATCGCCCGCGCCGCCTCGGGAAGAGCCACACAAGCCCTCCGCGTCATCGAGGAATTGGCCAAATCCTTCGGCGCCGACGCGTCGGCTTTCGAATCGCTCCGATACGAAACCTATGAACTCGCCCGCCTCGTCTCGGCCGGCCTGCGCCCCCGCGCCCCGCAATGGCGCCTCTGCGTCCTGATCACCGAGGCGCTGTGCAACCACCCGTGGCAGCGCACCGTAGAGGCCGCCATCGAGGGCGGCGCCGACGCCCTCCAGCTGCGAGAAAAAGACATCCCCGACCGCGAACGCCTCCGCCGCGCACGCCGACTCGTCGAGATCACCCGCGCCGCCCCCCGCTGGGTCTGGGCCGTCATCAACGACCGGCCGGATATCGCGCTGCTCAGCCGGGCGGACGCCGTCCACGTCGGCCAGCACGACCTCTCTCCGGCCGACGTCCGCGCCGTCGCGGGCCACAACATCCCCGTCGGCGTCTCCACCTCGTCGATCGAAACCGCACGCCGCGCCGTCGACGCCGGCGCCTCATCCCTCGGCCTCGGGCCCATGTTCCCCTCCACCACCAAGCCGAAACACGAAACCCCCGGCCCGGATTACCTCCGCGCATTGCTCGCCGATGAAGAACTCGCGGACATCCCGCACCTCTGCATCGGCGGCATCACCCCCGAAAACGCCCCGCAACTCGTCCGCGCCGGCGCCCGCGGGCTGGCCGTCTGCTCGGCCGTCTGCTCGTCCGACGACCCCGCCGGCGCCTGCCGCGCCATCCTCGATGCCTTCACCGACGTGCGGGAACAACCGCCACCGGACGCATGAGTGCCCGCTGCCCGACCCAGCCGCACCGGAGCGTGCTTCTCAATCAATCAGACACCGAGCACCAGAACCGTCGGTTTGACAACCCATCCACGTGAACACAGCCCCAGCCTCGGCTCAGGCGGAACGGATATAAGCCTCCAACTGTTCGACGTGTTCGGTAAGCACCTGCGAACGGGCGAAGTTGAGATCCCCGATCGAGATCATCCCGACCAAGCCATCCGCACCGACGACGGGCATATGCCGGATGCATTTTTCACGCATCGTCACGCGGATCTCATCGAGACGAGTTTCGGGCGTGCACGTGAGCACATCGCGCGTCATCACCTCCTCGACAGACGTGCTCGCCGGGTTCTTCTCCGCCGCGATCACACGGCGGAGAAAATCCCGTTCGGTGATGATGCCGAGCACCTCGCCCGAATCACCGCAAACAACAAGCGATCCGATCTTCTGATCGTTCATGAGCCGGGCGGCTTCAAGCACAGTGGTCCTGGGCGAGACTGTGGCGACCCGACGCGTACCGGCGTCCTGCTTCCTCGCGAGCACTTGCGAAACAATATACATACGTTGCCCCTTTCCTTGGCGGCTTCATACGGACGTCCTGGTTGCACACAACAAAAAAGCAACCGGGAGAACTCCCGGATCTCTAGTTTGACATACGCAACGCCTTCCTGTCAAGAAGAAAACCGAAGAAAGCACTTGACACTTGTTGAATAGGCAGTATGAGCACCCGGAACAGGCGTCAGGCCCATCTCGCCAGATGCCATTTCTTCTTGCCACGCCGGATCGCCATCACCGACCCGTGCAGCAGGTGTGATGACACAAGCCGCGTCTCAACGCCGATTTTCTCCCCGTTGATCGAAACGGAGCCGCTGGACAGAAATTCGCGCGCCTCGCGGTTGCTCGATGCAAGCCCCACAGTCTTGAGCAGCGCAACCGGATCGACACCCTCGCCTTCAAGATCCGCCTTGCTGTGCGTGCTGGAAGGCACATCGGCGAAGACCTCGCCGAGCGTCGCCTCGTCAAGACCCGAAAGATCGCCGCTGAACAGAGCCTTGCCCGCGGCCTCGGCACGCTCCATCGCGCCTGCACCGTGGAGGATGCGGGTGGCCTCACGGGCGAGCGTGCGTTGAAGCTCACGCTTGTGCGGGGCCTCTTCGTGCCGGGCGATCAGACCGTTGATCGTCGGCTCGTCGAGGAATGTAAAAACCTTGATCCAGTTGCGGGCATCATCGTCAGTGGCGTTGAGCCAGAACTGAAAATAGGCATACGGGCTCGTGCGATCGGCGGTGAGCCACACGGCCCCGGTTTCGGTCTTCCCGAACTTGCCACCGTCGGCCTTGGTGACGAGCGGGGCGGTAAGCCCAAAGACGGCCGGGTGAGTATCGTCCGCGCTCTCGACACCGCTCTGCGCTTCGATGCGACGGATGAGGTCCGCGCCGGCCACGATATTCCCGTACTGATCCGACCCGCCGACCTGCACGGTAACGCCCCGATCTCCGTACAGATACGCGAAGTCGTAAGCCTGAAGGATCATGTACGAGAACTCGGTGTACGAGATCCCCTGCTCGCGGTTTTCGAGACGGGCCTTGACCGACTCCTTCTGCATCATCATGTTGACACTGAAATGCTTGCCGATATCCCGCAACGCCTCGATGTAACCCAAACCCCCGAGCCAGTCGAGGTTGTTGACCACGGCGTGCGCCGGCCCCCCGACCGCCCCGAGAACCGCATCGAAAATGGGACGCTGCCCGGCGATGTTCGCCGCGACGGTTTCGGGTGTCATCAGTGTCCGCTCGGCGCTCTTGCCGGAGGGGTCACCGATGAGACCCGTGCCCCCGCCCATGACCACGATCGGCTCGTGCCCGGCCCGCTTGGCATGCGCGAGCAGCATGACGGGGACCAGATTCCCGATCGTCAGGCTGTCGGCGGTGGGGTCGAAGCCGCAATAAATCTTCCGCGTGCCGGTCGCGAGGTGTTCGCGCAGACCGGCTTCGTCGGTGCACTGGTGGAGCAGGCCCCGCCAGCGGAGTTCTTCGATCAGATCGGGGATCTCGGATGTTTCGGGCATGGTTCGCAAGGTTAGGGCGTGTCGACGCCCAAGACAGGCCCCCGCCCGTCGCCGATGCCGCGATCAGGCGAACCCGCGAACCCGGACACGCTCCTTCGGCCTACGGAAAGAACCACCGGGAGAAGGCTCATGCGGATTCCAGAAGATTCTCGTGTGTTCTGGAACGAGAGCCGGGTCCTCTCGCCACCCTCTCCCCGCCTCGCGGGGAGAGGGCCGGGGTGAGGGGCTTTCTCTCTCCTCTCCCTCCTCATTCTCGTGGGACGGGCTTCCAGCCCGTCACTCCATCTCCTTCATCACCTCGGTGGGACGGGCTTCCAGCCCGTCTCTTCACCATCTCCATCTCTCATTCCCCAAAGAGGCCCGAGCGGAAGCGAGGGCTTTCTCGACCAAACTCCACTGCCTCGTGTTCCCGTCTCGACCAGACGCCGACGCTGAGCCTGCGAAGCGTCGGATGCTCCACCTATCCAAGCGTGCCGACACCTCCCTCCCTCTCCCCGCCTCGCGGGGAGAGGGCCGGGGTGAGGGGCTTTCTCCTCTCTCCTCTCCCTCCTCCATCTCGTGGGACGGGCTTCCAGCCCGTCGCTCTATCTCCTTCATCTCCTTGACCTCGGTGGGACGGGCTTCCAGCCCGTCTCTTCCCCATCTCCATCTCTCATTCCCAAAAGAGGCCCAAGCGGAAGCGAGGGATTTCTCGACCAAACTCCACTGCCTCGTGTTCCCGTCTCGACCAGACGCCGACGCTGAGCCTGCGAAGCGTCGGATGCTCCACCTACCCCAAGCACACCGACACCTCCCTCCCTCTCCCCGCCTCGCGGGGAGAGGCACGAGCGCCAGCTCGAACCAACACCCGGAGCACCACACGCGGCAATCCCATCGATCAAAAGAAAACATCCGTCCCGCGTCCGGGCCTGGTTCACGCACACGAATTCTCTCGGCTTCCGTATCAGAACCGCCGTGTCACCACCGCGTCCGCAGAGAATTCGATGAACCGACGCACCGGAGAATCCGGAAGCACGGCGAGCGACGACTTGGCCCGCGAGACCAGATCCGCCGCGGTCGCCTTGGCGTATTCAATGGACCCGAAATCACGCATCGTGGCCACCAGCTGATCCACGGCCGCGTCCATCCCCTGCGATCGGTTCTCGTCAAGCCCGCGGATCGTGTCCAGAACGTCCCCCCGAACACGCGGATCGGCGTTGGCCAGCGTGTGGATCAGCGGCAGCGTGAGCTTGCCCTTGGCCAGATCACGGCGGACCGACTTGCCGATGACCGATTCCTCGCCCATCAGATCAAGCAGATCGTCACGGATCTGGAACGCCACCCCCATGTCGCGGCCGAAACGGCGGAGGGTTTCGACGAGATCCCGCTCCGCCCCGCTCGCCGCCGCCCCCAAGGCGCACGACAACCCGATCAACGCCGCGGTCTTGCGGTCCAGAATCTCGAAATACGTCGCCTCGTCGAGCGACAGATCATCGCGATGGTGCAGCTGGAGCAACTCCCCCGAAGCCATGGTCATGGCGGTGTCACCCACCGCGAGCGCCGCGTCTCTCGATTCGACCGACGAGCAAAGGTGGTACGCCGAAGCAAGCAGGTAATCCCCCAGAATCACCGCCGCCTCGTTGCCGTGCAGCGAGTTCACCGTCCGCCCGCGACGACGAACCTCGGCCTCGTCGAGCACGTCATCATGCACGAGCGTGGCCATATGCACCATCTCGACAACCGCACCCAGCCCGATGTGCTCGTCCGTCCAGAGCGCCGCGAGCGATGCCCCGGCGTCGATGAGCCGAGGCGTGTCGGGGTGAACCGCCAGCCCGCACAGCAGCACGAGCGTGGGCCGGAGCATCTTGCCCCGGTACCGCTCGATATGTTTGCACAGATCGTTGACGGGTGGGATATCGGTCTCGAGCTGACGGTCGAAGCAAGCCTCGACGCGGGCCAGCCCGTCGAGGAGGGCCTCGTTGACGGGGATCAGGGTTTCGGGAACGTCGAGTACGCCGCGCATGGGGTAGATTAGGCACGGCGTGGAGGCATTTGGCATGAGGCATGAGGGTGGGATACTGCACCGACACACCCGTCTTTACCCTTCCGAATACCCGGTCCCTATTGCCTATTGCCTTCTTACTTCTCACTCACGATATAGCAAATGAACGCCGGGTCCGCCTCCCCCGTCTCGGTCGGCGTGAACTCCCCATTGCCCTCCCCCGTCGGCTCCCCGTCTTCGTCCAGCTCGTCCCCCTCCCAATAAACGGTCGTCTTGCTGAACCCCGCCTCGGCCAGCAGCTCCCGCATCTCGGGGAGCGTCCACAGCCGCCAGTGATACTCGAACGCGTCGCGCATCTCCGTGCCGTCGTCGAAGGCGAAGTGGATCTTGCAGTGCATCCGCCCCGTGACGGGCTCGTAGCGGTGCTGGTCCCAGATATACGTAAACGCCCGCCCGTCCGGCAGCTCGCACTCGCGCTCGTCCTCGCGCTCCTCCATCGACTCCGACCCGCCGTAGAAATCCTGAAAAAACACCCCCCCGTCGGCGAGGCTCTCACGGACACCGCGGAAATACCGCAGCATCGAGGGCCGATCCAGAAAAAGCCAGTAACTGAAGTTCATCGCGAGAATGCAGTCCATCCCGACGGCGTCCCCGGGTGACAGCACATCACGCTGCAACAGCGAAACCCGCTCACGCTGCGAAGGATCGAGCCGGGCGATCTCGTTCTCTCGCCCCCACGCCAGCGTGTCGACGTCGATATCCAGCCCGAACGCGAGGTTCGTCTCACGCCGACGCACCCACTCGCAGGACGTGTGCCCCGTGCCGCAGAAATCCTCCCGCAGCCGGACCGCACGACGACACCGCAGATCGAAATACGTCTGGTCCACAAAATCAATCTCGGCCTCGACGTTCTGCACCGACGCCTGATACAGCAGGTGCTTGCTCACGCTCCCCGCCGACAGCGGAGGACGCTTCTTCTTGCTTCTTTTCGGACGATGTTTCGTGACGCTCGTCATGGTTTCCTTCCGCGGCTTGAGTCGAGTCTATTCCCCGCCGATCGACCGGGCAGAGCGGCACGGCGGCTATGATCCGCCCGAACCGGGCGCGGCCCGGCACACACGATCCGAAGAACAGGCGAGGGTATCACGATGCGTCTGACAATGGTGGGCACGGGCTATGTCGGGCTGGTCACCGGGGTCTGCTTGGCCAACACCGGCAACGAGGTGGTCTGTCTCGACGTGGTCGAGGAAAAGATCGAGAAGCTCAAACAGGGGATCTGCCCGATCTACGAGCCGGGGCTGACCGAACTGATGGTCAAGAACGCCGAGGCCGGCCGGCTCACCTACACCACCGACAAAACAGAGGCCTACCGGGACGCCGACATGATCTTCATCTGCGTCGGCACACCCAGCGACGAACGAGGCCACACCAACCTGCAGTACGTCCACGCCGCCGCAGACGACATCGCCGACGTCATCAAATCGCTCGGGCCGAACCAGACCCCGAAGGTCGTCGTCATGAAATCGACCGTCCCCGTCGGCACAACCCTCGCCGTCCGCGACCGCATCCGCGAACGCGTCGGCCCCGACATCCCCTTCGAAATCGCGGACAACCCCGAATTCCTCAAAGAAGGCGACGCCGTCACAGACTTCAACAAACCCGACCGCGTCGTCGTCGGCGTCGAGTCCGAACGCGTCGGCGAGATGTTCAAGGACCTCTACGACCCCTTCGTCCGCAACGGGCACCCCATCTTCGTCATGGACGTCTCATCCAGCGAGATGGTCAAGTACGCCTCGAACAACTTCCTCGCCACCAAGATCAGCTTCATCAACGAGATGGCAAACCTCTGCGAGGCCTACGGCGCAAACATCAACCGCGTCCGCGAGGGCATGTGCGCCGACAAACGCATCGGCTACGCATTCCTCCACCCCGGCGTGGGCTACGGCGGGTCGTGCTTCCCCAAGGACACGCTCGCCTGCATCATGATGGGCGAGACATCCGGCACCCCCACCGCCATCTCCAAGGCGGTCCACGAAACCAACCAGGCCCAACGCGAACGCTTCTTCAAGAAGATGCTCACCCATTTCGGCGGCGAACAGGGCATCACCGGCAAAACCCTCGCCTTCTGGGGCCTCGCCTTCAAGCCACGCACCGACGACATCCGCGAATCCCCCGCGCTCGCCGTCGCCCGCAAGGCCCTGGGCTACGGCTGCACCGTCCGCGGGTTCGACCCCGTCGCGATGGACAACGTCCGCCGCGAGGCCCCCACCATCGAGCTGGTCGACGACATGTACGAATGCGCCCGCGACGCCGACGCCCTCGTGATCTCGACCGACTGGGACGAATTCAAAAGCCCCGACTTCGCCAAACTCGGCGAGGTCATGGCCGGCAAAACGATCTTCGACGGCCGAAACCTCTACCGCCGCCAGCACCTCGGCGAACTGGGCTTCACCTACTACTCCGTCGGCCGGGCACCCGTCAAACCGGCGTAGTTTGCACCCCGACAGAGTGGGCGACGGTTGTCCCGATCCAGCCCTACTGGATCGTGCTTCTGTCCAACCAGACGCCGACGCTGAGCCTGCGAAGCGTCGGATTCCCACACGATCCACACAACCCGCCGAAACCTTCCCCCCTCTCCCCGCTGTTCAGACTTGGGACATAGGTAACACCCGTTCGTACAGATGGGTGACGGTTGGTAAGTAGCATG
>JALWOY010000006.1 GCA_027083355.1 Phycisphaerales bacterium | reverse complement strand
CGGGGCCGCGCGCCGCCGACGAGGAGGACAGCGTCGTCAGGGCCGTGCTGTAGGTCTCGGGCCCGGCGCTGAAGACGGTGATGGTGTTGGTCTTGGCCTCGATATAGAAGGTGTCGCGGACGACGACGGCGCCGTAGACGTACTGCTGGGTCGGCGCGGCGGAGTCCTTGGCCTCGAGTTCCATGCCCTGCGGGACATAGACCAGTCCCGAGATGTTGACGTGGCTGTGCATGTCGATGAGGCCGCCGCTGTAGAGGTAGACGGGGATGTCCTCGAAGGCGTCGGAGCGGATGTCGTTGGCGGTCAGTACGCCGCCGAGGCCGGGCGGGACGGAGAACTTGCTGCACTGGCCGCCGGCCTGGCTGACGCAGGTCGCCGGGGGCAGGGAGGCCCAGGTGCGGGCCGTGATGTTGAGCTTGTTGAAGGCATCGGCCCAGCCGGTCTCGTAGCCCGAGGGCATGAGCAGGTGGTACTGGGTCGGTCGGTTGAGTCGCGCGAACTCGCTGGCCGTCAGCGCCGTGCCGGTGGCGTGGAGATAGGCGTCCTTGGCGACCTGGGGGACGCGGGCGTAGTCGATGGTCGCGATGGTGTTGGTGATGTTGATCGGATTCGTGCCGGACATGGTGGCGGTCAGGGACTTGATGTAGGGCATGTTGTCCATGGCGCCGTCGTTGTTGAGGTCGCCCTCGGCGTTGACGAGGATCGGGATCTCGACCTTGAAGTAGAGGGCGCGCGGGGCGAAGGGCAGGTTGGCGAGGGCGACGGGCTGGCCGGTGAGGTTGTCGACGAAGTCCCAGAGCAGCGAGCCGCGGACCTTGATCTTGGCCGTGGGCGGGATGGTCAGGCCGCAGACACGGGCACCGGCCTTGATGCTGCCGAAGCCGCTGTTCCCTGGGGCGCAGGAGCAGAGACCGGCCGATGCATTGCTGCAGAAGCCGTAGATCTGGTTGGCGTTGACGACCTGGTTGAGGGCGTTTCTGGCCGTGCCGCCGGCCGAGGATTGGAGTTCGAGCGGGACCTTGACGCGGACGATGCCGTACATCGTGCGGTCGTTGACGATGTTGTCGACGAACTGTTTCATCGACAGCGTGCCATAGGTGCCGTAGGGGACGCCGGGATCGGGCGAGATGTGGTCGGGGATGCCATCGCCGTTGCTGTCCTGCGAGAGCCAGTCGGCCGTGCTGCGCAGGCGGTTGAGGTCGAAGAGGTGCTTGCCGTTGGCGAAGAAGTCGAAGGCGCCCTTGGTGCCGAGCTGGCGGTCCTTGACGACCTTGGGGTCGTTGCCGATGTAGAGCAGGAGGTCGTGCGGAGTCACGCCCGTGTCGCGGACGAGGGTCTGGAAGTCGAGGATGTTGATGGCGTTGCCGCCGTAGCCGTTTTTGATGGCTGTGGCGCCCTTGCTGCCGCCGGCGATGAAGATGAGGTTGGCGCCGATGGCGGCGGTGTTCGGGTTCGAGGTGTTGTCGAAGATGACCTTGCCCGAACTCGAGCTCGGGGGCGGCAGGCTGCCACCGCCGGAGCCGCCACCACCAACGGATCCGCCACCACCCGGACGGCCTCCGGCCGTCGAATCGAAGGGCCCCAGGAGCGTCTTGGCCGTCTGGCCCGTCGAGCGGCAGTGGATGAAGACCCTGAACCGGTTGGCCTTCTTGTTTCTGTTCAGGTAGCCGTGGGTGCCGTCGTTCATGTAGATGAGCCGGTTGCCCGCAAGCAGGGCCGCGCCGACCGGTGGGGGGTCGAAGCTGAAGCTGTATCGTTTGCCCGGACAGGCGCGTTTCTTGTCGGACAGGGTCAGGGTCACGAGGCCGCCCTTCGGGACGTCGGGCGAGGCCGTCGGCGAGATCGCGAGTTTCATGCCGGCCTGGACCTCCGGCGTGGCCAGGAGGAAGAGAACGATCGCGGCGGATCGCCAAGCGAGGGAATCGCGTCGTTTCATCGTATTGTTCATGGTGTGGGACCTTAAGGAATGGGGAGATGCCCCCATTCTTCGACAGATGCCGACCGGCGTCTGTGGTCGTCGTCACAGGATGCGCTCCAAAACCCAACGGCCCCGCCGGGATGGGCGGGGCCGTGGGCCGGGCCGACTGGACGCCGGAGGCTTACTGGGGGTGGATCTCGATCCAGCGCACGGCGCCGGCCGTGCCACCACTGCCACCCGAACCTCCACCGCCGCTGCCGCCGGTGCAGCCGATGCAGACCGTGCCGCTCGAACTGGTCGACGAACTCGTCGACGTGCCGCCGCCGGAGCCCCCGCCGGAGTGGGTCGACCCGCCGTAGCCGAGCGTGGACAGGACGGGTCCGCGCGCCGCCGACGAGGAGGACAGCGTCGTCAGGGCCGTGCTGTAGGTCTCGGGCCCGGCGCTGAAGACGGTGATGGTGTTGGTCTTGGCCTCGATATAGAAGGTGTCGCGGAC
>JALWOY010000005.1 GCA_027083355.1 Phycisphaerales bacterium | reverse complement strand
ATTCGGGCTTGCTGGTGAGGGGGGCAACGGGGGTGAGGGGTACGTGTTTTTCGGTCTGGCGCGGCGTTCGCCCTGGTTGCTGGTTCTGATCGGTGTGCTGTACCCGTGGCTGAGCGCGTACCCGCAGGAGATCAGCCACCGGGCGTTCTTTTTTCATCGGTACGGGCCGATCCTGCGATCGACGCCGGTGTTGATCGCGGTGAATGCTGTTGCGTTCATGTGGCTGCATGCGCCGTTCTGGAATCCGTGGGCGTTCGCGTTGACGCTGCCGGGGGGTGTTCTGTTTGCGTGGACGTATGCCCGGAGCGGTTCTGTGCTGGCGGCGACACTGGAGCACGCGGCGTATGGGTGGTGGGCGTTTTTCGTGGGGCTGGGTTGGTTCGTGTACACGGGTTCGATCGGGCGGGGTTGAATCGTCCGGCCTGGGTGCGGTCGGTCTATCGTTTTCGTCCGGAGACTATTCATGAAGACCATCATCGAGCCGTTCCGCATCAAGTCGGTCGAACCGATCCGCATGACGACGCCGGGGGAGCGGGAGCAGATCCTGCGTGAAGCCCATTTCAACCTTTTTCTGGTGAAGGCGGAGGATGTCGTGATCGACCTGCTCACGGATTCCGGGACGGGGGCGATGAGCAGCGAGCAATGGGCCGGGGTGATGCGTGGGGACGAGTCTTACGCGGGTGCCCGGTCGTTTTATCGTTTCGAGGAGACGCTGAAGCGGATCACGGGATTCGAGCACATCCTGCCGACGCACCAGGGACGGGCGAGCGAGCGGATTCTGTTCTCGCTGCTGGGTGGCGAGGGGCGTGTCGTGCCGAACAACGCGCACTTCGACACGACGCGGGCGAACATCGAGCATTCGGGTGCCCGGGCGGTGAATCTTCCGATCCCGGAGGCCTCGGAGCCGGCGAACCGTCATCCGTTCAAGGGCAACATGGACGTGGGCGCCCTGAAGGTGCTGATCGACGAGGTGGGGCGGGAACGTATCCCGTGCGTGATGCTGACGATCACGAACAATTCCGGTGGCGGGCAGCCGGTGAGTCTGGGCAATATCCGGGCGGTGAGCGAGGTGTGCCGGGCGAACGGGCTTCCGTTTTTTCTGGATGCGTGCCGGTTCGCGGAGAACGCGTGGTTCATCAAGCAGCGGGAGGATGGTCAGAAGGATCGTCCTGTCGCGGAGATCGTGCGCGAGATGTTCGATCTGGCCGACGGGGCGACGATCTCGGCGAAGAAGGACGGGATCGTGAACATGGGCGGGGTGTTGCTCGTCCGGGACCCCGACCTGCTGCGGCGGGCGGGCGAGCTGCTGATCCTGACGGAGGGGTACACGACCTACGGCGGTCTGAGCGGGCGCGACCTCGAAGCGATGGCGCGGGGGTTCGAGGAAGTGCTGCGAGAGGACTACCTGCGGTACCGCATCCGCTCGACGGCGTATCTGGGCGATCGGCTTCTCGAAGCGGGCATCCAGATCATCGAGCCGCCGGGGGGGCACGCGGTCTATGTCGATGCGCGGGCGTTCTGCCCGCATATCCCGCCGGAGCAGTTCCCGGGGCAGTCGGTGGTTTGTGGTCTCTATCGCGAGGGTGGGATCCGCTCGTGCGAGATCGGGAGCGTGATGTTCGGTGGTGGGAGCGAGGCGCCCCCGATGGAGCTGGTGCGTCTGGCGATCCCCCGGCGGGTGTACACGCAGAGCCATATCGACTATGTGGCCGAGGTGTTCATCGCGTTGAAGGAAAAGGCGGGTGCTCTCCGTGGGATGCGGATCGTGGAGCAGCCGCCGGCGTTGCGGCACTTTACGGCGAAGTTCGAAGAAATCTGAGCGGTTCGAGGGGCGTGGCGGCCGGACGCGGCGGGTTTCGCGGGTGCGTCTCCGGCGGTCTTTTGGATGCGGCGGGGTCGCTCGGCGCGGGCGTGCGCTCCTATCGTGTCGGCCCGGTCCATATTCACGGAGCACAGCCATGTCCGACCAGTTTGTCCATCTCCCGGCCGACAGCAACCAGGCCCTCGGGATCGCCGAATACGCGATCGGTTTTTTGTCTGATGACCCCGAGAAGGCCGGGGCGCCCGATGATGCGGTGCTGGCGCGAACGAACCGTTTCATGACGGACGCGGCGATCTGCGGGGTGTCGGCGCTCGCGCTGGGGACGAACGCGCCGACGATCCTGCGTGAGGAGGCGTTCGAATATGAAGTCATCGCCGGTGAGGAGGGCTGCACCTGCTTCGGTTCGAACCTGCTCGTGCGTCCGGAGAAGGCGATCGTGGCCAACTGCGCGGCGGTGCGTGAGTGGGATTCGAACGGGACGAACTTCGGGTATAACCCCAAACGCGGGCACACGGCGGGGGAATTCGGTCACAACGACTTCTATCCCGTGGCGATCGCGTCGGCCCAGTTGACCGGGGCCGACGGGGCGAAGGCGCTGCGGGCGATGGTCTGCATCGACGAGATCCGGGGCCGGCTGGCCGAGGTGTTCAGCCTCAAGACGTACAAGATCGACCATGTGCTGCACGGGGCGATCGCGTCGGCGGCGGTGTACGGGGCGATGCTTGGGGCGTCGGCCGAGCAGATCGAGAGCGCGATCGGGATGACGGTGGCGCACTATGTGCCGTTCCGGGCGATCCGGGCGGGCAAACAGCTGAGCGATTCGAAGGGGTCGGCGGCGGCGATCAGCACCGAGGCGGCGATCATGAGCGTGCACCGTTCGATGCGGGGGTTCATGGGGCCTCGGGATATCTTCCGCAACCCCGAGGCGATCTTCCGCATCTTCGAGGGCCCCGGGCAGATGTTCAAGGCGGTCGATGCCGCGGAGGCGAACACCGAGCAGGGTGACGCGTCGCCGTTCGATCTTTATCTGGCCCGCGGCGGCTCGGACTTCGCGGTGATGGGGATGCACTTCAAGCTCGGGCTGTACGAGCACCAGTCCGCGGGTGCGATCCAGGCAATGATCGACCTGCTGGCGGCGAACCCCGCGCTGCTGGACAGCCCGGATGCGATCGGTTCGATCACGATCACCGCGTACGAGCCCGCGTTCGGGATCATCGGGGACCCGGCCAAGCGGAACCCGACGACGCGTCAATCGGCCGATCATTCGATGGTCTACATCATCGCGACACTGCTGCGCAAGGCGATCGAGGGGAAGGCGGCGGGAAGGCCGATCTGCTGGGAGGAGCTGATCCTGCTTCCCGAGGATTATTCGAAGGACGCGATCAACAACCCGCTGACGCGTTCGCTGATGGACAAAATTTCGTTTGCGCACGGCGGGCCGGAGTACGACAGCAAGTATCCGGACGGCATCCCGACGAGCGTGGTGATCGAGGGCGCGGACGGCACGAAAGCCGACAGCGGGCTGGTGATGTACCCGGCGGGGCACGCGAGGAACACAACGGCCGATCTGGACGCGCTGCTGGCGAACAAGTGGAAGCGGCTCGCGTCGTTGGCGTCGCCGAATCCTGAATTGATCATCTCGAAGTTCGCGGATTTCGGTTCGAAGCACGCCGGTGCGGTGGCCGATGTGCATGATTTCGAGATCGAAGTCAAAGGTGGTTTCGAGTGAAGCCGGGCGCGGTATACTTGCCGCATGACCGAGATTATTTTCCAAGTCACCGATGACCCGGAGGGGGGGCTTGTCGCGTCCGCCCTCGGGCACGCCATCGTCACGCAGGCCGATGACCAGGAATCACTCAAGCAAGCCGTGCGGGACGCTGTGCGTTGCCACTTCGAGAACGAAGAGACGCGGCCGAAATTAATCCGGCTGCACTACATCCGCGACGAGGTCATCGCGGCGTGAAAATCCCGCGGGACATCTCGGGCAATGAACTCGCCCGGCGGCTCGACCGCCTCGGATACAGAACCACACGGCAGACCGGGAGCCACATCCGTCTGACAACAAACGAGCGCGGCGAAAACCACATCACGATCCCGACGCACGATCCGCTAAAGGTCGGAACATTTGCGGCGATCCTCCGCGAGATCGGCCGGCACCACGATCTTGACCGGGATGCCTTGCTCAAGACCCTGTTCGGCCGAAACTCTTGACCCCTTCAAATGGAATCGTTCATGACCACTCACGCTGTCGCCGTGTACTGCTCCGCCCGCGACGGGCTTGACCGGGCCTATATCGACGCCGCCCGTGAGGTCGGGCGGACACTCGCCGGGCGCGGTATCGGGATCGTCTACGGTGGCGGCGGCGCGGGGCTGATGGGTGAGGTCGCCGACGCCGCTCTTGTCGCTGGCGGAGAGGTTGTCGGCGTCATCCCGCGCTCGATGGTCGAGCAGGAACGGGCGCACACCGGTTTGGACGAGTTGATCGTCGTGGAGACGATGCACGAGCGGAAGGCGATCATGGCGAGCCGCGCCGGGGCGTTTCTCGCTCTGCCGGGTGGTGTGGGCACGCTCGACGAGATTTTCGAGGCGATCACCTGGAATCAGTTGTCGATCCACGACAAGCCGATCGTGTTTCTTGATCTCAACGGTTTCTATGCCCCGCTGCGTGCATTTCTGGAGCATGCACACCGCGGGGGGTTCATCCCGACGGGCACGATGACGCGGGTCCGGTTCGAGCCGACACCGGCTGATGCGCTGGCGGCGCTCGGGATCGGGCGGGATTGATGTAGACCGCGGCGGTCGCGGCTCGTGGCTGTGGGTGGAGGAACGAAGAAGAGATGGAGAGACAGGCTGGAAGCCCGTTCCACCGAGGTGAAGTAGTGAGAAGAGAGGAAGCCCCTCACCCCGGCCTGCTCCCCGCGAGCGGGGAGAGGGGGGGAGGTATCGGTGTGTCGGTTGCGCATCAGTAGTTCGGGGTCGGTGCCCGGAATGTGTCGAGATCCACGGCCTTGAAATACTCGACCGTGCGTTTGAGGCCCTCGCGCAGTGGGACGCGGGGCTGCCAGCCGAGCATGTTCTTCGCAAGCGTGAGGTCGGGCCTTCGTTGTTTCGGGTCGTCTTCGGGGAGGGGGGCGTGGACGATGGTGGACTTGCTGTCGGTGAGTTCCACGATCAGCTCGGCGAGTTCGTTCATCGAGAATTCATCGGCGTTGCCCATGTTGATCGGGCCGGTGCAATCGTCCGGTGCGTTCATGTGGGCGAGCATGGCGTCGATGAGGTCGTCGACATAGCAGAAACTCCTCGACTGCGTGCCGTCGCCGAAGATGGTGATCGGCTCGTTGGCCAGGGCCTGCCTGATGAAGTTTGAGACGACGCGTCCGTCGAAGGGGTGCATGCGTGGGCCGTAGGTGTTGAAGATCCGTCCGAGCCTGATGTTGACCCCGTTTCTTCTGTGGTAGTCGAAGAACAGGGTTTCGGCGGCGCGTTTGCCTTCGTCGTAGCAGGCTCTGGGGCCGATGGTGTTGACGGCGCCGCGGTAAGTTTCGGGCTGGGGGTGGACCTCGGGGTCGCCGTAGACCTCGCTCGTGGAGGCCTGGAAGATTTTGGCGCCGCAGCGTTTGGCCATGCCGAGCGTGTTGATGGCGCCGAGGACGCTTGTTTTCATGGTTTTGATGGGGTTGTATTGGTAGTGGCCGGGGGCGGCGGGGCAGGCGAGGTTGTATATCTGATCGACTTCGAGGTAGATCGGGTGCGTGACGTCGTGGCGGATCAGTTCGAAGTTCGGCTTGTTGAGGAGGTGCGCGACGTTGCTTTTCTGGCTGGTGAAGAAGTTGTCGAGGCAGATGACGTCCTGGCCCTGGGAGACGAGACGGTCGCAGAGGTGGCTCCCGAGAAAGCCCGCGCCGCCGGTGACGAGTATGCGTTGAATGCTCATGGTGCAGTCATCCTATCGCGGTTGATCGCCGAGGCCCGCGATCGCCCCGGCGTTCTCGCGGAGGTGGCCGGGGTTGATGGTGCCGACGACGACGCTCGTCACGCCCGATGGGTTCAGGGCGAAGGCGAGCGCCTCGGCCGGGGAATGCTCGTGCTGTTTGCCCACACGTCCGCTGCCGAGGGCTTTCTTGACGAGGACCCCCACTGCTCGTGCGGCGGCGTGTTCGATCGTGTCCGCCATCGCGGGGGCGTCGATCGAGTATTCCAGCATGACGGCATCGACACGGTCGATCGCGGCGGCGGCGCCTTGCGCGGTCTTGACGGACGCGCCCGTGGCGCGGATCAACCCCCGGCGTTTGAGGTCGTCCAGCGCGTCGAACGAGCCGATCTCGTCGAAGCGCGTTTCGGCTTGGCCGTCGGAATGAAGCATGAACAGGTCGATGCGATCGGTGCGGAGCCGGCGGAGGCTTTGCGTGCAGCTATTGATGATCGCCGACGGGGTGAAGTCGTATGTTGATTGTCCGTCTGCGAACGATTCTCCGGCCTTGGTGGAGATGATCCATGCATCCCGGTCCGCCCTGGCTTCGAGGAGTTTCCCGAGGCGTTGTTCGCTGGTGCCGTAGGCGGGCGCGGTGTCGAGGAGATTGATGCCGAGGTCGGCGGCGGTGTCGAGGAGTCGCATCGCCTGTTGATCGTCGGGCAGATCGAAAGGCTTGGGGTACTTGACCGCGGTGTTCCGGCCGAGCTTGACGAGCCCGAGGCCGATGATCGAGACCGGGATGCCGGTGTTGCCGAGGTGGCGGTGCTGCATCACCAGAGCCTTTCCGCGACGCCGGGGGACGGGAGCGCTTCGATCGGTTCGTTGCCCTGCTTTCCGGTGGGGGTGATGCCCCTGTCCCGGAGGGCTTCGAGCGCCATGTCGGCTGCTCTCGGGGCGAGGACGAGCTTTGTCGGCCAGAGCGCCAGGACGCCCGGTGCGGCCCATCGCGCGACGGCGTCATTCGGGCGTTTCCCGTTGTTGGCCCCTTCGGCGCGGTCGATGGTGAAAGTTTTGAAACGCAGACCCGAGAGGTCGAGCCAGGGCAGGCAGCGGCGGAGCACGGCTTGGGCCGACTCGATCTGGGCCTCGGGTGTGCGGTCGGCCCCGTCTTCGGCGGGGCCGCCCCCGAGGTACCACGTGCGTTCGCCGTTGAGGTTGCCCGTGGTGACGGTCAGCGCGGGTTTGTCGAGCGAGAGTTTGAGGCAGTGTCCGTTGAGATCGAATGGAGCCCCGATCGCGACGGTCTGGTGCAGGGGCCGGCGTTGCATGAGGCCGGGTTGACCGCCGAGCAGTGCGATGAGCGATTCGTTGCCCTCGCCCGCGGCGAGCACGACCGCGGCGGGTTTGATAGTTATGGAACCGGTTTGGATTTCGACGGCGTCGGCGCTTTGCGCGGCGATGTGGAGATCGGTCGGGTCGGGGAGCAACCGCACGCGGCCGTCCGCGTTGGCGGCGAGTTGTTCGAGGAGTGAGGGGGGATCGAGGACGTATTCATCGGTCGCGTAGACCTCGACGCCCGGGGGAGCATCACGGAACACGGCGGGTTGTTCGCCGGGGTCGAGCTTTCGGACGCCGGAGCGCAGGATTCCCGCGGCGCCCCGGGCGGCGATGCGTGAACCGATCGAGGGGGTTGTCCAGAGGAGGGTCCGGCGGTCGATGATGCGGACATCCGACAGATCGGGGACGGCTTGCCCGCCGCCGGACAGGGCCTGATTCCAGATGGATTGTGATTGCGCGACGGTTCTGGAAGCGTCCACGGCGTTGCCGGGGAGTCGGTATTTGGCGCCGGCGTGGAGGATGCCCTGGCTGGCGATGGTCTGGCCGTCGCCGAGCGCGGAGCGTTCGAGGAGCCAGGCGTCGTACCCGGCGTGGAGGAGTGTGTGGAGGGTCCACAGCCCGCAAACGCCGCCGCCGAGGATGACGATATCACAGCGTGCCTCGGGCATCAGTCGCGGGCCTCAGCCGGGAGGGGTGGGATGATGAGGACCTGGCCGAGTTTGAGGTCGTCGCGGCTTCGGAGGCGGTCTTTGTTGGCGTTGAACAGGAAGTCGGTGTATCGGGTGGAGCCGTAGAAGGTCTTTGCGATGCCGGAGAGTGTGTCGCCCTTTCGAACGGTGTATTCGATCGTCCTGGGTGCCGGGGGTTTCCTGCTTTGTTGCTCGACGGGTCGGCCTTGGATGTTGTCGGGGTCGAGGGGGATTCTGATCGTCTGGCCGACACGGAGTTTCGAAGGGTCCTGGAGCGGGTTCGCCCGCGCGATGGCCATGGCGAGTTTGGGATCGCCGAGTGTTCGTGCGGCGATTTTTTCGAAGTTGTCGCCCGGCTGGACGGTGTAGTCTTTGAACCTCGGCTCGATCACGGCGGTTTTTTTTTCTGCCCGGGCGTCTGTTGCGGCCTCTGGTTTTGCGCTCGCGTGGGGAGCGGTCTTCGCGGGCGGTGTGCCGGCGGGATCGATCGGCGGGGGTGGGTTGCCCGCCGATTCCGGGATCGTCGGCTGCCCGGTCTGTGGTTCGGTCTGCGGTTCAAGGAATGAGGTCGTCACGACGGGTTTGTTGTGAACTGGGTAGGCCCAGTAGACAAAGATCCAGACGAGCACGAGCACGCCCAACGCCGAGAACAGCCTGGTCGCTTTGTCGTCCATCGCGCCCTCCGCGGAGCGGGTCCGGACACCCGCCTGTTGCTACGGCAAACGGGGCTTGGCCGATTCTGCCGCGGTCTTGTCTTTCTTGCGAGACCACACGAACGGGGAAGCCACGGCGATCGAAGAGTACGTCCCGACAACGACGCCGCAGAGGAGGGCGTAGCTGAACGCCCTGACCCCGGGCCCGCCGAATGCGTAGAGGACGACGGTTGCGAAGAGTGTGGTGCCCGAGGTGATGATCGTTCGGCTGATGGTCTGGTTGATGGAGTCGTTGACGATTTTTCTGGTGGCGTATGGGAGCCGCCCGCGGTTTTCGCGGATGCGGTCCATGATGACGATGGTGTCGTTGAGGGAGTAGCCGATGATTGTGAGGATCGCGGCGACGAGGTTGAGGTCGATTTTGAACGGCTCGATGAGAAGCGACCGCGCGATGGACGCGGTGATGTCGTTGTCGTAGAGGATCTCGGCGAGGGCGATCAGGCCGATGGCGGTGAGGACGTCATGGATGAGCGTGACGATGGCCGCGAGGGAGTAACGGACGGAGCCGAACCGGACCCAGATGTAGATCAGGATGAGGAGCAGGCTGAGGAAGACGGCGACGACGGCGGTGTTTTCGAAATCCTTTGCGATGACCGAGCTGAAGTTCTGGACACTCGCGAGGGTGGTCGTGCTCCCGAGGGCCTCGACGACAAGGTTCCATTCGAGATCGGCGAGTTCATCGGTCCATACGGTTTCGTTCTGGATGTAGCTGACACCGCCGTCCCACACGAGGAGGGCTGCGGATTTGACGGCGTCGTCGGTCCCGTCGAGGACGACGAGACGGACCTTGCGGTCGAGGGTTGCCGAGTAGTCCGGCTTGCCGCGCATCTGGGCGATGCGTTCTTCGAGGCTCTGTTTGGTGGGCCTTTTGGTTTCTCCTCCGGGCCCGTCGACGTGGAGATCGTCGAGAACGATGGCGACGCCGCCGAAGAAGTCGCCGACGTCGAGGAGGTAGCCCGGTCTCTGGATGACGTCGCCGAGCTTCTGGTTGAGGATCGGGTAGACGGGCAGGGATGCCCCGTCTGAGGGCGGGGTGTCGCGGCCGACGAAATCGAGCGCGGGCTGGCTCTCGACCTCATCGGAAAAGACCGAGACGATGGCCCCGATGACGGCCTCGGAGTTCGTGGCGTAGGTCTTGACCTGGAAACGGTCGGAGGTCACGCCGTCGGCCTCGGGATTGATCGGGATGACCTGGGCGTTGCGGAGGGGCCTGAGGGGGTCGTTCTCGGGGAGGTCCTCGGCGATTTTGTGGACGCGTTGCTCGACATCGGCCCTGGTCAGTGTGAGGCGTGGCGGGTCGTCGTCGTTGATGCCGATGCCTGTGGCGATCTCATCCGGTGTCGCTGCCCTGAGCTGGAACTCGACCTGCGTCCCGCCCCGGAATTCGGTGTCGAGCATGTCTTTGCCCTGGAAAACGACCATGCCGAGGCCGGTCCCGACGCCGATGGCGGAGAGGAGGAGGAAGAAGTATCGGAGTCGCATCCAGTTGATGTTGGGTTCGAGGATGCGGCCGATCGCGGGGACGGCCATCGGGAGCATGCTCATCTTTTTGACTTTGAAGACGTCGATCAGGAGGTTCATGATGATCCTGCTGACGACGAGCGCACTGAAGAGGGTGGCGACGACACCGATGCCGAGGGTAATGGCGAAGCCCTTGATTTCCTGCGTGCCGAGGTTGGCGAGGACGAACGTGACGATGAGGTTGGTGACATTGCCGTCGACGATGGAGCTGAGGGCTTTCGAGTACCCCAACTTGACGGCGGCCCTGAGGTCGAGCCCGTTGAGGAGTTCTTCACGGACGCGTTCGTAAATGAGCACGTTGGCGTCGACGGCCATGCCGAAGGTGAGGATGACGCCCGCGATGCCGGGGAGCGTGAAGGCGGCCCTGGAGAGGCTCATGGCGCCGAGGATGAGTATGGCGTTGAAGATGAGCGAGATGACGGCGACGACGCCGTACCCGAAGTAGTAGAAGATCATGAACGCGCTGACGACGCCGAGCGCCCACATACCGGCGGTGCGTCCCATGCGGAGGTTGTCGGCGCCGAACTCGGGCGCGATGGTGTTCTGGCTGATGGGTTCCGGGCTGAGGTTCGCCGAGAGCGAGCCGGCGGTCATGACCTGGATGATGTAGTTGATCTGCTTTGGTGTGAAGTCGCCCTCGATGATTCCGCGTCGGCTGATGTTGGCGTTGAGGACGGGTGCGGTGTAGACCTCTTCGTCGAGCAGGACGCCCATTTTGTTGCCGACGTTGGGCCCGGTGAGCTCGCCGAGGAGCTTGGCGCCCCTGGGGTCCATCTCGAAACCGATCGCGGGTCGGCCCACGTCGTCGACGGTCTGGTAGGCCTTGGCGATCCGCCAGTCGCCCTCCGCCTTGGTGAGACGCATCCCGCGGGTGTCCCAGCAGAGGATGTAGTACTCGCCCTCGTAGCGTTCGCAGACGTAGCCGCGACGCTCGAAGAACCCGGAGGGGTCGGCCTCCATCGCGGCGAGTTCCTCGATCGTGTCCGGCCCCGCGGGGAAGGTTGTGATGTCGTTGATTTTGCACCAACGCGCGTCGCGGCTGCGGACGTTGCCGGGGCCCCGTTCGAGCAACTCCTGGCGGAGACGCTGCTCCTCGGGGTGGGTGTTCTGCGTGGCCGACGACTGTGGGTCGATGACGATGCGGAACCCGGGCACACCGGCGGCGCTGATCAGGCGTTTGAGGTCTTCGGGGTCGTCGAGGCTGGTTCGTTCGGACTCGTACGTCTCGTACAGCTCGATGACCCTGTCGATCTGCTCGACATCGTTCGGGTGTTCTTCCTTGAGTTTCTTGATCGCTCGCTCGCGTGGGCTGTCGAACTCGACGTATTCGCCGGCCTCGTTGCGGAGGAGCTTGCGCCGGTTCGAGAGCTTGAGGGCGTTGCGGAGCATCTCGGGCGTCAGCTGGCCGTGGACGACGCGGGCGAGCAGGTCTTCATACTTGAGCTGGGCGTTGACGACCATCTCGACGTAGGAGTCGACGAGGGCGGCGTCGGGCTCGTCCTTCGCGCGTTCGGCGTCGAGGACTTTCTGGGCCGCGGTCATCGCGTCGAACGCCTCGGCGGCCTCCTGCATCAGCGCCAACCGCTCGGGGTCGTCGCAGCTGAGGGCCTGCAACCGCTGGGCGCGTTCTGCCGGGTCCGCCCTGAGGGCGCGTTCGAACTCACCCTGCGAGACGGAGCACTTGCCCAGCTCGTTCAGGGCGTCCTCGAACTTTTTCTTGAGCGCCTTGACCCTGTCGCTGGGCAGCGGCATGGTGACTTCGATGCGGTCCCGGCCCTGGGCGACCATCTGGATCTCGAGCAGGCCGTTGGGGTCGACGCGTTTCTTGAGGATCGTGATCGTCTGGGAGAGGACTTCGCGTGCGTTCTCGCCCGGGGGGATGTCGACCGCGTAGACGAGCGTGGTGCCGCCTCGGAGGTCCTTGCCGAGCCGGAGTTTTTCTTCCGGCGGGATGATGGAGAGGACGGCGATCACGAGGATCGCGACAGAAAAGATAGAGTTCCGGATCAGGTGTCGCATCGTGTGTTGTTCTCGTCAGTCCTCGATGTGCTCGGATGTTGACACGGGTCGGCGGGGTGTGCTTTTATCGGTCGCCCCGTGGTGTTTGTTTCAAGAGCGGACGGTCTCGGCGGAGTCGTCGTATGACTCGTTTTCGAGTTCCATCTCCTCGATGCCGTCGCCGCGGTCTTCGCCGGGCCCCCGTGCCGATTTGAGCACCTGCTGGATGGCGGCGCGTGAGAACCGCATTTTGGTGCCCTCGGTCTTGATGACGATCTCGTCGCCCTTTGTTTCGACGACGGTGCCGATGATGCCGCCGGCGGTCTGCACCTTGTCGCGTTTTTTGATGGCGGCGAGCATCTCGTCCCGCTTCTTTTTCTCTTTCTTTCCGGAGAACATCGAGGTGATCATCATGAAGATCATCACACCGATAAGCAGGGGAAAAAGCACCCCGAACGGGTTGGCGGGTTTGGCGCCCTGACCGCCCGCGGGGGCGCCGGGCCCGGCCGGGGTCGCGGGCTGTCCGGTGGATTCGCCGGTGGGTGTCCCCCCCCTACCGCTCGGTGCGCCGAGGACCTCGGCGGTGCCGTCCTGGGCAAGGGTGAAGAGCGTCCAGTTCCAATCATTCATTGTGTGTTCTCCGGGCGTCGAGTGTGCGCCCATTCGGTTGACCCCGCCCCGCGTGCCCCCGGCAGGTTCTCAGGCAGACCCGCGGCGGCCCCGGGCCAGCGACGCGCCAGCCCGAGCCAATCATCGTTGGCGACGGCCTGCCTGACATCAATCATCAGCCGCTGATAGAACCGGAGGTTGTGCAGGCTGACAAGAATAGGCCCGAGCATCTCCCCGCACAGGAAAAGATGCCGGATGTAGGCCCTCGTGAAGGGTGTGCCGTCCGGGCACGGCCAGCCGTACGCCGCGGGATCGCACGCCGGGCAGTCGCATCCGGGTTCGAGGGGGCGGTCGTCGTCGGCGTATCGGGCGTTCCGCAGTCGGATCTGGCCTTTCCATGGCCTGCTGTCGTCACGGTTCAATTCGTCGGGATCGTCCGGCAAACGCAGGAACGCGTTGGCGTTGCGTCCGTTGCGGGTCGGCAGAACACAATCGAACATGTCCACCCCGGCGCAGACCGCGGCGACGATGTCGTGCGCGTAGCCGACCCCCATGAGATAACGGGGCTTGTCCTCTGGCAGGCGGGGGGCCGTGAACCGGACGACGCGGCGGATCTCGTCCCCGCTCTCGCCGACGGCGACGCCCCCGATGGCGTAGCCGGGCAGGTCGATGTTGCAGATCTGCTCGACCGAGGCGGCCCTGCGTTGGAGGTCGACGCCGCCCTGGACAATCCCGAACAGGGCCTGTTCGTCGGGCCTTGCGTGGGCTGCTTTGCAGCGTTGGAGCCAACGTGTCGTCCGTTCGAGGGCGAGGTCGAGGCGTTTGTCGTGGCTGTATTCGGCTTTTTTGCCTCTGTCGCGCATGGCCGCGAGTCGAAGCCGGGTCTGGTTCGCGGGTGCCCCTTGTGGATCGACGGAGGGGGGGCAATCGTCGAATGCCATGATGATGTCGGGGCCGAGCAGGTTCTGGACCCGCATCGAGATTTCCGGCGTGAGCCTGATATTTTCGCCCGTGAGGATGCTTTTGAAGGTGACGCCGTCCTCATCCACGGCGTTGATGTCGGCCATGGAATAGGCCTGGTACCCCCCTGAATCGGTCAGGATCGGTCCATCCCAGCACATGAAGCGGTGGACGCCGCCGCGTCGTGCGATCGCCTCGCTTCCGGGGCGGAGCATGAGGTGGTAGGTGTTATTGAGGACGCACTGCGCCCCGGTGTCTTTGAGTTGGACGGGGAGGATGCCCTTGACGGTCCCGCGGGTCCCGACGGGCATGAATGCGGGGGTTTGGAATGAACCATGCGGGGTGTGGACGATGCCCGTACGGGCATTGCACAGCCTCGACCGTGATTCAACGCGGAATGAGATCGGCTGTGCCACGGTGCCCCTTCGCTCGCCCCCCGCGCTCGTCCGATGGCAACTCGGAGGGGTGGCGATTCTAGAACACGAACATTGCGGATTCGGCCGGGTGCTCGGGGTGTGACATCTGCGTGTGTCGGCGGTATGCGGTGCGAGGGCGTCTCGGGTGAAACAGAAACACACCGGAGCGTGTTCTGACGGTCGCGATGGATGGCGGGGCTTTCCGATGAACGCTGCGGTGGCCTATCCTCATCGGGTCGCAATCCTGACCGAAAGGACAAGAATTATGGCGGATACGGACAGACTCGTGCTCAGGTCGGCCCGAGCGATCCTCACGCAGGCGGCGGAGATGATCCGCGGGCTGACTGATGAGGCGTACGCGACACCCGGGGCGCAGGGCGCGTCGATCGGTCAGCACACACGCCACACGCTCGATCATTACCGCAAGCTGCTCGACGGATTCCGTTCGTCGAGTGTGGTGGACTATGACCACCGTGATCGGGGGGTGGCGGTGGAATCCGATCGCGGGGCGGCTCTGGCCGAGATCGAGTCGATCATCGAAGAATTCGACGGGCTGGACGAGACGCAGCTCGAATTCCCCGTGCGGGTGCTCGCGATGGTGAACGGCGAGGGTGATACGGCCGAGATGGATTCGACGCTGGTCCGAGAGTTGTGGTTCGCCACACATCACGCGATCCACCACGATGCGCTGATCAAGACCATCGCGGGTGAGTTCGGGGTCACGCTGCCCGAGACATACGGGCGTGCCCCGTCGACCATCAACTTCGAGCGCGCCGGCGCGGGCTGATCGGAGCATTCACCCCGTGTGCACTGTTTCTGTGATCGCGACGGGCGACGGGTATCGGCTCGTCCACAGCCGGGATGAGCAACGCGACCGGACGCCGGGCCTCGGGCCGGAGGTTCGGCGTGCGGGGCGATTCTCTACGATTGCGCCGCACGACCCCGAGGGCGGTGGGACGTGGGTGCTCGCGCGCGAGGACGGGCTGACGCTTGCGATCATGAACGTCAACCCGGAGCCGCCACTGACCCTCGATCGGGGGGTGCTCCGGTCGCGGGGGTTGATTCTGCCGGATCTGGCCTCGTGTTCGGTTGACGAGATCCCCCGGGCCGTGGCGGGGCTGGAGTTGGGGTGTTACGCCCCGTTCCGGCTGATCGCGGTTGTCCGGCCGGGGTGCCGGGTGCGGGTGCAGTCCTGGGCGTGGCGAGGCGCGGGTCGTCTGGAGACCGAGACGCCGAAGGTGCCTGTGTGCTGGGCATCGTCGGGGCTCGGTGACAGTGTGGTGGCGGATCGTGCGGGGCTGTTCGATGAGATGGTGGGCCGGGAACCTTCGCCTGTGATGCAGGACGGGTTTCATCGGCACCGTTGGCCGGGGCGTGGGGCGGCGAGCGTGCTGATGAGCCGCCCGGACGCTCGGACGGTGAGCCTGACGGCGGTGGAGTCGGGGCCGCGGGGTGTGCGGATGTTGCACTGGGTCGTCGGGGCTGAGCGATCGGCGGGCGAGCCGGGGGAGATCCTCGATCCCGAGGTGCTGACCCTGCCTTGACGTGCCGTTTCGGTCCTTCGGGATGAGTTCTGCCCGGGTCCTTCGGGCGGGTTGCGGTTCGGGCCGCTACAGTTGCGGACTCATGGACGCGATAAGAACCTTTTTCGAGCAGAACGTGACGTCACAGATGATCGTCAGCGCGGTGGTGCTGTTCGTGATGCTGCACGTCATCCTGATCGTTGTGGCGTACTCGGTGTATCTGGAGCGGAAGATCTCCTCGTACATCCAGGACCGGATCGGCCCGAACCGCGTGGGGTTCGATTTCGGGCTGCCCGCGTTGAAATTTCTCGGGACGGACGGCCCGCTGCACGGCGTGCTGGGGTTGGGCCAGCCGGTGGCCGACGGGATCAAGTTTCTTCTGAAGGAGGACTACGCGGCCCGGCGCGTGGACCACGTGCTGTTCACGCTGGCGCCGGTGTTCATCATCATCCCCGCGTTGATCGGGTTCGCCGTGATCCCGTGGGGCGGGTGGTGGACGATCGGGGCGATCCATCTCCCGTTCGGGACGATCCCGGGCGGGCGTGTGCTGATCGCGGGCGCGGACGTGAATATCGGCGTGGTCTACATGCTGGCGGTCGCGTCGCTGGGGGTGTACGGGGTGACGCTCGGGGGCTGGGCGTCGAACAACAAGTATTCCTTCCTCGGGGGGCTGCGGGCGACGGCCCAGATGATCTCGTACGAGATCCCGCTGGGGCTGAGCCTGATGGCGGTGCTGCTGATCGTCGGGTCCGTGATCCCGACCAAGATCATCGATTACCAGGTGCAGCACGGCTGGCTGGTGTTGGCGCAGCCTCTGGCGATGGTGATGTTCCTGATCGCGATCACGGCCGAGGCGAACCGAGCGCCGTTCGACAACGCGGAGGCGGAGCAGGAGCTTGTCGGCGGGTACCACACGGAGTATTCGTCGATGCGATTCGCGTTGTTCTTCCTCGCGGAGTACGCGCACCTGGTGACGAGCAGCGCGTTCCTCGTGCTGTTGTTCTTCGGCGGGTATCACCTGCCGCTGGGGTTGCTCGGGATCCACAACCACTGGCTCAGCCCCGAGAACACCACGCTGATCGCGGTGTTCGCCAAGGTGATCGTGTATCTGTCGAAGGTCGTGCTGGTGATCTGCTTCCAGATGCTCGTGCGATGGACGCTGCCGCGGCTGCGGTACGACCAGGTGATGATGCTGGGGTGGCAGAGCCTGATCCCGATCAGCCTGACGATCGTGGTCGTGACGAGCGTCCTCGTGCACTTCGGCCAGACACCCGCGGACTACGCCGACACGCTCGGGGTGTTCGCGTGGTTGCCGATGTTCGCGGCGAACATGGTGATGCTCGCGGGGATCTATCTCGTCCAGACGACGCTGCCGAGGTCGACACGGAATCGGCGGATCAATCTGTACGGGTCGCGGTTCAGCCCGATGCCGGGCGAACGGGTTTCGACGGCGCCAACCGAGGCGATGGCGCTCGAAGACCGGCCCGTGCAGGGGACGGCCGCGGGGGTGTAAGGGCCGGGCTTCCGTTCATCGGCCTAACAAGCGATGCCGATGCCGGTTGATTGTGTATTGTGAACGAGAGGGGATCTCGGCGGGGATGGACTCGGACCCGGGAGGCCGCCTAACCTTGCGGTCCCGCCACTGGACACCGGAGCGATCAACATGGGCAGGCAGCAGATCATCGAATCGATCAACAAGGACGCCATCCGGGATGATTTCCCCCGGTTCGACATCGGCGACACGATCAACGTGCACCAGCGGATCGTCGAGGGCGACAAGGAGCGTGTGCAGGTGTATCAGGGCGTGCTGATCAGCCGCAAGGGCGGCGGGATGCACGAGATGATCACGGTGCGTCGGATCGTCGACAACATCGGAGTCGAGCGGACGTGGCCGCTGAACAGCCCGTTGATCGCGAAGATCGAGGTGGTGCGTCGCGGCGATGCCCGGCGGGCGAAGCTGTATTTCCTCCGCGACCGTGTGGGCAAGAGCCGGCGTCTGCGTGATCGTCGGCGTGGTCTCAAGCATGTCGCGGGTGAGCCGACGGTGCAGAAGTAAAACTTCGGAAAGAAAGATCAGGGGCACCCGGCTTTTCGGCCGGGTGTTTTTTGTTGCAGGCGATCGGGTGCCCGGTCCTATGCTTTCGCATGTCGCAGGACCGCATCAGAAAAGCCGTGGTATCGACCGGCCGGGATCATTTCAAGACTGTCGCGCGGACATTCGGGGGTGGCGGCCACACGCTGACGACTGACGAGCCGGAAGACTTCGGGGGCAAGGACCTCGGGCCTTCGCCGCTCGAGATGTTTCTTGCGTCGATCGGCTCGTGCAAGACGATGACGGCGCGGATGTACGCCGACCGGAAGGGTTGGGCTCTCGACGAGGCGGTCTGCACGGTCGAGGTTGATTACCGCGTCCGGGAGGGCGGGGGCGCGGCGAAGATCCCGCATCTCGACATCACGATCGAGTTCAGGGGAGACCTGACGGAAGAACAACGCGATCGGCTGTACGAGATCGCGAATCGTTGCCCCGTGCAGAGGATCGTGACGGAGGAGTGTGTCGTCGCGAGTCGTCTCGGGAGCGGGTGACCTCCGGGATCATGGGCCGATTGGGTTTTCCCCCCCCACCGCGGCGCGATACACTCGCCCGGGAAGGGGGCCGCGATGTCGATGCATTTCTCGTTGAGCGACGGGCCCGCGGGCGAACGGCCGGCGGACGGGCGGGCGTTCAGGATCCTCGTGATCGGCGATTTCTCGGGCCGGTCGAGCCGGGGGGTTGTCGAGCCTCTCGCGGGGCGGTCGGCTCGAAAAGTGGATCTTGATTCGTTCGACGCCTTGCCCGGCGTGCTGGGGGCAAGGGTGCGTCTTTCGACGCAGCCGGCTGTTGAGATCCCGGTGGGGGCTTTCGACGATCTGCACCCTGATGAGATCTACGACAAGGCGGAGGTCTTCGGGGCGTTGCGATCACTGCGGACACGGGCTGCCGATCCGGGCTCGTTCGAGCGAGTTGCCGAGGAGGTGCGGGCCTGGGCGTCGGAGGGGACAATCGGCGGTTCGCCGGGTTCCCAGATCGAGCCCAAACCCTCGTCGACGTCGACGCCGGAAAGCGAGTTCGCGGCGTTGCTCGGCGGCAGCGTCGAGCGTGGTCGTTCGCGTGCGGCTTCGACGGTGGATTCGCTGATCCGCCGGATCGTGGCGCCGCATGTGGTGCCGGACCGGGACCCGCGTCAGGACGAGCTGCTGGCCATCGTTGAGAAAGCCACGGGCGAGGAGATGCGGTCGGTGCTGCATGATCCTGCGTGGATGGATTTCGAGTCCGCTTGGCGCGGGCTGCACATGCTCGTGGCAGGGCTCGAACTCGGGGAGAACCTCACGTTGTCGGTTCTGGATGCATCGCCTGCGGAGCTTGAGCCGGGCGCTTTGGAGTCATTGCTCGTGACGCGTCCCCTGCAGACCGCCGGTGGCGAGCCCTGGTCGTTGATCGTGCATCTGCATCGGTACGGCGAGGACGACGCGGAATTGCTGGAGGTGCTCGCGCCGCTGGCGCATCGGGCCGGTGCGCCGCTGCTGTCCGGGGTCGGGCCGGGGGCGCTGGGTGTGACCGCGTTCGAGGGGATGCCGGACGCGGGTGATTTTTCTGTTCGGCCGTTCGAGGCGTTGCGGGAGACGCCGGCGGCGGAGGCGGTTTGTCTAACGGCGCCGCGGTTCCTGTTGCGCCGTCCGTACGGGCGGGGTTCCGACGAGACCGAGCGGTTCGGGTTCGAGGAAGTCGGCTCGCCCCCGGCGCACGAATCGCTGTTGTGGGGGAACGGGGCGGTGCTGGTGGCGATGATGCTGGGGCGGGCGTTCGGCGAGGTCGGTTGGGATGTGCAGCCCGTTGGGGGGGGGACGGTCGATGACCTGCCCGTGATCGCGCTCGAGGACGGGACGATGGTGCCGTGCGCGGAGGCGTGGCTGAGCGATCGGGCGGCGTCGGCGATGTCTGATCGGGGCGTGACGCCGCTGGTTTCCGTGCAGAACCGGGGTGCGGTGAAGGTTGGTCCGCTGCGTTCATTGGCGGGCGGCCCGCTGGCGTATCGCTGGGGGTGAGGGCGGCGCGTGCGGAGCCGGTGAGCGTCCGCGTGTTGATCTTGGCCGGTGCTACCAGATCCGCTTCGAGGCGAGGGGGGCGACCCACCGACCGATCAACACGGCGACGCCGGCCTTGATGAGCATGGGGATGATAAAGACGACGAACCCGCCGTGGACGGCCTCGACGAACGAGATCGCCGGGGTTTCGGGGTCGAGTCTGCGCACGGCCCAGAGCCAGGGCACGCCGACCGCGAAGATGACGAGGTGCGCGGCGAGGACGGCGAGGATCATCGCGCCCCAGCCGCGGACGGCCCCGTCGGGTCTGCGGACGATGGCGGCGACGACCGGCTGGCAGAGGACGAACCCGATGAGGTAGCCGCCGGTCTGGCCGAGGATGGTGAGCATCCCGGCCTCGCCCCCGGCGAAGATCGGCACGCCGACGGCCCCGGCGAGAAGGTAGATCAGCATCGAGAGCATCCCGAAGCGCGGCCCGATGCTGAGTGCGGCGAGGAGGACCCAGAGCGTCTGGAGCGTGAGGGGGACGCCGAACGGGGGGATGGGGATGGCGAGGTTGAACGAGAGTTGGCAGGTGAGGCCCATGAGAATCGGGAAAAGAAGAACCCCGATGAGCCGGAGGAGGGCGGTCAGGCTCGCTTCGTCGAGGGCGTCTCCGAGTGATCCGGCAGCGGTCCGCGGCTTGGGCATGGGTGATCTTTGGCGTCGCAGGCGCGTGGTCAAACAGCTGCCGGAGCGGGGCAAGCGTGGCCTGCACGGGATGGGGTACCCGGGTGGCGAGGCGGAACGGATTTTCGCAACATGTTGAAATAAACTGTCAACATGTTGAATTACTTTCCCGCCCGGCATTGACTTGAATCCGCCGGGAGGCGCGAGCACGCGGAGCAACCGATGACCAAGACCACGCCTTCGATTTCGCCGGGGGTCCGGCGTTGCACCCGCCCGAACGGATGCGAGAAGTACGAATCGCCGGTGATCAGGAATCTGTTCCGATTGCACCACATGATGATGCGTGTGGGCGACCGGATGGCGGCCCCGCATGGGCTGACGGGGTCCCGATGGATGATGCTCTGCGCACTGGGCCGTTCGGACGAGCCGCGAACGATCGCGGAGCTGAGCGAGGAGACGCTGTTGAGCCCGCAGAACATCAGCCGGATGGCGGCCTCGATGGCCGAGGACGGGCTGGTGGATCGTTTCCATCAGCGGGGTGCGGGCCGATCGACCTTCGTGTGTCTGACCGAGGCGGGTTGGCGTGCGTACGCGGTGACACGTGAACTGGCCGAGGCGTTTCTGGGGCCGTTCCTGGATGGCTTCAACACTTCGGATGTCGAGCGGCTCGACGGGGATATCCGCAGGCTGATCGAGAACACGCACCGCCTCGAACAGGCTTTGATCGCCGACGGTCAGGGGGTGAAGCGATGAAAAGCCGGGGCGGATGCAGGATATCTGACGGCGGTGTGTGTGCGCGGGTCGCGGCGTTGATCGTTCTCGCTTTGTCGTCGTGTGCGTGGGCGCTGCCGGTTGCGAATGTTCGGGTGGCGCCGGCGGTGATGCAGCGGCTGATGGTGCCGCGGGCGGTGACGGGTGAGATCGTGACGCTTCGTCACTCGCTGCTGGCGTCGCAGGTCGAGGGGTCTGTCGTCTCGATCGGGGTGAACGCCGGGGACACGGTCGCCGAGGGGGATGTCGTCGCGCGTCTCGATGACACGCTCGCGCGTCTGGACGTGGCGACGGCGGAGGCGGATCTTGTCGCGGCTCGGGGCGTCGTGGCGCAGCGCGAGGCGGAGCTGGCCCGGTTCAGGAATGATTACGAGCGGGTGGAGATGCTGCTGAAGGAGGGCACGACCACGGAGAGCGAGCGGGACGCGGCGCTCGCGGATGTGCGCACGACCGAGGCTCTGCTGGCGCAGGCCCATGCCCGGGTGACATCGGCCGAGGCGGCGCTCTCCCGCGCCCGCAAGCGTTTGTCGGACAAGACGATCGTCGCACCGTTCGCGGGGCGGGTGATCCGGAAATCGACGGAGGTCGGCGAGTGGGTGACACCGGGGAACACTGTGGCGGAGATCGTGAGCCTGCGTGATGTCGAGGCGCGGATCGATGTCCCCGAGCATCTTGTGGGCTTGCTGAAACAGGACGTCGGCCGGATCACGTTGCGGATCCCCGGGCTGGGATCGGACGCGGTCGTCGACGCCTCGGTGATCGGTGTTGTGCCGCAGGCGGATCGGCTGAGCCGGATGTTCCCGGTTCGGCTTGCGGTGCGCGCGGCTGACGGGGCGTTGATGCCGGGGATGAGTCTGACGGCGTACGTGCCGACCGGCTCGGTTGAGCCGGTTTTGACTGTGCCGAAGGACGCGGTTCTTCGGGATGACGCGGGCGAATTCGTCTATCTGGCGGTGCCGTATCACTCTGACCAGAACCCCGCGGTGACGGCGCAGGCGATGCCGGCGCGGATCACCCGCCGGTTCGCGGTCGGCGATGTGGTGGCGATCATGCCGGGGCGGGTGCATCCGGGTTCGTGGGTGCTTGTCGAGGGGAACAAACGGGCGTTCCCGACGCAGCCGCTGGTGGTGCAGGACCCGCCCGCGGGTTCGCCGTTCGCGGGGGGTGTTCCGGATTCGGGCGGGCCCGGCGCGACCGGCCGGGGGGACGGCTGATGGACATCGTTCGTCTGTCGATCCGGAGGCCGGTGGGTGTGGCGGTCGGTGTGATCCTGCTGGTGCTGTTCGGCCTGATCGGCCTGACATCGATCCCGATCCAGTTGACGCCGACGGTTGATCGTCCGGTGATCAAAGTGGAGACGGTCTGGCCCGGGCGGAGCCCGCAGGAGATCGTCGACGAGATCGTGAAGAAGCAGGAAGAGGAGTTGAAGAACGTTTCGAACCTGCGTCGGATGACGTCTGTCTCGAGCCAGGGGTCTGCATCGATCGAGCTGGAGTTTTATGTCGGGTCGGATATCGGGCGGGCGCAGCAGGAGGTTTCAGATTCGTTGCGTCAGGTGCCGGATTACCCGGAGGAGGTCGAGGAGCCGCGGATCACGGTGGCGAGCGGTGCGAGCGAGAACGCGATCGCGTGGATCATCGTGGACCTGGACCCCGCGTATGAGGCGTCTTTTCCCGGTTTTGATATCACGGCGTTGTACGACGCGCTGGACAAGGAGGTCAAGCCCGAGCTCGAACGCATCGACGGTGTTGCCGAGGTCAATATTTTCGGTGGTCGGGAGCGCGAGGTGCGCATCCTCGCGGACAGTTACGCGCTCGCGCAGCGCGGCTTGAACCATCTCGATCTCGTGAACGCGCTCCGCCGGGAGAATCGCAATATCTCGGCGGGGACGATCGATGAATCCCGGCTTTCCTACCGCGTGCGGCTGATCGGGCAATACGACACGCCCGAGCGGATCCTCGACACGATCGTGGCATATCGGCAGGGTGTGCCGGTGTATGTCAAGGACGTTGCGACGGTCGAGCTGGGGTACGAGAAACGCCGGGGCTTCGTGCGTTCGCTGGGGCATCCGTCGATCGCGATCAACGTGATCCGTCAGAGCGGATCGAACGTCGTGGACATCATGAAGGATCTTCGGTCGCGGCTGGACGAGATCCGTGCGGAGATCCTGCCCAACATCGCGCCGGAGGGTTTCCGGGAGGCCGGGCCTCACCTGCGGATGCGGCAGGTGTACGACGAGACGACGTATATCGATTCTGCGGTCGGGCTGGTGACGCAGAATCTCGTGATCGGGGGGGCGATCGCCGGGGTGGTGCTGATGCTGTTCCTGCGGTCGCTCGTCTCGACGAGCATCGTGGCGGTGGCGATCCCGGTGTCGGTGATCGGGACGTTTCTTGTGCTGCTGATGATGGGGCGGACGCTGAACGTCATCTCGTTGGCGGGGCTGGCGTTCGCGGTGGGGATGGTGGTCGACAACGCGATCGTGGTTCTCGAGAATATCTATCGGCGGCTGCAGGCGGGGGATGACCCGGTCGAGGCGGCATGGCGCGGCGGGGCGGAGGTCTGGGGCGCCGTGCTGGCGTCGACCCTGACGACCGCGGCGGTCTTCATCCCCGTGCTGACACTCCGGGAAGAGGCCGGGCAGCTCTTCCGCGATATCGCGCTGGCGATCGTGGCGTCGGTCGGACTGTCGCTCGTCGTGTCGATCACCGTGATCCCGTCGGCGGCGGCGATGTGGCTCCGGCCCCGCAGAACCTTCGCCACGAAACTCGGGCGGTGGTGGTCGTCTCTGTTCGGGCTGGACAGGGCCGTCGGCGCGATGGTCGGCTGGTTCGCCTCGGCGGTCTACTGGCTGATGACGGGCTGGCGCGGATGGACGCTTCGCCCGCTGGTGATCGTGCTGATGACGGCGGCGAGTATCGCCGGGGCGGTGCTGATGGCGCCCCCGCTGGATTATCTGCCCGCGGGGAACCGCAACCTCGTGTTCGGTGGTTTGCTGATCCCGCCCGGGTTGAGCCTGCAGTATCGGGAAGAACTGGCCGAGCGGATCGAGGCGCGGGTGGAGCCGTATGTCGGGGTTTCTCCGTCGGACGCGTCCGCGGTTTCGTCGCTCCCCCCGATCGAGCGTCCCTCGCACGGCGGCCCCCCGCTGCCGCCGTTCGATCCTGTCCCGGTCGACAACTTTTTTATCGGTGCGTTCGGCTCGGGGATGTTCGTCGGGGGCACGAGCGGCTGGCCCGAGGTGGTGATCCCCGTTGGGCAGCTGCTCACGAACGCGATCGCGCCGTTGCCCGATACGTACGGCGGTGCCCGTCAGTCCTCGATCTTCAGCAGCGGGCCCGGCGGGAGCGGCAACAGTGTTGATGTTGAAGTCTCCGGGCCGGACCTCGATCGGGTGATCGCGGCGGCGGGGATGATGCTGGGGCTTGGTGGCCGGCGTTACGGGTTCACGGAAGTGAGACCCGACCCGGGGAATTTCAACCTGCGGCAGCAGGAGTATCGCGTGCGTCTGACGGAGCGTGCCCGCGAGCTCGGCGTGCGGAACACGGATGTCGGGACGGTGATCCGCGCGATGTTCGACGGCGCGTTCGCGGGTGAATACAAGCTGCCCGACCGGAATATCGACATCGCCGTGCTGCCCGAGGGGGGGCGTCTGGCGTTCAAGGAGCAGCTTCTCGAGATCCCGGTGGCGACGCCGGCGGGGCCTGTTGTCCCGCTGGATTCGATCGTGGAGGTCGTGCCGGCGCTGGCGCCGCAGGACATCAAGCGGATCGAGGAGCTGCCCGCGGTGACGCTGCGGTTCACCCCGCCGCAGGGGATGCCGGTCGAGCGGATGCAGCAGGAGTTGAACGAGTATGTCGTCGGTCCGGCACGGGCCGCCGGGCTGATCGACCGCACGATGCGCGTGAACATGGAGGGGACGGCGGCGAAGCTGGGCCAGGTTCGTGACGCGTTGTTCGGCTCGGGCGACGAGGGGAAGAAGCTGGATCGGGCGTCGCCGGTGCTGTACGGGCTGTGCGTGCTCGTGGCGGTCGCTGGTGTGGGGATGGCGGTGTTCGCCGGGGTCCGCGCTGTGCGCCGGCGGAGCGGATCGGCGTCTTGGGCGATCGTCGGGGCGCTCGGTGTTGCGTTGGCCGTCGACGTGGTGTTGCTCGTGTTCGCGGCTGATCCGGGGTTGATCCTGGCGCGGATGGTGTGGGCATTGATCGTGACGTACCTGCTGATGGCGGCGCTTTTCGAGAGTTTCGTGTACCCGTTCGTAATCATGTTCAGCGTGCCGCTGGCCGTGGTGGGCGGGTTCGCGGGGCTCGCGATCGTGCACGCGTGGTCGCTGCGTGACCCGACGCGGGCGCCGCAGCAGCTGGACGTGCTGACGATGCTCGGCTTCGTGATCCTCGTTGGGGTGGTGGTGAACAACGCGATCCTGCTGGTGCACCAGGCGCTGCATTTCATGCACGGGATGGGAGAGAGCGATCACCCGGACCCGATGCCGGCGCTGCCGGCGATCCGTGAATCGGTCCGGACGCGGATCCGTCCGATCTTCATGAGTGTGCTGACGAGTGTGGGCGGGATGCTGCCGCTGGTGCTGTTCCCGGGTTCGGGGTCTGAGATGTACCGCGGGCTGGGGAGCGTTGTCGTGGGCGGGCTGATTGTTTCGACGGTGTTCACGCTTCTGTTGGTGCCGCTGCTGCTGAGCATGACCGTGCAGGCGATGGACGGCCTGCGGGCGGCTCTGCACGGGCCGGGCGCCGCGGTTTCGGGAGGAGACCCGGTGCCGGGCACCCCCGACAATCTGAACGGGCTCAACGCACGGGCAGCCGAGAACCGGGCTGAGGACGGTGCCGAGGATGGGGCGGTGCTGGTCGGTGGGCGTGACGCCTGAGCCGGGCGCGGCCCGGTTCAGGGCTTGCCGGGCGGCGGATCTGGGGCGGCGTCTTTCGTATTGCGCTGCGCGGTTTGCTCCTGCTCTCGCTGTTCGACGAGGTTCGAGTAGGCGAAGAAGATCAGCATCGAGGGGATCGCGGCTTTTTCGACGGCGGTATCGGCGAGATCGGTCAGGTTTCTGATCCGGCCCGCGTCGACGTCCTTGCGGAGATCCTCGACGACGTTCCGGATCGTCTTGACCATGCTCCCCCAGACAAACCATTCGTCCTCTGTGCGTGGCATGACCTTCCGCACGCCGGGGAAGCTCGTCGGGGGGACGAGCCACCAGCGGTTTTCGCGTTGGATGAGCACGAGGCCGAAAGGCGGAAGGACGGCTTTGCCGTCCCACAAAATGGCGACTGTGTCGTCCGTGATCCGTGAAGTCGTGAGCCGGGCTCGCCCCTGTTCGAGCCAGCGGTACGGATCGGCGAGGAGCTGCCGGAGGAGGCTGTTGACCAGTTCGCGTTGCGACTCCGACATCTGCGGGGGACGCGATCTGCGTTTGCCCGCGGCCTTGCCCGTGTCGAGGGTCAGGCCGGTGCGGTCGATCTGGCTGACGCCGAACTCGCGGTTCGTGGATGATCGCCCGGAGGCGACGAGGCGTGCGAGGATCGGCCCGGCCCCCTCGCGCCGGGTCTTGTTCCGGAGGGCTTCGAGTTCCTCGGGGAATCGATTCTGCACGGCGTCTGCGAGGGCTTGCATGGAGCCGAGCAGGAGGCCGACCTGGTTGAGCAGCGACCGCATGTGCTCGTCTTCCGCGTAGACGAGATCGACGAGGCGGTCGGCGTTCCCGTCGGCGACCATCGCGGCGGCGCTGTCGAGGGTCTGCTCCGGGGTGTCGGCGGGGTACTCCGCGGTGCGGGAATCGCAGCCGGCGAGCATGAACGCGAGCAGCAGTACGGCGCGAATCGGCGTCAGACGCGGCATGTGGAGATCGTACCACACGCCCGGCGGGAGCCGAGCACGGCGTATGATGATTCATGAGGGTCACAGTCAACGGCGAGACGATGGAACTGCCCGAGGGGTGCACGGTGGCGGCGCTGATCGAGCGTCTCGGTCTTTCGGAGACGATCTGCGCGGCGGAGGTGAACAAGGCGGTGGTTTCTCGGGACAGCCGCGCCGACACGGTGCTGCAGGAAGGTGATTCTGTGGAGATCGTGACGCTCGTCGGCGGGGGGTGAGGCGTGGTCGGACGGGTGCACAGGACGGCCGCGGTGTTGTCGATCGGGGATGAGCTGACGCTCGGGCAGACACTGGACACCAACTCGGCGTGGATCTCAGAACGCTTGCTGCTGCGGGGGGTGCGGGTTGATGAGCACGCGACGGTGGACGACGACACCGAGCGGATCTGTGGAGCGATGGATCGGCTCTCGTCCGGGCATGATCTTCTGGTGTGCACCGGTGGGCTCGGACCGACGGCCGACGATCTGACACGTGTTGCGTTGGCCCGGGTGTTGGGGGTGCCGCTCGTCGAGGACGCCGGGGCGCTCGCGCATATCGAATCATGGTTTACGGGTCGTGGCGGCATGCCCCCGTCGAACCGGGTGCAATCAATGCGGCCCGAATCGGCGCGTTGTCTGGAGAACCCGCACGGGACGGCGCCGGGGCTGGCGGCGGAAACGGAACGTTGCGATATCTTCTGCTTGCCCGGTCCGCCACACGAGATGCAGCCGATGTTCCGTGCGTTCGTCGAGCCTGCTCTGCGACAGGAGCCGGGGCGGGTGACGCGGACGCGGATCATCCTGACGTTCGGGGTGGGCGAATCACGGATCGCGGAGCGGCTGGGTGAGCTGATGGACCGCGATCGGCCCGAACGCGGGTTGCCGCTCGTGGGGACGACGGCGAGCCGGGGCGTGGTTGCCTGCCGGGTGCGGCACAGCGGCTCGAGCGAGGCCGAGGTCGTCGCCGCGCTCGACGCGGTCGAAGACGAGATCAACCATCGGCTCGGGGCGGCGGTGTTCGACCGTCGCGACCCGTCGGCGGGTGATTCTCCTGATGTCGCCGACGCGTTGCCCCGGGTGGTGGTCTCGATGCTGCGGGATCGGGGGGAGCGGGTCGCGGTCGCGGAGAGCTGCACGGCGGGGCTTCTGGGGGCGGAGATCACGCGGATCGCGGGGTCGTCGTCGGTGTTCGTCGGCGGGTGGTTGACGTATTCGAACGATATGAAAACGTCGATGCTCGGGGTGCCGGTTTCGGTGCTGGAGCGCGAGGGGGCCGTCAGCGGCGCGTGTGCGCTGGCGATGGCGAGGGGGGCACTCGATCGGTCCGGGGCCGACCATGCGCTGTCGATCACGGGGATCGCGGGCCCGGGCGGCGGGAGCGATGAAAAACCGGTTGGCTCGGTGTGGATCGGGTGTGCCTCGGGCGGGGGCGGGGCCGAGGCAAGGCTTTTCCGGTTCAAGGGTGATCGGGACGCGGTCCGGGCGTGGGCGATGCGGACGGCTTTGGGCCTGCTCCGGCTGCGTCTTGCCGGGCTGGATATGAAACTTCTCGCGGAGATCGAGCGGGTTCGGTGAACGCTCCGCGGCGTTGCCCGTTCGGTGGCGGCGCATCGGGCCGGCAGATGAAATGTGCCCGGTGAACGGGGGCGGTCTATTGTTGTGCCCGGTGTTGTGCCCGGACGGCGGAGATCGTCCACCCGGCGCCGGCGAAACGCAGATTGGAGAACAGGATGGGTGACAAAATTCGCGTGGCGTTGGCCCCCGGCGACGGGATCGGACCCGAGATCAGCGAGGCGTGTCTGCGGGTCTTCGAGGCGGCCGAGGTGATGGACTCGGTGGAGTTCGTCCCGGTCGAGATGGGCTCTGCCGTGTTCGCCAAGGGCGACACCCGCGGGATGACCGACGAGGCGATCGAGACGATCGAGGAGACCGGTCTTCTCTACAAGGGCCCGATGGGCACACCGATCGGTGGCGGGGGCAAGTCGATCAACGTAACGCTCCGCAAGACGTTCGGGACGTTCGCGAATCTGCGCCATTTCCAGAGCCTGCCCGGGGTCGACACGGTGTTCACCCGCGCCGGTGTGCCGGTGGATATCTATGTCGTTCGGGAGAACATCGAGGACACCTACGGGGGGATCGAGCACCGGCTGACCCCCGATGTGGTCGAGTGCAAGCGGCTGATCTCGGCGCCGGGTTGCGACCAGGTGCACCGGTTCGCGTTCAAGACGGCCCAGTCGCTCGGGATCACCAAGGTGCACTGCGCCCACAAAGCGAACATCATGAAGATGACCGACGGGATGTTCCTCGAGCGATTCCATCACGCCGCGAAGGACCACCCGTTGATCGAGACGCAGGACGTGATCATCGACGCGTTGTGCATGAACCTGGTGCTCCGCCCGCAGGAGTACCGGATGGTGGTGCTGCCGAACCTGCAGGGCGACATCGTGAGCGATCTCGCGGCGGGGCTCGTGGGCGGGCTGGGTTTCGCGCCGTCGGCGAATATCGGCGATCAGATCTCGATCTTCGAGGCGGTCCACGGAACGGCGCCGGATATCGCGGGCAAGGGGATCGCCAACCCGACGAGCCTGCTGCTCAGCGGGCTGATCATGCTGCGGCATCTGGGGATCTTCCGGCGGGCGGTCCGGATCGAGAACGCGCTGCTGGCGACACTCGAAGAGCACATCCACACCGGGGACGTCAAGGACGGCGCCGAGCCGGTCGGGACGATGGCCTTCGCCGAGGCGATCATCGAGCGGCTGGGCAAAAGCCCGACGGGTTTCGAGGCCCGGCGCGTTCCCGAGGAACGCAGCCCCACGTACACCCCGCCGACGCGTCCGACCGTCAACCGGCTCATGCGGACGTTCGAGACGTGCAAGAGCATGGTGTGCGGGTGCGACATGTACATCGACACGATGCTCCCGGTGCTCGATCTGGCCAAACGCCTGGAGAGGCTGGCGGAGGGGACGCCGTTCAAGCTGACGATGATCTCGAACCGCGGCACGCAGGTGTGGCCCTCGGGCTCGCCGTACACTGAGATCGTGGACTATTTCCGCGTCCGGTTCGAGCTGCGTGATGCGGCGTTCCTGGGGGCGATCGGGCAGATGCCGACGATCCACCTGCTGACGAAGATCGCCGAGAAATTCGAGATCGCGGACTTCCAGTTGCTGAAGATGTATGACGGCGAGCGGGGGTTCAGCCTGGCGCAGGGACAGTAAAGAATCCGACGCCCGCGTTGTCGGCCGACCCATATGCACGGCGGTCGGTGTGTGCCGGTGTTTCAGCCATCAATCAGGGCGACACGATTCGAACGTGCGACCTCGTGGTCCCAAACCACGTGCTCTACCAAACTGAGCTACGCCCTGTTGCGGACCGGCGTTGCCCGCCGACCCCGATGAGTCTAGGTTCGATCCGACGGCCTCGCGGCACAAGCCGGGGGTTCACTCACCCGGTGGGGCGGGCGTCCTGCCTGTCTCCGCATCACGCTCTCAACACAAGCCCCGTGCGCAGGCCCGGGGGATCTTCTCCCCCGAAGTCGGGCGATCAGAGCGGCACCTCCCGCAGCAACAGAATCCGCGGCTGCTGGCCCGCGTCCGTCACGTTCGAGCGGTCGATGACCATCAGGAACCGTTTCTGGTAGGTCGGCGTCATCGGCTCGCCCGCGTCGAGGCCCTCGACGTCCGACTCGCGGTAGCCGCGGATGATGAACCACGCGGCGAAGAAGTCGCTGCGGGTGTCGATGGTGTTGGCCGCGCCGTTGAAGATCGCGAGTTTTTCAAGCAGGTCGTCTTCCAGCTCATCTTCGAGGGCGCGTTTGCGGTTGGTCTTATCCGGGTTTTCGTTGAGGAACAGCCCCCGGCCCATGGTGTAAGCGAAGTTGTCGTCCTTGTCGGGGTCGACGGTCCGCAGGCTCAGGTCGGTACCGTCGCCGTTGGGATCGGGGTTGCCGTTGAGGTCCTGGTCCTTGGCGGCCATGACGAGGTCGTCCCACGCGTAGCGTGTGACCGTGCCCTGGATGGCCTGATCACGGATGGCCTGGCCCCAGCTATTGGCACCGAAGCCGGCGGTGAACCGCGGATTGACGATGTTGGGCCCGCCGACGGGCGAGAGCGGGTCGCGTTTGTAGATCGACACGCCGAGGAGCGAGCCGTTGCCGGCGAGGCCCGGCGTCTCGATCGAGGCGAACTCGCCGTTGATGGCCGAGCGGGAGACGTCGAGCGCGTAGTTCTGGGCCATCAGGGCCCGGTTGTCGGGCAGGGGGCCAGTTGGCTCCACCCTCAGGCCAAAAATGTCGTCCAACACCCGATACGACGGGTTGAAGTCGAAGATCGTCTGCGGATGGATGGCGCCGGACTGGCTCTGCCCGTTGGCGTAGTGGATCGGATCGATGCTGGGCAGCGAGAAAGACGGCGAGGCGCGGTCCCGGAAGGCGGACAAAGCCGGCGCGATGTCGGCCCTGTTCCGCCACGGATTGTTGATCGCGAAGGGGTCGCCGATGCCGAAGGGGAGCGGGTGGGCGGGCGATTGCTCGGAGAAATCGGTGTAGTCGGTGTATGTGATGGGGTTTGCAGAGAATGTCTTGCCCGCGACGCGGCCCGGTGCCCATTCCATTTGATTGGGCCCGGTGATCGGGGAGCTGATGCCCTCGAGGGCGAAGTCGTATTGATCGTAATCCACCCAGTCGTTCGTGAACTGGAGCGAGGTTGCGAACCCGGGGATGGTCCGCAGGACGGTGTCCGGGGCGGTGTTGATGTTGATGGTTCCGATGACGGGCGTCGTGAGCGGGTCGCCAACGTTGCGCGTGATGGCCCGGGCCATCGACAACAGACGCTGCGCCGGGGGGACACTCAGGGCCACGCGGCGGTCACCCACGCCCGCCTCGCCGGGGAGGAAGACCGGGGAGAGGGCCTCGCCGGCCGCGCCGGGATACGCGAACGAGCGGTTGTAGAACGGGGTGTATGCGTCCGGGTCGAGCCGGCCCCGGTTGAGGATGAACTCGACCTGGTTTTTCGGCGTGGACACGTGCAACTGGTTGGCGGGGTTCGGGGGTGTGCCCGCGGGCGGGTCGTAGGCCGTCGGCGTGTTGATCGTCGGCTTCTTCTCGCACAGTTCGCACAGCAGCGAATAGCCGAGGTCGGCCGGGTCCTTGTTGTAGAACGCGGGTGGTTCGAGACCGAGGGCGGCCGAGAGCGCCTCGGCGAGCGTGGTCCAGTCGCCGGGTCGGAAGTTTTCGGGGGCGGACCAGTTCCACGGCTCGCCGTTGGCCGTTGTATGCGTGAGGCGCGGGTGGAAGGCGGCCCCGACGCCGAGGGGCATGAGCAGGTCGCCGAGGCGGATACCGGCGGTTCGGGGGTCCTCGCCATCGAAGCCGAAGCGGTCGGAGTTGTTGTAGAGGAGTGACTCGCGGTCGTCCATGACGGAGGGGACATTGCTGCCGGTGACGTCGGCGTTCAGGTCACCGAGCAGGGCGGGGGTGTCTTCTTCGGTGACGAGCAGGTTTCCGGCGGCGCCGGCGGAGGCCATGACGGCGGAGAAGTCGGTCGGGTCTTCGATGCCGCGTTCGCTTTTGAGGGCGGGGTGGCGTCGCAGGGGGGGGATGAGGGGGGTGTCGGGGATGATGTAGTTGACGTTGGCCGGGTTGAGCTCGGTCTGGGGGATGGTGTCGACGAGGGTCTTGCGGAAGATCTTGGAGAAGAACGGGGGCAGGTCGCCGCCGGG
>JALWOY010000004.1 GCA_027083355.1 Phycisphaerales bacterium | reverse complement strand
GAGGAGAACATGAAGCCCCTCACCCCGGCCCTCTCCCCGCAAGGCGGGGAGAGGGAGGGAGGTTTCGGCGGGTTGTGTGGATCGTGTGGGAATCCGACGCTTCGCAGGCTCAGCGTCGGCGTCTGGTTGGTTGAGAAGCCCGACCCGGTGGAGCTGGAAGTCGGTCCTGCGAGGAGTTGATTGAAACTCGGCTCGTGAAACCCGGCCCGTCGCTCACGCTCCGGGCTCTTTTGCGGGGAGAGAGATAGAGAGCCGGGTTATCCGGGTTTGCGCCACGGCACGTCGGGGTCTTTGTGCAGCACGCCGGCCGACTGTTTGATGCACTTCCGGCAGATCACCGCGACCTCACGCGCGGGGCTGCGCCAGCACGGCTCACCCGTGATCGGTCGGCGGCACATCGTGCAGCACAGCCCCGGCTCGTCGAACTCGACCGGGTCCGCGTGGTACGCGAGCGTCAGGCAGTTGCCGCAGATGCACGCGCCGCGGTGCCCCTCGACGAACGGGCGGTCTTCGCGCCAGTGCTGGCCGCAGAAGTCGCAGAGGAAGTCTTCGGGGGTCATGTTGGCGGGGTCGCAGCCGGGCCTGTGCATGGGTTGTCCCTCGTCGCGTCCCGGTTATGCCTCGACGCCGATGAGCTGGCGTTCGGCGATCTGGCGGTAGACGGCGCAGCGTTCGAGCAGCTCGCCGTGGACGCCGACATCGACCAGTTCGCCCTTGTCGAGCACGGCGATGCGGTCGGCGTTGATGACCGTGCTGAGCCGGTGGGCCACGACGAGCGTCGTCCGGCCCGCGGCGAACTCGGCGAGCGCTTCGGAGATCTGGCCCTCGCTCTCGGCGTCGATCATGCTCGTGGCCTCGTCGAGGATGAGTATCGACGGGTCGCGGAGGATCGCCCGGGCGATGGCGATCCGCTGCCGCTGCCCGCCCGAGAGCGTCAGCCCGCGTTCGCCGACCACCGTGTCGTACCCGCCCTTGGCCTCGATGAACTCGTGGGCGCGGGCCTTCTTCGCGGCTTCGACGATTTTTTCGTGCGTGACACCCTCGGCGCCGTAGGCGATGTTCTGGGCGATCGTTCCGGCGAAGAGCACCGTTTCCTGCGTCACGGCCCCGATCTGCCGACGGAGCGAACGGACCGAGACGGTTCGGATATCGACCCCGTCGATGCGCACGACCCCCTGCGGCTCGTCGAGGTGCGTCTTGACGCCGTCGGGGTCGAACAGCCTTGGTACAAGCCCGAGGAGCGTCGTCTTGCCCGATCCGTTGGGGCCGACGATCGCCAGGGTTTGCCCGTGCGGGATCTCGATGGAGATGTCGCGGATGGCGGGCCGCTCGGCGCCGGGGTAGGTGACGGTGGCGTGTTCGATCGTGATCGAGCGGGTGTGCCGGGGGAGTTTGGGGAGCCGGCGGTCGTGGCCCGGTTCGATCGGCTCGTGGAGCATCTGGACGATCCGCTCTGCGGCGGCGGCGGACTGGTGGATGTCGTTGATGATCCCGGTGAGCGGGCGGAGCGAGGCGCCGGCGATGCCAAGCCCGCCGAGGGCGAGGATCATGTCCGTCGGTTCGAGTTCGTGGTCGAGCACGGCCTTGACGGCGATGAGCGAGAGGCCTGCGACTGTGACGATCGCCATCGCCTCGACCAGCGGGCTCGACAGCGCCCGGGCGCGTCTTGCGGTGAGGATGTGCCCGAGCACCTCCTTGTTGATCTTGTGGAACCGTCCCGATTCGTAGCGTTCGGCGGTGTAGACCTTGACGACGCGGAGCCCCTGGAGCGTCTCGTTGGCGGCCCCGAGCAGCAGGGCCTGTTTGGCCAGCGCGGCCCGGGAGGATCGGCGGATGCGTTTGCTCAGGCTCCTGATCACGGCGTAGAGCGCCGGGGCGACGAGCACCGTGATCAGCGTCAGCCGCCAGTCGATCAGCACCGCCGCGACGAACGCCGCCACTCCCTTGCTCACCTGCGCCACGCCGCGGCTGATGAGCGCCGCCAGCCCGGTGCCGAGTTGCTGTGGATCGTTGATGATCCGGCTCACGGGGTCCGAGGCGCCTCCGGAGACGATCGAGCGGAGGGGGAGGTGGATCACCCGGCGGAACAGCTCTCGCCGGACGCGGGCGACGGTGCGTTCGACGACCGTCATCGAGAGGTAGAGGTGCCCGAAGTTCGCCGTCGCCCCGATGACCGTCAGGATCGAGAGGCCGAGCATGACGGCGACGACGGCCTTGAAGGGCTTTGTCGGCAGTCCCTCGATGACGGATTCGGGGATATCGACCGGGCTGCGGGCGTTGAAGGCGTGGGCGAGGTCCGCGAGGGTCTGCTCCTTGCCCACGATCGCGTTGATCACGGGCGAGGCCGCCATGATGCCCCCCCCGAGCGACGAACCGCTGACGACGGCGCAGATCAGCGCGATGACGAGCGTCCGGCGATACCGGAGCATGCGTCCCGCCATTTTCCAGAATGCGTCCATCGCAGTGAGTATCCGCCCGCCGAGCACGAAACTCAACTCACCGCCGCCGGGCACCGTTGTCGCGTTCGACGGTGAGCCGGATGGTACCGGGGCTGTGCAGCGGGCCTTGATTGATGCCGGGGCAGCCCCTGGCCGCGGCGGCCCAGTGCCTCGGCGACCGCAGATTGTCGGCCCAGAAGGGCCACGTCCGGCACTGCTCGGGTCGGTGCTCGTAGATCCCGCAGACCGCTTTGCCGGGGATGGCGGTGCGGTCGAGGAAGATGCAGTCGAACCCGGCTGGCGTCTGTTTCTCGATGAGCGATCGCCCCTCGGGGGTTTCGTGGGTCCACCGGGCTTCGAACTCCGACCGGGTGACGCCGAGGAACGACGCGATCGCGTCGGCTTCTTCGTCGGTGAAGAGGACATAGCCCGGCGGGCCGGTGCAGCACGCGCCGCAGAGGGTGCACTCGAATCGCAACCCGCGTTCGCCGGTGTCGGTCATGCCGGTGGGGTCGGGTCTGTCGTACCACTCGTTCATTTTCGCTGCAACACGACGAGCGTCTGGTCGTCGTCGCGCTCCATCACGCCGGTATGCCTGAACAGTGCGCTGTGTACGGTATCGACGACGCAGTCCGGCTCTCCCGAGCAATACCCGAGCGCGTCGATCAGCCCTTGCTCGCCGAACATCTCGCCCTGATCGTTGAACGCCTCGGTGATGCCGTCGGTATAGAGCACCAGCGTCTCGCCGTCCTGCAGGGTGATCGAATCCTGCTCGGGCTCGATTGCGGGCAGGACCCCCAGGGGCGGGTCGCCCGCGGTGTCGAGCCGGGTCACCCCGCCGCTGCCCGTTTTTTTCAGGAGGGGCGGCGGGTGCCCGCAGCGGGCCCATGTCATCGTGTGCGTCGCGGGGTCGTACAAGATGAAGATCGCCGTGACGAAGTTGCCGTCGAGATTGCAGGAGATGAGTTTCTCGTTGACGAAGCGCATGACGGCCGCGGGTGCGTTATCGTCGCCGGCGTAGCAGTGCAAAATGGCGCGGAGCATGGCCATGACCGTCGCGGCGGCGGGCCCGTGGCCGGAGACGTCGGCGATGAGGATGCCCCAAGTGCCGTCGGGGAAGGGGAAGAAGTCGTAGTAATCGCCCCCGGCGCGGTCGCTGGTGAGGTAACTGGTGGCGATCGAAAGCCCGGGGATATCCGGGATTTTCTGCGGCAGGAGGGAGCGCTGGATGTTGGCGATCTGCTCGAACTGGGCGTCCAGTTCGCGGTTGAGCCGCTCCGCCTGCCGCTTCGAGACCAGGTTCCGGGTGGCCATCCCGAGCAGGCTCGTGTCCATCAGCGCCGAGGCGAGATCGTCGGGCCCCGGTTCTTCGCGTGCATAAAACGAGAGGGCCCAGTTGAGCGCCCGCCCCTCGTGGTATTGCGGCAACGCCAGCACCGTCCTCATCGGAGCGAACAGTTCGCCGAAGTGCGGGTCGTCGGAGGCATCCAGCCGGTACAGCAGCTGAGGCTCTTCCCGGGCGATCAACTCGCCGATCAGCCCGCCCTCGTACACCGGCAGCTGATCCCAGTCACGCCAGGGGTTGGGTGCCTCGATGGACTCGGGGTGCTCACGGTCGAGGCGGGTGAGGACGCGCGTGACCTTGTACCGCCCCGCGGGGAGGTCTCGCCGGGCGACCGAGACGAACAGATCCGTCGGGCGGCTGCGGGCGAACCATGCGCCGAAATGCCGCAGCATCAGGCTCGGCCTGTCGATCGTGCTGCCGATCCTGAACAGGTCGTTCAGCTCGACGATCTTCGGATAGCCCCGGATATCGACACGCTCGTACCGCACGGGGTAGGGTAGCGCGGGGCATCCGCATCTGCCCCGATCGCCGGTCGGCGGGCTCGGGCTTTCCGGGCCTGTTATTCGAACCGTTGCCCGCGGAACTCGATCCAGCCGTCTTCGTGGCGGCCGTCGGGGTCGCGGTGGGTCCAGTGGATCACGCCGCCGAGATCGTTCCATTCGTATCGCCCGTGGACGGTGATGGTGTCGCCGCGATCGCAGGGCACGCGCGGGGCGACGTCGATGTTGTGCGCGATAAGCACGGAATCGACCCCGCCGACGGGGTGGGCGAGCCCGAGCAGCAGCCGCTGGTGGCGGTCGCCCTCCGTGTCGTCCTTGAGCACCTTGACCACCGGGGCGGTGAGGGTGACGGGCACGTCCGACATCCGGTTCGAGATCGCCTCGCCGAGTTCCACGGGCACCCCCCCGTGCACGCCGCCGCCGCCGGGGACGCCGTCCAGCACATATATCACCGAAACGATCAGCACCACAACCACGCCGGCGACGCGGCTCAGTCTTGCTTTGCGGGTTCGCCTCTTCCCTGTCACCACCGGTCAGATCCTGATCGTGCCTTCAAGGTACGTCACCGCGTTGCCGGTCAGAAGGACCCGATCGCCGGCGACTTCGCAGATCATGTCGCCGCCCCGGCTGGAGACCTGCCGGGCTGTGAGGCGTTTCTTGCCCGTTTTGTCCGCCCAATACGGCGCGAGCGTGCAGTGGGCCGACCCCGTGACGGGGTCCTCGTTGACCCCGGCCTTGGGTGCGAAGAACCGGCTGACGAAGTCGTGCGACGCGCCCGGCGCCGTCGCGATCACGCCGAACGCTTCAAGTTCGAGCATCTCGTCGTAGTCCGGCTCGATGCCGTGGACGTCTTTCTTGCTGTCGAAGACGCAGAGAAGGCTCCCGCCGCTGCGGTAGACCTCGACGGGCTGGCGGCCCAGCGCCCGGACCAGCGGCGTCGTGACCTCGGCCGGCTCGCGAGCGAGCGAGGGGAAATCGAGCGTGATGCGGTCATCCTGCCGCGTCGCCTTGAGCATGCCCTGGTTCTCGGTGGAGAACGTGACCGTCTCACCCTCGAAACCCAGGTGCTGGAACAGGATGTGCGCACACGCAAGCGTCGCGTGACCGCACAGATTCACCTCGGTCGTCGGTGTGAACCAGCGGAGATGGAAATCACCCTCCCCGCTGCTGCGCTTGACGAAAAACGCCGTTTCCGGCAGGTTGTTCTCGGCGGCGATGGCCTGGAGTTTCTCGTCCGGGGCCCAGACCTCCATGGGCACGACGGCGGCCGGGTTGCCGGAGAAGAGACGGGACGTGAACGCGTCGACGTGGTAGATCTTCATGCGCGGATTTTAGCGGGTTCATCCGGATCTGCCGGAATAAACCGCGACCATGATCATCGTTTCGTGCACCGAACGCCGTTTCGCGGAACATCTCGCAGAACTCGGAAGAGCCCTCGCTCCCGCTCGGGCCTCTTTTCGTCGAGCAAGGTACAAACAAGGATGCCCAATCGGAAGCGGGGGCTTGATCCTCATCCTTTTCAACACCAACTGACAAAGGAAGAGGGGCGACCAATCGTTCGGCGCAGCCCCGATTACCCCTCGGGCTCCCACGTGCTCTTGATGTGCAGCTCTTCCAGCTGGTGCTCGTCGACCGGCCCGGGGGCGTCGCACATCAGGTCGGCGCCCGTCTGCGTCTTCGGGAACGCGATCACGTCGCGGATGCTGTCCGTCCCGGCCAGGTGCATCACGAGGCGGTCGAGGCCGAACGCGATGCCGCCGTGCGGCGGGGCGCCGTATTGCAGGGCTTCGAGCAGGAACGAAAACTTCGCGTCGGCTTCTTCGCGGGTCATCCCGATCAGGTCGAACACCTTCTGCTGCACGTCCTGACGGTGGATACGGATCGATCCCCCGCCGATCTCCGAGCCGTTGACGACGATGTCGTAGCCGGCCGAGAGGATCGCCTCGACCGCGTCGACGTCGTTGATGTCGCAGGCCATGAACGCGTCCAACTGGTCCGGCCTCGGGGCGGTGAACGGGTGGTGCAGGGCGTAGAACCGCGCCGTCTCGGCGTCCCACTCGAACATCGGGAAGTCGATCACCCAGCAGAACGCCCACGCGTCCTCGGGGATCATGCCGAGATCCCTGGCGATCTGCTGGCGCAACTCGCCCAGCGCCCGCGTCACCGTCGCGTAGGTATCCGCCCCGAAGAACACCGAATCGCCCGGCTCCAGTCCCAGGCGCTCGACGAGCGCGTCCTTGATCGGGGCGACAAACTTCGCCACGCCCGTCTCGAACTCGCCCGCGGCGGTGTACTTCACCGTCGGCACGCCCCCCGCGCCGAACTGCTTGACGAACTCGCTGTAGCCGTCGGTGATCTTGCGTGTGAACTTCTCGGCCCCGCCCGGCACGCGGATCGCCTTGACCACGCCCCGCGGCTTGCCGAGTGCGCCGGTGAACACCTTGAAATCGGTCTCGGCGGCGAGGTCGGAGATATCCACCAGCTCCAGCCCGTACCGCAGGTCGGGCCGGTCGGAGCCGAACCGGTCCATCGCCTCGCGATAGGTCAGCCGCTGCAGCGGCGGGACCTCGACGCCGAGGATCTCCTTCCAGAGCGAGCGGGCGAATTCCTCCATGATTTCGAGCACCGATTCACGGTCGACGAACGACATCTCGAGGTCGATCTGCGTGAAGTCCGGCTGTCGGTCCGCCCGCAGGTCCTCGTCGCGGAAGCACCGCGGCAGCTGGATGTAGCGGTCGAACCCCGAGATCATCAGGATCTGCTTGAACAGCTGCGGGCTCTGCGGCAGGGCATAAAACGTTCCCGGTTGCAACCGACTCGGGACGATGAAATCCCGCGCCCCCTCCGGCGTGCTCTTGGTGAGCATGGGTGTCTCGATCTCGAGGAACCCGCGCTCGTCGAAGAACCGGCGGGCGAACTGCGAGATCCGGTGACGCACCATCATGATCCGCTGCATCTCGGGCCGACGCAGGTCCATATAACGGTACCGCAGCCGGCGCTCCTCGCTCGGCAGCGCCGCCTTGTCGCCCGGCAGGAACGGCGGGTTGGCCGTCTCGCTGAGCACCTCGAGCCGGGACACGACCACCTCGACCTCGCCCGTGGCCATTTTCGGGTTCGGGCCGCCGTCGCGCGTGCGGACCGTCCCCTCGACCGCGATGCAGTCTTCATTGCGGAGTTTGTCGGCGGCGTCGAGGAGGGCCTGGTCGGCGTCCTCCCGATCGAACACCACCTGCGTCAGCCCGTACCGATCCCGCATATCCACGAAGATCAGACCCGTGCCGTGGTCGCGGTAGGCGTTCACCCAGCCGTTCAGGATGACCTTTTCGCCCGTGTGTTCGACCCGCAGCTCGCCGCAGGTGTGTGTTCTTTTCAGCATCGCCTGTCCCTGATGAATCCCGATCTTCCGGTCACCCCGCGTCGCGGGCGGAGACTATAGGACATCAGCCCGACGCGCCGTTCCGCACCGGACCAGTGTGACCGTCAGGGAAAGGCTCAACTTCCGACGAGCCGCGGAGGGAGCGGTCTTCGCGGTCTTGGGAACGAAGCATGAAACCGCTCCCAGACGGTCGCGGGTCGTCCGGAATCGGGCCATCCGATGCAAATGTGGTCAAAAATGAAAAATGCGGCGCGGCCACGCAGAGCGTGACCGGCCGCCGTGGGAAGAGGAATCCGCCGCCGGCCTGTCCGGCGGGCGACGACAGCCGGTGAACCCCGCTCGGCCCCCGCTTCTTCCCGGATTGGAGAAAAAAACTGCCCTACCTCACAATCTCCGGCCCGATCACCCCGCGCAGATAACATCGCTTCCGATGTCCCCCGCAGACGACCCGCACACCACCGAGTTCATCGTCGAGATGGCCCGCGCCCTGGCCGCCCACGGTGCCCCCGCCCATCGGCTCGAGAACGCCATGTCGCGCTGCGCCGAGCGGATCGGGGTCCGGGCCGAGTTCTTCGCCACCCCCACCGCCGTCTTCGCCTCCATCGGCGAGGGCACCGCCAACATCACCCGCCTCGTCCGCGTCGAATCCGCCGACCTGAACCTCGACCGGCTCGCCCGGCTCGACGCCATCCTCGGCGATGTCAGCGCGGGACGGATCTCCCCCGGCGAGGCCCGCGAGCGGATCGCCGAGGCACGCCGCCACCCCGCCCCGTGGCCCGCGGTCGCCCAGCTCGCCGCGTTCGCCGTCGCGGCATCCACCGCGGCCCGGTTCTTCGGCGGGGGCTGGCGTGAGATCGCCGCCTCGGCGCTGGCGGGGCTGGGGGTCGGGGTCCTCGCCCTGCTCGCCGCTCGTCGTCGGCGTCTGGCACGCGTGATCGAGTTCGCCTCCGGGGTGCTCGTTGCCCTGATCGCCGCCGCGACACCCGCGACCGACACCCAGACCGTCATCGTCAGCGGGCTGATCGTGCTCATCCCCGGCCTCTCGCTCACCATCGCCATGAGTGAGATCGCCTCGCGCAACATCGTCGCCGGTTCGGCAAGACTCATCGGGGCGTTCACGATCTTCGCCATCATCGCCTTCGGCGTGGCGACGGGCGACGCCATCGCCCCGGCGGGCCACCTGCCCGTCGAACCCGTCCCCCTCGCGCCGGCCACGCTCTGGATCGCGCTGGCCATCGCCCCGGTGGCCTTGACGGTGCTGTTCAACGCCGCCGCCCGGGACATGCCCGCGATCGCGTTCGTTTCGGTCGCGGGTTTCCTTACCGCGCGGTTCGTGGGTGACGTGGCGGAGACAGCACTGGCGGTCGCGGCCGGGGCATTGGTCGTGGGGATCATCTCGAATATCCGGGCGGTCCGTGCCGATCGGCCCGTCGCCGTCTGCGCGATCCCCGGCATCATGCTGCTCGTTCCGGGTTCGATCGGGTTCCGCTCACTGTCGGCGTTCCTCGACCAGCAGGCCGTCCGCGGGCTGGAGGCGGCGGTGCTCGCCGTCAGCGTCGCGCTCGCCCTGGCGACGGGGCTGCTGCTTGCCAACGTGCTCGTCCCGGCGAACCGGGAGATGTAGGCCGGCTCTCGCGTGCATCACCTCGATCCCGGCACAAGCCGGGTGTTTTTCTTGATCGACGGATATGCCCGCGTCCGGTTCTCGTGGTGTGGTTTCGGGAGTCGGGCCAACCTCTCCCCGGTCGCCGGGGAGAGGTCGACGACGCGCAGCGTCGGCGGGTGAGGGGCATTCATCTCTTCCTGTTCTTCCTGCCTCGTCGATCGGGGCGTGCGAAAGAAGAAGGAGAAAATGGAGCCCAGGTCCTCTGTGCGCAGGCGGGGCGAGGGAGGACGGATTCGATGCGCTGGAGGCAGATCGATCCGACGCTTCGCGGGCTCAGCGTCGGCGTCTGTCGGTTGCGGTGCAGGGCAGGTTTGGTCGGGTGTCTTGAAGGGGTGGTTGGTTTTAGGTGAGAAGAAAGCCCTCGCTTCCGCTCGGGCCTCTTTGGAGAATGAGAGATGGAGATGGGGAAGTGACGGGCTGGAAGCCCGTCCCACGAGAGGGAGGAGGGGGTGAGAAGAGAAAGCCCCTCACCCCGGCCCTCTCCCCG
>JALWOY010000003.1 GCA_027083355.1 Phycisphaerales bacterium | reverse complement strand
GCTGAAACATCAGAGACTGCTCCCGCCAAGGCATGACTGGCCTCCTTCCAATGAAGCCAAACATGCTACTTACCAACCGTCACCCATCTGTACGAACGGGTGTTACCTATGTCCCAAGTCTGAACACTCACCCTCGTGGGACGGGCTTCCAGCCCGTCGCTCCATCATCTTCAACATCCTCCCAAAAGAGGCCCGAGCGGAAGCGAGGGCTTCCTCGATCCGGCCCCGCCTTCTCGGCTACCTCGGCTCTCCGAGCCGAGCGCTCTCTCTGAAGCCCGGTCCCCCGATCCAACTCAGCGGCGTCGGGCTTCTCAACCAACCAGACGCCGCGCGAATAGAGCATGCCGGTTCATGCACCAGGCCGAACGGGATTGCCGTTTGACCCCGGCCCGAAGTTCTGGCATACTGGACCGCGAATCGGGCTGGAACACAACGAGAGAACGCTCGCATCTGGGGTGCGGGCGAGGCGAGGGGCGTGACACACAGGACAATCGGCCCATCCTCGGCCCTCAATAGGGCGAGCGGTCCGGGTGTCCGGTGATGTGGGGGTAATCCGGGGTTTACAGCGACACCGCGAACGCGCCGTTCATCGGCCGAGCCGGGGTGTCAGGAAACGGGGTCGGCAGGATGGGGACCGCCAACAATACGGTGACGAAAAAGGAAATCATCGAACTGATCTCGGGCCGCACCGGCATCCGAAAAACGGACGTCAAACGCGTGATCCAGGAATTCCTCGACGAGATCATCAACGAGATGAGCCAGGGCAAAAGGCTCGAGTTCCGAGAGTTCGGCGTCTTCGAAGTCCGACGGCGGGCGGCCCGGATCGGCCAGAACCCACGCACTCTCCAGCCCGTGCCCGTCCCGGCCAAAAACATCGCCCGATTCAAGGCGGGTCGACGGATGCGCGAAGCGGTCGAAAGCGCCCCAATCCTGAGCGATGAAGAACCGCTGGTCGAGGTCAAGGCCCAATTCACCGACGGCACCGTCGAGCCGCAACGCGGCTGAGCACCGTCCCGCACGAGGCCGACAGGGCCGCACCGGGCATCACGAATCGATCAACCCCGGTTCACCGCGACAGGAGCAGATCCAACAGCTCCGGCACACCCTGCGCCCGTGTCGCGACCGTCTCGACGATGGGCCTCTGGCCCGCGATGTCGCGCAGGTCGCGCACCAGCTCGTTCTCGCCCGGGTGGTCCGCCTTGTTGCACACGAACACGTCGGCGATCTCCAGAATCCCAGCCTTGTCCATCTGCACCGCATCGCCCATCCCCGGCGTCAGCACCACCACCGTCTCGTCGACATGCGTCCGGATCTTCGTCTCGTTCTGCCCCGCGCCCACCGTCTCGACAAACACCGTGTCGAACGCACCTTGCTCGGGGTCGTCCCCTTCGAACGCCCCGCCGATAAGCTCGATGATCTCGTCGACCGCGTGATAGTCCTCGCCGCCGATCGCCAGGCTGCGGTAGAACACCCGTTCGCCCAAGTTGTTGAAATCCACCCGGAGCCGATCGCCCAGCAGCGCCCCCCCGGTGATCGGGCTCATCGGGTCGAACGCGAGAACGGCGCAGCGGCCCGTCGCCGCGCCCGCGTCCACACGCCGGCAATGCTCCCCCACCAGCTGAGCCACCAGCGTGCTCTTGCCCGCGCCCGGTGAGCCCGTGATGCCGATCACTCGCGCGGGCCTGCGTCGACGGGCACCCCCGCGTGACGCACCCCCCTCGTGCAGCAGCGAGATATCCCGGGCCAACTGGGCCGTCGGGCAATCACCCTCGATCTTCTCCGTACGGGGCCGCACCGCCCCACGGACGGCCTCGACAATTTCGAGCAATCCGGTCCCCGTCGGGAAGCACGCCGCCACGCCCGCCTCTCTCAATTTCGCGATGTCTTCCTGCGGCAGAATCCCGCCCATATACACCGGGATATCGCCCCGCCCCACGACCCGCAACGCTTCGAGCAGCCTCGGCCCGAGCGCCAGATGGCTGTTGGACATCATGCTCGCCGCGATCACGTCGCAGTCCTCGTCCCTCGCCGAGATCGCCAGAGATTCGGGCGTCTGCCACAGCCCGGAATAGATCACGTGGATGCCGCTGTCGCGCAGGGCACGCGAGATGACCTTGACGCCCCGGTCGTGACCGTCAAGCCCCATCTTGCCCAGCAGCACCCGCGGCCTGTGGGGCAGATCGGCGCAGCGGTCCTTCTTCTCGAACTCCTGTGTCGGGACGGAAAGCGTCTTGGCCATGAGCGTGCACCTTCTTCAAGCCGGGATATCGCGATTCCATCAACGATAGCCCTGTGCGCCCCAGCACACACCTTGGGCGGACCCTCCACGGACCCCGGCATACGGTCCCCCGTGCGAGGCCCGATCCATTCAAGCCGGAGACGTTTTCAGCGGTACTTCGAGCAGAGACGATCCGCGTCCTGGCGGCAACGCGTCGCCGAACGCGCCATCGCACGAGACAAAGCCCTCGCCGGGCCCCGCTCGCGGTCGTTCGAGCAACTCTTCGCCGCGTTCTGGTCTCTGCTGGCCGGGCAGCGGTGGCGCGTCGCCGCGGCGTTGGCGACCCTCACCGTCTCGACGCTGCTCGGGCTCGTCGCGCCGTACTCCACCAAACTCGCCATCGACTACGCCCTCACCGACAACCCCGGGCCCGCGGGCCTGCCCGCGTGGGTCGGCATCGACGCGTCGGATCACAACGCACGATTCCATCTCCTGCTCATCCTCGGGCTGGGCGTCCTCGTCGTCAGCCTCGCCGCCGCTGCGCTCCGGCTCTGGGGCCGGTGGCAGTGCACCCAACTGACAAAAAAACTCCAGGCCCGGCTCCGACGCCTCGCCTTCGAGCACGCCGTCCGGCTCCCGCTCAACCGCATCAGCGACCTGAAATCCGGCGGCGTCGCGAGCATCCTCCGCGAGGACGCGGGCAACGCCGGTGAACTCCTCTTCAGCATGATCTACAACCCCTGGCGGGCGGTCATCCAGCTGACCGGCACGCTCATCATCCTCGCCTGGGTCGACTGGCGGCTGCTCCTCGGCGCCCTCGTCTTCATCCCCATCGTCTGGATCAGCCACCGCACCTGGATCGAACGCATCCGCCCCGTCCACCGAGACGTCCGACGCACTCGCCAGGGCATCGACGCACAGGCCACCGAATCGTTCGGCGGCGTCCGCGTCGTCCGCGGGTTCAACCGCGCCCAGGCCGAGACCGCCCGATTCACTCGCGACAACCACCTCATGATGCGACAGGAACTGCTGGCGTGGTGGTGGAGCCGGCTGCTCGAACTCGCATGGCAGGTGCTCATCCCGCTCGCTTCCGCCGCCGTGATGATCTACGGCGGGTGGCGCGTGCTCGGCGGCGACCTGACCATCGGCGACCTGATGGCGTTCACCGCATACGTCCTGATGCTGCTCGGGCCCCTCGAAGCGCTCGTCGCCACGGCGGCGCAGATCCAGTCGCAGCTCGCCGGGTTCGACCGCACGCTCGACCTGTTCGAGGAGCCGCGGGAGTTCGAGGCTCCGGGTGCTTCTTTTCCGGGTACCAAGGTTCTGCGTACCGTGTCTTCCCAAACCCGCCCTCTTGAGAACACGGTTCGGAGAACCGTGGTGCCCAAGGCTCGAGGCCGCATCACGCTCGACGATGTCTCGTTCCGATACCCCCGCGGCGCCCCGCTCCGCATGCTCGGCGGCGCGGAATCCGAAACGCAGCGAACGAACGACCCCCTCCCGCTCGTGCTCGAACACGTCTCGATCGAGGCCGACCCGGGCGAGACGATCGCGCTCGTCGGCCCGTCCGGCTCGGGCAAAACGACGCTGTGCAACCTGATCGCGCGGTTCTACGACCCGACCTCGGGCCGGGTCCTGCTCGACGGCACGGACCTGCGCGACATCGACGTGGACGAGTACCGCCGACTCCTCGGCATCGTCGAGCAGGACGTGTTTCTCTTCGACGGCACCGTCGCCGAGAACATCGCCTACGCCAGACGACGGGCGACGAAGGACGAACTCGTCGAGGCCGCCACGATCGCCAACGCGCACGGCTTCATCGAGGAACTCGAACAAGGCTACGACACACTCATCGGCGAACGCGGCGTCCGCCTCAGCGGCGGGCAGAAGCAGCGCATCGCGATCGCCCGGGCCGTGCTGGCCAACCCGACCATCCTCATCCTCGACGAGGCCACGAGCAACCTCGACAGCGAATCGGAGCGGCTGATCCAGTCGAGCCTGAACGAGCTGATGCGGGGGCGGACGAGTTTCGTCATCGCCCACCGTCTGAGCACGATCCGCCACGCCGACCGGATCGTGGTGCTCGAACACGGGCGGGTGGTGGAATCGGGCACGCACGAGCAGCTGGTGTCGAACTCGGGCCGCTACGCCGACCTGCTCCGCCTCCAGGTTGAAGGCGTGTGACACACGCCCACTCTGCGCCCAGGGTGCAAGCGGGAGTTTCCCCCGCAAAACATCACAGTGACACAATCCAACTTGTGCGTCGCACTTCTATCTCGACCACCCGCCGACACCGAGCCTCCGTCGTATTCCCCGCCCAATCCGCACCAACCCGCCGATACCTCACTCCCCACCTCGCGGACAGAGGGCCGGGGTAAGGGGCTCCTGATTCTCCTCTCCCTCCTCCACCTCGTGGGACAGGCTTCCAGCCTGTCTCTCTCATCTTCAACATCCTCCCAAAGAGGCCCGAGCGGAAGCGAGGGCTTTCCCGATCCAGCCCCGCCGTCTCGACTACCTCGGCTCTCCGAGCCGAACTCTCCCTCCCTCCTCCGCAACAAGCCGCGACCGGACGGTCTTCTCGCAATCAACACCAAAAAAACACCCGGGCATACACCCGGGTCTGGTCAACACGCACGAATTTTTCCAAGGTCCCGTATCAGTCGTGCCCGACGCGATCCCTGTACGCCTCGATCGGAAGCGACGCGGGCTCTGCGGGTTGATGGCCGGGCGTCAACCGCGTCGCCGCGGTCGTGGTGCGAACCTCCGCGATCTCGGGCCGACCCCAATCGGGCCGCTCACCGGGACGCCCCAGCGGGGTGTGACCCAGCGCCCGGGCGACGAGCTCGCCCCGGCTCGACGCCCCAAGCTTGCGGTGCAGGCTCTTGACGTGGTCATGCACCGTGTGCGGGCTCCGGCCCAGCTCATCCGCGATCACCCGGACACTCTTGCCCAGGATCAGCAGGTCGAGCACCTCCTGCTCACGCGATGTCAGCCAACGCGTCGCGGTCGCCCGCGTCGCGCCGATCGCCAGCAACGCACGACGCACAAGCAACGGGTACACCGCGGCGAGCAACTCGAACTGGCTCGGCTTGGCCTCCGCGCCGTGCTCCGCCAGCGCGATCTGCACGATCAACAGCCGACCCGGGTCGACACCGCCGAGCGGACCCGCCGCAACCAACACCCCGGATGCGGGGATTCCCTGCCACAGCACACCCAGCCCACGCGTCCGCCAGTCGCCCCCGCCGAGCAGGTCCGCGAGATTCCCGACCGTCGGCTCTTCCGGCGGCGCAAACCCGATCGAATCAAGCCGCTCCGCGCGAGAACGCACCGACAACTCGATGTTGCTCTCGTCCGCGTCAAGCACCCGATTCGCACCGGAAATCCCCGAAAAACCCGCGGCCTCAAGCTGCACTCCGTTGCCCGCGGGGTCGGTGTGCAAGATCAGCACACACACCCTCGACGGCGTCACGACAGGATGAAGCGATTCCGCGGCCCGGTCGAGCCAATCCAGCGTCGCGATCGCCGGCAGGTGACACATCACCTCCGCGATCTCGCACGCCGCCCGCAACGCTCCAGATTTCGAATTGGTTGCCTGGTTCACAATCCGCCTTTCAAACGAGTAGCCCCTTCTCGTCCGCATCGGCGCCCCTTAACATCCCACGCCCACCCGCTTCCACGGGTGTATCGGAGCCCGTTTTCCTACTCAGGATACCCGAGAATTCCGATCGATGACTCGATTTCCTGTTTCTTATCGGCATCTGTCCACGTTTGAATGACTCAAACCCTCGATATCGTGGGATTACCAACATGGAAAATTTTGCACCCGATATCGGTGGTGCCTCGACAGGGCCAATTCCCGTAACGTGAAACAAAAAGAAAAAGAATCCGTTGCGCATCAACGCCTCATGCCGGGCAATCGTGCTCATCACCCCCCGATTCGCACCGCCCCGGCCACCGTATCCGATTCACCCCCCTGCCAACCGCCAGATGTTCGGGTTCTGACGGATGCAAGAGTTGAACCGCCGTTCATCGAGCAAAACAACAGATTCATAAACGTCTGAAAAGGAAAAACTTGCGCCAATCAGATCAGAAAAACACCGACCCGCTGGCAAAACCGCAGATCTGAGGCACATTGAAGTGTGATACCGGGCCCATTGGCCCCAACCGATTGTGTACACCCCGATTTCGGGGTCAGGGACGACAACAACCGGCCGAAAAAGCCGCCAAACAGGGTTTTTCGAGCCGAAAGCAGAGACAGGAACGGGGTTCGTTCGGATGAGTGTGCTGGCGGGACAGTTCGACACGCCATTCCCGGCGGTAGACTGGCAACCCGAAGTGATGGCTCTGCTCGATGAGCGACATCTGGCCGTCTGGTCTCACGCGCAATCTCGAAGAACGCACTTCGCCGCCAGCCTCGCCCAGTTCCTCGGCTCACAACGCGAAACCGACGTCGTCACCCTCTACGGCCGATTCATCAACGACCTCGAGTCCTTCTGCCATCAACTCGAACGCTCCATCCCGATCGATCGGCTCGAAAGACGCATCGACGGCACCGACGGCGTCACCGATGCCCTCCGAAGCCGCGAGAGCGTCCGCGGACGAAGCGTCGCCAGATGCCGATACATCGTCTGGAACGACGCGGACATGCTCCTCCGTGCCGACTCGGCCCTCTTCGGCCGGCTCGTCGACGCGATGCTCGGTGTCAGCGCCGAAGCCGAGTACGCATCGGAAGACCTGCTGCTCATCCAGCGCTGCGTCTTCGTCGGCGGCCCGGCGCTGGCCGACTACGCCGAACACCCCGACGGACAATTCCGCGCCTGGCTCCCCGACGGACTGGGCGAGCCCTTCTGGGCGATGGTCACCGGCATCGACGCCCCCAACACCACAACAGCACACATCGACGAACTGATGCCGTAGAACGCGACAACTCACCGAACCAGATCGTCCAAGCGCATTGGGTGTGTTATCTCAATAAAACATCACATGAATGCACCGTTTCCCGCTCGGATGATGTCACACCGGGAAAAACGCGGCCGGCGCACGGGTGGTCTTCCTCGCCACCCGCGTCCGGCCGCGCCATGTGATGAAGGCTGTTGTTGAAGCCGACTCTCCGCCGCCCCTCAGCCGCCGAGGAACGCGTCGGTGAACAACTGGACGTCCTGGAGGTCGTAGACATCGGCGGGCGGGGCGAGGTCGGCCCGGGGGTCGCCCGCGGTGAACCACTCGACGAACAGGTCGATGTCACGCAGATCGTGCAGGCCGTCGCCGTTGAGGTCCGCCCGGCTCGCGGGCACCGGCAGCGAAACGAACATGTCCGCCTCCTCCGAACCAAGATCCATCACCGGGCCGTAGATACCGCGCGGATCGTCGTGGCTGCCGACGTGCCACAGATCCAGCCTCGGCCAGCCCCGGCTGTCAAACGTCGCGCCGTACGGCACGCCCGCGCCGATCTCGAAATGCACCGCACGCATCTCCTCGATGTCATCCGGCGTGCGCCCGATATCTGCAAGCGCCTCGTCATCACCGTTGTAATCAATGGCCGTGACGATGAACGGGATGTCGTGATCCAGCCCGTACTCGGCCTCGATGCGGTTGAGCATATAGAAGAACCGGCCGAAATAGAGCGATCGTTGGTAGGCACTGCCCGTGTCGCCTTCGCCCTGGAACCAGAAAAAACCGGCGACGTCCCACGTGTCCCCGTCGGCCTCGATGCCCGCGACAAACTGCTGAAGATCAGAATCACCGTCGGGGTTCCAGAAATCCGTCAGGAAGTTCGTGGCCAGAACGTAGGACCCGGCCGAACCGTTGATCCACTTGGCCATCCGGTTGCCGCTGTGGTTCCGGTGGAACAGCACCGGGTTCTCCAGCACACCCAGAGCCGTGAGCCGATCGAAGATCCCGTTCGCGTACTGGGTTCTCGCGTTCGACTGCCCCGAAACGACGACAATATCGTGATGGACCTGTGCGTTCGCGATCGAGCAGAGCGCGCAGACAGACAGCGCCAGGAAAGTGCGCATGGTTCACTCCTTCGGGTGGTTCCCCGTTGTGCTGCCGGGCCGGACGTGACCTCAGAAGATCACATCATTTCTTACTTTGATGTTCGCCCGGCATAGACTTAAAGAAGAACATATTGATGAAACCAGGAGTGACAAGCACGTGTTCCAGAACCGATCAACTCGCAGTGACACCCTGTCGGCATCGCAGCCCCCCGCCGCAGCGCACACTGACACGATGCCGACAGTCGTTCAAAAGAACGAACCAACACCCGCCCCCGAAACGGCTGACATACTGTTGTCAGAGGCCCGGCCTCATCACCGCCGCGTCGATTCAATGATGCCGCCGGCCGGAGGCAGCCCCCCACCCGTCGGCCGGAGGAGACAGCATGGCCAAATACACCCGCGTGCATCGGTTGCTCCAGATCCTCACACTGATCCAGGGGGGTGAGCACTGGACGCCCGAGCGGCTCGCGGAAGTCTGCGGGGTCTCCCCACGAACGATCTTCCGTGATATCAAGGAAATCGAAGCCGCGGGCTACAAAATCGCGTTCGACAAGAAAGCCGGCGGGTACCGGATCAGCGGCGATTTTTTCCTGCCCCCGGTGCAGCTGACACCCCGGGAATCCCTCGCCCTGATGGTGCTGTGCGAACACCTCGCCGGACGCGGGCAGATCCCCTTCCTCGATCAGGCCTGGAAAGCGATGACCAAGATCCAGGCGGTGCTGCCCATCGACGTCCACGAGGAGATGTCGAAAATCAGCGAGTCGGTGGTGGTGCAGACGGCCCGGTCGGCCCCCCCGGACGGCCACGCGGATATGTACGAAAAAATCCGGGACGCGATCTCATCCCGTCGAACCCTGCGCTGCACCTACGAATCCCTCAGCGGTGCCGGCGACGGCGAGGTGTTCGAGTTCGAACCGTACGCACTCTATTTCGCCGTCCGGGCGTGGTACGCGGTCGGCTTCCACGGCGGCCGGGGCGAAATCCGCACGCTGAAACTCAGCCGGTTCACCGGCGCGACAAAGACCGACCGCCCCTACGAGATCCCCGACGGCTTCTCGCTCGACGATGTCCTGGGCAACGCGTGGCGCATGATCCGCGGCGAACCCGAAACCGATGTCGAACTGCTCTTCGACCCCGCGTTCGCCGAGACCGTGGGCGACACCTGCTGGCACAAAACACAGACCAGCGAGGAACACCCCGACGGCTCGCTGACGCTCCGGTTCACGGTCGCCGGCCTGAACGAGATCGTCTGGTGGGTGCTGTCGATGGGGCCGCACTGCCGCGTGATCAAACCCCCGGCGTTGCAGGAAATGGTCCGCGAGAAAGCCGAGGCGATGGCGAACCTGTACGCCGACACAGGCAGGATCGAGGCGGGCCCGCGGTAAACCCGCGAAGCGTCGGCTTCCCCGCCCAATCCACACAACCCGCCGAAACCTCCCCCCCTCTCCCCGCTCTGCGGGGAGAGGGCCGGGGTGAGGGGTTCCTGATTCTCCTCTCTCTCCTCCTCCTCGTGGGACGGGCTTCCAGCCCGTCTCTCTCTTCTCTCCTCATCAGCAACAGAGGCCCGAGCGGAAGCGAGGGCTCTCTTCTACCGGTGTCCTTTTCCCGGTGGGG
>JALWOY010000002.1 GCA_027083355.1 Phycisphaerales bacterium | reverse complement strand
TGCCGGGGATGATCGCGGCCAAGACGACGCTGCCGGTGCTGGGGGTGCCCGTGCAGAGCAGGGCGCTCAACGGGCTGGACAGCCTGCTGTCGATCGTGCAGATGCCGGGGGGTGTGCCGGTGGGGACGCTGGCGATCGGGCCGGCGGGTGCGAAGAACGCGGGCCTGCTGGCGGCGTCGATCGTGGCCGGCGCACACCCGGAGTTTCTGCCGGCGCTCGAGACATTCCGGCGGGAGCAGACGGAGCGGGTGCTGGCCGATCCCGAGCCCGGGGGGCCATCGGCGTGAACCCGCCGGATCTCGATGAACAACTCGTCTGCGGCCGATGCGGGTACGACCTGACCGGCCTGCGGGAGAGCCGCTGCCCGGAGTGCGGGAACGAAACGACGAATCGGTATGTCCGTGTCCGGCCGTCCCCTCTTTCGTGGTTCGCCGCGGTATTGCTCGTCTTCGCCTATCTCGCGATGGCGGTCTATTTCACGATCAACCCGAACCAATTGGGTTTATATGGAAATGTCGTCTGGACCGAGATCTTCTTCATCGTGTCCGCACTCTTCGGGATCGTGTCCGTCGCCGCGTCCATCATCGTGCCGGCGAGACGGTTCTGGCGTTTCCTGTTCGCGGCTCTGCTGCTCTACGCCACGCTGATCGTCCTCTTCGCCGTGGTGACGCTGCTGACTTCCGTGTATTACATGGGCGACATTCTCCTGACTTACGGGTTGAACGCCGTCGTCTTGCTGGCCACGCCCGCGACCGCATTGCTGATCTACCGCCTGCTCAACCGACACCGCATCTTGTGCTGGATCACCCCCATACAGGATGCGCAGGTCGCGGTCCTCGGCGGCGGCCAGCTGGGCCGGATGCTCGGGCACGCGGGTGTGCCGTTGGGCGTGCGGTGCCGGTTTCTCGATCGGCACGCCGAATGCCCGGCGTCGGCCGTGGGCGATGTGGTGCATGAGGGGTTCGAGATCGGGGAGCATCTCGACCGCTTCGCCGAGGGGGTGCGCGTCGTCACCTACGAATTCGAGAACGTGCCGGTCGAGGTCGCCGAATACCTGGCCGGGCGGGCCGAGGTCCGGCCCTCGCCGCGGTCGCTTGAGGTGGCCCAGGACCGGATGCGCGAGCGGGAACTTTTCAACCGGCTCGGGATCGACACCCCGCGGTGGGCCGCGGTGGACACGCTCGAATCGATCGGGGAGATGCTCGACGGCTTCCCGCTGCCCGCGATCCTCAAGACGCGCCGGATGGGCTACGACGGCAAGGGACAGGCGAGGATCACATCAATTGACGACGCGAGGGGTGCGTGGGAGTCGATCGGTGGATCACCCTCTTCCAACGAGCCACGGGCGCGAGCCCGTGGAGCGATCGAAGAAACTCCGCGGGCTCGCGCCCGCGGCTCGTCGGAGGAGCGGTCGGGGGTCGTCCCCGCGATCCTCGACGAAATGATCCCCTTCCGTCGGGAACTGTCGATCGTCGCGGTGCGGTCGATCGATGGCGAAACCGGGTGCTACCCGCCCATCGAAAACGTACACGTCAACGGCATCCTCGCTCGATCCGTCGCCCCCGCGGCCGGTGTCGACAACGCGACGCGGGCCGAGATGGAACGGGCGGCGCGGGCGATCGCCGACGATCTCGGCCACGTCGGCGTGCTCGCGGTCGAGTTTTTCGAGACCACGGACGGCCGGCTGCTGGCCAACGAGTTCGCCCCGCGCGTCCACAACACGGGCCACTGGACCATCGAGGGATCGGAAACAAGCCAGTTCGAGAACCACTTGCGGGCGATCCTCGGCCTGCCGCTCGGGTCGACCGCGATGATCGCGGGCGGGTACGCGGCGATGGTCAACATCATCGGTGCGTGGCCGGCCCGGGAGAAACTGCTGGCGATCCCCGGCTTGCATCTGCACGACTACGACAAGGACCCGAAGCCGGGGCGGAAGATCGGGCATGTCACGATCGTCGAGGCGGACGAGGGCGCTCTGCACGAGAGGCTCCGGCAGATCGAGGAGATCGTCGGCGCCTGAATCTGGCGGACCGCACACAGGACGCCGATCCGTTCCGTATCATCGCCGAGGGGAAACCATGCCGACCGTCGCCGTTGTGTATCACTCTGATTATGGGCACACGAAGGTCGTCGCCGAATCGATCGCCCGGGGTGCGGGCGGGGTCGATGGTGTCGAGGCGGTGCTGATCGCGGTCGACGAGCTGCCCGCACCGGGGCCGGACCGCGTGCTCGGCGGGCGTTGGCCCGAGCTGGACGCCGCCGACGCGATCATCTTCGGCTCGCCGACATACATGGGCACGGTTTCCGCCGCGTTCAAGCGGTTCATGGAATCGAGCGGGGGGATCTGGTACAGGCAAGGCTGGAAGGACAAGCTCGCCGCCGGGTTCACCAACGCGGGCGGGCTGAGCGGCGACAAACTGAGCACGCTGCTCGACCTGGCGTTGTTCGCGTCGCAGCACAGCATGATCTGGGTCAGCCAGGGGTTGTTCTACGACGACGAGGGCATCAACCGGATGGGGTCGTGGATCGGGATGATGGCGCAGTCGACCGACGACCCGCCGGAGGTCACGCCCCCGCCGGAGGACCACAAGACGGCCGAGCTGTTCGGTGAACGGGTGGCGCATGCAACGCTGCGGTGGGCGCGGGGAGGGGGACGGCGATGACCACCGCGCGCGTGTTGATCCGCTGCCCAGACCGCACGGGGATCATCGCCCGGGTCTCGGGTTTTCTCGCGGACCGGGGGCTGAACATCCTCGACGCGGACCAGCACACGGATTCGGGCCGGTTCTTCATGCGCGTCGAGTTCGACGCGGGCGGCGGAGCGATGCCGCCGGAAAACGAGCGGGCGGAGGTCGAGCGAGCGTTCGCCGATGATGTCGCCGGGCCGATGTCGATGGACGCGTTTTTCCGCTGGCCGGGGCGGGTCAAGCGGATCGCGGTGCTCGCGGGCCCGAGCCTGCACTGCGCGGCCGACCTGCTCTGGCGGGTTTCGACGGGGGAGCTCCGCTGCGAGGTCACACGGGTGATCTCGAACCACGAGGCCGCGGGCGATCTCGCGGCCCGGTTCGGCCTGCGGTTCGACCACCTGCCCGTAACGCCCGAAACGAAAAGCCGACAGGAACAGCAGATCATGGCGCTGCTCGACGAAGACCGGCGCGGCGGCGGGCTCGACCTGATCGTGCTGGCGAGGTATATGCAGATTCTCTCGGCGGGCTTTGTCAATGCCCACCCGGCGGGCATTATCAACATCCACCATTCGTTCCTGCCCGCGTTCGCCGGGGCGAGGCCGTACCACCAGGCGTTCGATCGCGGCGTGAAGCTGATCGGCGCGACGAGCCACTACGCGACGGCCGACCTCGACGAAGGCCCGATCATCGCCCAGCAGACCGCGCGTGTGAGCCACCGCGACACGGTGGACGACCTCGTGCGCAAGGGGCGCGATCTCGAACGCACCGTGCTGGCCGAGGCGGTGCGTCTGCACCTTGATGACCGCGTGCTGGTGGAGGGGCGGAAGACGGTGGTGTTTGAGTAGCGGCGGGTGGCGCTGCTTGACGGCCCCACTGTTCTGATCGCCTTCGTCAAGAACGCTGACGTTCGTTTTTTCACCGGATCGGCGGACGATCAGGGCTCTGGGCAAAGGCGACGCCACTGGAAGCCAAGGACAAATTTGTCGGGTCGGGCGTGTCGCTGGTGAGCGTGGTCGTCTCAGCAAGAAAGCACAGCCCAGCGTTGCTTGATCGGGGCACCGAATATCGCCGCTCGCTTTATAATGGTCGCCCGGCCAAGATATTTCGAAAAAGCGAAGGGCGGGCCATTCTGGCCCGCCCTTCGGTCGAGTCATGCCAACAGATACAATCGAAATTTATTAGCTACGCTTTATCATGGCTTTTATTTGCCCGACGCCTGAGTAGTAAAGAACCGGAGTTCCAGAATTCCACCCATTCTTGAGGTGCCTGCTGTTACTGGGGTCCCACAAAATGAGATCTACAGAGCCAGCAAGACAACGAACATTCCGTTCCATATTCGACCCATCATCGATGCTGCCGAGAAAAATGAGTTCACGGCCAATTTCCTCAAATGAACTGCGCAATGATTGAAACTTTCGCTTCCTTATACCAATAATTCCTATTTTTCGATCATGATCCTTTAACGTGTAACCCTCTACCTTTTTTTGTGGCCGTTTCGCCAAAGTGAATCCTTTCTTTTTTGAATGTTTCTCCAACAGAAACCCTTTCTGAAAAAAAGCAATACTCGCATTACCCTGGACAAATGAGAATGGCATGACCCAACTCCTGATTGGCATGTGTTAATCACCATGAATAGGGGGGATTGCACGATAATTTCATGCTCTTTTCGATTATATCCCGATTTGCTGTCGTTGCAAAGACAAGCCTCGAAATGTTTTGTCCGCACAGCTCTGAATTCACGACCGTCGCGACCTGCCGGTTGTCAACCGGTATGCTAACCCTACCTTCAGCAAACATCTTCAACACACGATACTACCCCCCTCACCCGATCCTTTTCAGCAGTTCCTCACGCACCGCCTTGGCGTCCGCGCTGCCGCCGCTCTTTTTCATCACCTCGCCGATGAGTCGGCCGACGGCCTGCGTCTTGCCCGCGCGGATCTGTTCGACGATTGCCCCGTTCTCGGCGATCACCTCGTCGATCCACCCCCGCATCGCGGCCTCGTCGCGGACGATCAGCCAGCCCTCGTACTCGGCAACGCTGGCGGGGTCGCGGTCCTCGTAGCCGGGCTCGGCGAGTTTCTCGACCAGCCGGCCCGCGTTGGCGGCCTGGATCTCGTCGCTTTCGCGCATGGCCGCGATCGACGCGATCTGCTCCGCCGACAGCCCCACGCCGGCGAGCGAGACGCCGCGATCGTTGGCGAGCCGGGCGATGTGCTGGCCGATGACGTTCGCCGCCGCCCGGCCGGCGCGGCCGCGGGGGAGCCCCAGCGCCACGGCCCGGTTCACGGCCTCGTCGAACAGCTCGGCGTCTTCGCGCTGGTCGAGCAGGATCATGCCGTCGGCGGCGGACAGGCCCAGTTCGTCGTGCCACCGCCGCAGCCGGGCGAGGGGCGGCTCGGGCAGGCTCTGGAGCACCTCGTCCCGCCAGGCGTCGTCGATGATCAGGGTCGGGATGTCGGGGTCGGGGAAGTAGCGGTAGTCGTGGGCGTCTTCTTTCTCGCGCTGGGCGAACGTCACACCCCGGGCGTCGTCCCAGCCGCGGGTGGTCTTGGCGCCCGGGCCCATTTCGAGGCCGGTCTCGCGCCAGCGGCGGGGCTGTTCGGCCAGTTCGTGCTCGATCGCGCCGGCGACGGCGCGGAAGGAGTTGAGGTTTTTCACTTCGACGATGGGGGTCGTGACGGTCCGCCCGTCGGCGAGCGTGAGTACGCAGTTGATGTTCGGCTCGAACCGCATATGCCCCTTCTGCATCACGCCCTCGGTCGCGCCGATGAACCGGCAGATCAGCCGCAGCGCCCGGCAGAACGCGACGGCCTGGCCGGCCGAGGTGATGTCGGGCTGGGTGACGATCTCGAGCAGGGGCGTGCCGGCGCGGTTGAGGTCGACCAGCGAGCCGTCGATGGGGGCGCCGCCCGGGGCCTCGTGGCTCAGCTTGCCGGCGTCCTCCTCCAGATGGGCGCGGATGATACCGACCCGTGTCGGCTCGGCGTCGAGATCGAATGCGCCCCGGTCGTCCATCGGCGGGACTGCGAGCACGCCGTCGTAGCACAGCGGCATGTCGTACTGGCTGATCTGGTAGCCCTTGGGCAGATCGGGGTAGGTGTAGCCCTTGCGGTCCCACTTCGTCTCGCGGGCGATCTCGCAGTTGAGCGCCAGGCCGACGCGCATGGAGAGTTCGACGGCGCGCCGGTTCAGGCCCGGCAGCGCCCCGGGCAGGGCGAGCACGACGGGGTCGAGCAGCGTGTTGGGCGCGTGTTCCGGGCCGCCGATGGTCGCGGGGCTGGCGCATCGGGCGAACATCTTGCTCGCGGTGGCCAGCTCGACGTGGACCTCCATGCCGATGACGGGCCGGACGGACTCGATCACCGCGTTGTGCCGGTTGTCGTTGGGCATGGGTTTGATGGTACCGCGCCCGGAATGTCAGGTGATGTAGATCACCACGACGTAGGCGAGATAGCCGAGGAGCAGGGCCGTGCTCTCGACCCGGGAGACGCCGCGTTTGGATTTCATCATCACGACGCACAGGAGCGTCGCCGCCCAGACGACCCAGATATCGCGGCGGACGGCCTCGGCGGGGATATCGAGCGGCCTGGCCAGTGCCGCGACGCCCAGCACGCTGAGCAGGTTGAACACGTTGGACCCGATGATGTTGCCCACCGCGATCTCGGGGTGGTCTTTCATCGCCGCCCGGACCGAGAAGACCAGCTCGGGCACGCTGGTGCCGAACGCGACGACGGACAGCCCGATGATCGCCTCGGAGACGCCGATGCTGGCGGCGATCGACTTGGCGCCGTCGACGAGCAGCCCCGCACCGACGATCAATCCCGCGAGGCCGGACACGACCTGAAGAACGGGCGCCGAGAGGGAGGCCACACGACCGAAGGCCGATGCCCGGGATGCCTGTTCCCCCAGCTCGATCTCGACCTCGTGCTCGATCTCCTCGGGATCGATCCGCCCGGCCCGGGCGTTGTACCAGACATACGCCACCAGCCCGAGCAGAAGCACGACACCGTCGACGCGCCCGAGAACGGCGTCGGGGTTGAACAGACGGTCGAGCATGGTGAGCGAGGCGAGCACGGTGACGGCGAGCATGAGCGGCGCGTCGACCCGCCAGACCGAGCGCTCAACGGGCACGGGCCGAACGAGCGCCGTCACGCCGAGGATGAGACCGATGTTGGCGATGTTCGACCCGAGGACATTGCCGATGGCGAGTTCGCCTGTCCCGTCGAGCGCCGCGCCGACCGAGGCGGCCAGCTCCGGGGCGCTGGTGCCGAACGCAACGACCGTCACGCCGATGAAGAACGGGGATACCCCGAGCTGCCTCGCCAGCACCACAGCGCCGTGCACCATCAGATCCGCCCCGAGAATCAGCAGCACGAACGACACGGCGAGCATGCCCGCGCCGATACCCGGACGACCCGCCGGGTCGAGCGACACCATCATCGCGACACCCGCAACCAGGGCAACGGCATACGAAATGGCGACAGTCCCTCGGGGCATACAGGCTGGAACGGTAGGGAATCCGGCCCCGCGGTGCCGATCGAGCGGCCAACCGCCCTGTTCAGTTCCTCGACGGGATCAGCACGATCACGTTCAACCGGGCGGGGGTGGGCCGATCGCCCAGAACCGCGGGCGTGATGAGCAGGGCCTCACCGGCGGTCAACGGCGCGGCCGGACGCGGGCCGGGCGGTTCCGGAATCAGCGGCGACAACGCCGAATCATCCCCCCCCCCGATCGGCGCGGGGAGCGGGGCGACACCTCCGACCCCGCCGGCGGGCGCCGTGTCGGCCGGCGGCCCCGGCTGAGACTCGGGCTGTGGCCCGGACTCCTCAAGCCCCGGACCGGTCCGCGAAACAAAATCCTCTCCCGGCGGAATGCCGACAATCACGAGCGCTTCATCATCCCCGATCGTGCCGCTGTACATGAGATGATCCAGGACCTCGGGCCGGGTCGTCCCCTCCTCCACCCAGGCCAACGCGAGTTCGACCCGGAACGACGGGTCGCCGCGGACGATCGGCTCACGCCACCCACGGACGAGCAGTTCGAGCCGGCCGCGACCGAGCCACCGATCACCGCCGGGCGTCCCGAGCCGGAACCCGGTCCCGAAAGCGGCCGATGCGAGCGGCGTCCACACCGTCGGCTCGCCGAGCGCCGCCCTGTGCACCGCGTCGACATGCGGCAGCGCGGCTTCCAGCGGGTCGATCTCGTCACGCGGCATACGGATCAACCGGAACCCCGACGCACGCCAACGATCCGCAACTTCCCCCCCCCCCGCGAGCGCATACGGGGCGAGCGCCCGCGGCAGCGTCCCGTCCACGGCGTCGATGCGCCAGCGTCTGGCTTCCAAACCGGGGGATCTCTGCACTTCACGCCGAACAACCGGAGCATCCGAAACCGGCCGCGTCCCGGCGCACCCCCCGACCATCGCGACCACAAGCACGATCAGCAGCAGGATCGTCCCATGCACGCAGCAGCCCCCGCGTTCACTCGACCGTCGGCAGCTCATTGATCCGATCGATCAGCCGGCGGATCAGCCCGAAGTGGCGTCGCGTATGCGTGAATGCCAGCCGCGGCAGATCGAGATGGTCCTTCTCGACGCTGTACGGGCCGCGCTGATGGATGCGACCCGACTTGACAAGCTCGGAGAACTCATTGTTGAGGATCTCGACCGCGTCATCCGTCAACCTGTGCTTGATCCTGATGACAAGATCGTCGCGGACATACCGCGAGCTGTGATAGTTCTTGTAGAACTGCAGCACATGCGCGGCCGCGTCCTCGGGGGACCGCGTGATGTAGAACAACCCCGGGTCCTCGGGGCTGACCCACCCGCGGGAGAGCAGCTCGTCCTCGATGAAACGGCGGAACCCGTCCCAATAGCCGGCGGTCGGGCCGTCGCCCTCCACCATCACGATCGGGATCATGCTCGCCTTGCCGGTCTGCACCAGCGTCAGCGTCTCGAAAGCCTCGTCCATGGTGCCGAACCCGCCCGGGAAACAGACGACCGCCTCGGCTTGGCTCAGGAAAATGAGCTTGCGGGTGAAAAAGTATTTGAAGTGGATCAATTTCTCGTCGTCGATGATCACCTCGTTGGCCGTCGTCTCGAAAGGCAGGCGGATCGCCACGCCGAAACTCGCCTCCCGGCCCGGGCCCTCGTGCCCGGCTTTCATGATCCCGTCGCCCGCGCCCGTGATCGACATCCACCCCGCTTGCGCCATCAACCGGCTGAACTCCACCGCGGCGAGATAGTCCGGGTGGTCCTCCGGCGTGCGCGCAGAGCCGAAGATCGTCACCTTGTGCGGCTCGGGATAGGCCCCGAAAACGCGGTAGGCATACCGGAGCTCCTTCATCGCAGCCGTCATGAGCTTCAGCTCCCCGGTATCCCGGCCATCGGGGATGAGCTTGAGGGCCGTGGTGATCAGCTCGCGGACGAGCGTGGTATCGAACGTATCGGGGCTCCCCCCGCAGCGGACGATCAGGTCCACGATCTCTTTCTGGACATCGGGAAACTCGGCCCTCTTCTGCACCTCCTGCTCGGGCGGGGCCGCGGATTCATCCTCGGGATGGATCTTCTCGGGGGGGTCCAGTTCCTGTCTGTGCGGTTCAAATGTCATGGAGCATCATTCACCATCCGATCGCCCCGGGCTTCCTCCCGCGCCGGGAACCTTTCCAGAAGGGCCCTCGCCGCCCGGATGCGCCGCCTCGCCGACGACGCGGACCGGCTGATCTCGCGGAATCGATCCCGGAAACCGTCGTCATCCCCGCCGAAGAGCGATCCGACCACCCGGCGCGTCGCGGCGAACGATTCCAGGCTGAAGACCGGGTCGGCGATCGGGCCCGTCACACGCGTCGTCAAAAGCTCGTCCCGGACATTCTCCAGCATCCCGGAGACCACCGGGATCCGGTCCACCGCACGAGACCGCACGCGCAGATCCAACTCCGCGGTCGGCAGTGTCATCCGGCCGTACCCGAGCAACTCGATCTGATCGCTGAACACCGCGATTTTCTCGAATGCCACGGTGCTGCCCTCGATATAAAAATCAGCCAGCGCAAGCCCCAGCTCATCCCCGACCGGCGGCACGAGATTCGAAAACTCGACCAGAGGCGTCAGCAGCGGGAGCATCACCACCGGCCCGCCCCCGGCGATGACCCGACCC
>JALWOY010000001.1 GCA_027083355.1 Phycisphaerales bacterium | reverse complement strand
TCAAGCGTCGAAAGCAACAGAGCAAAGAGTTCGCGTTCCATACCAGGTCTCCTTCATGGGTGAAGGACCTAGTATGGACGCAACTCTTTGAAAGCGCAAGTCTTACACGCATGGCGCAAAAGGCCCTGACGCTCCGGGCTCTTTTCTGAACCGATCAGAAATCACCGCGGAGTTTGTTCTGTTTTGAACCCCCGGTTTTTCGCGCCCCGAACCCTTCGCGTCCTTGGATACCCCCTCTCCGCACTCCGCGTTCAATCTTCGGACGTCGGAACGCAGGTGAATCTACCGGGAATGACCGCTCGACCGGCGATGCGATCAACACCACCCCCGGCATCCCGCCGCCGAACGTGATACCGTGCCCGGATGCCACCGGTCGGCCCGTGGCTGTCGCGTTGGAATCGGCCGCACCGGTACAAGGAGATCGATTCATGCCCCGCCGCTGTGCTCTGCTTCTCGCCGTGCTCGCCCTGCTCGCTCCGCTCTCACGCGCCGGTCTCTCCCCCGCCGAGCGGGCCGCGGGTTGGTGTTCCATCTTCGACGGTGAATCCTTCGACGGCTGGCGCGGGTACCGCGCCGACGGACCTCCCGCAAAGGGATGGGCGATCGAAGACGGCGCCATGCACGTCATCGCCGGCGGCGGGGGCGGCGACATCATCACCACCGAACAGTTCGACGACTTCGAGCTCGCCCTCGAGTTCAGGGTCGCCCCGCTCGCCAACAGCGGCATCATGTACCGCGTCGCCGAGATCCACGGCGCCCCGTGGATGACCGGGCCCGAATTCCAGGTGCTCGACGACGCACGAAATGAATCCCTCGACCCTCGGCACGCCGTCGCCGCGGTCTACGACCTCTACCGCCCCGCGGTGAACAAGCCCGTCAAGCCCGCGGGCCGGTGGAACCTCGCCCGTATCCGCGTCCGTGACGGGATCGTGCAGCACTACCTCAACGGCATGAAGGTCGCCGAGTACGACATGCGCAGCAAGGACTGGACCGACCGCATCGCCGAGAGCAAATTCCGCGTCTACGACGGTTTCGGCGTCCAGCCCAGAGGGCATATCTGCCTCCAGGACCACGGTGACGACGTCTGGTACCGAAACATCCGCATCCGGGAATTCGACAAGCACGCCACAGGCGAAATGATCTTGTTCAACGGAAACGACCTCACCGGGTGGACCACCCGACCGCGCCGGGGCGCCGACCCCGACGCGTGGTCGGTCCGGGATCGGGCGATCGTCGGCACCCGCGGCGGCCTGCTCGTCTCGGAACGCAAAGACGACAACTTCGTGCTCTCCTTCCGGTGGCGGTCCGCACGGACCCCGGACGCCGACCAGTCCCTCCTGATCCGCCTCGGCGGCGAACAGACCGACCGGCTCGCGGGCGTCGAGATCAGGCTCGACCCCGATCACACCGGCGAGATCCGAAACCGGACCGACGCACCCGTCACCGTGACCACACCGCCGCGCGGCAAGGGGATGCACACCGTCCCCAGACCGCCCGACGCGTGGAACCGCGCCGAAGTCATCGCCGACGGCGACCGCGTCTCGGTCTTCATCAACGGCGAAAAAACGGCCGAGGCGACCGGCTGCCCGACACACGCCGGGGCCATCGCCCTGCGGTGCGGCTCGGGCGAGTTCCGGATCACCGAGATCCGGCTCACACCCATCGAATGAATCGGGGCACGTTCGCCCCGGGTTGTGATCGGACGCGGCTTGGCTTAGCATCACCCCGCTCGGCGATCACCGGGTGATGCAGGGGACTCCGGGATGAAACGACATCGCCGACACGCCGCGATCATGATCGCCCTTGCCGCCGGGCTGGCGACCTCATGGCAACCGACGCCATCGCTCGCCGCCGCACCAGCCCCCGCGCACATGCCCGAGGGATTCGGTCAAGCCCGGCTCCCCGCGGCGACCGTCCGCGGCCCCATCCGGCTGGCCGCACGGCGCGCATGGGTCTGGCGCATCCCGGAGAGCGACGGGCCCGAGACCATCCGCGTCGTCCTCGATATCGATGTCGACACCGTGCTGGGCACCACCCGTCTGACCGCCCGCCGGGCTTCGCTCTGGATCCGCCCCCGCCGAACCACCCCCGACCGGGTGTACGAGATCTTCGGGTACTACAGCGACGTCAGCTCCTCCGACGGCCCCGTTCTGCTCACCGCGAATTCGCTCCCCGTCGAGGCCGTCATCGCCGCCACCGACCCGCTCCGCCTGAAAGTCGACCTCCGCCTGCCCGGCCCGCCCGACCCCGGCACGCCCGCCGCGGATTTCGTCGCCGAATCGGACAAGGCCTTCAACGACGTCAAAGACCGCATCCTCCACCCGCAGACCCATCGGGCAACATCCGAAGAACCCCCGCTCGCCCCCCCGGCCTGGCTCCTCGATCGGCTCCGGGGTGGCCCTACCACAACCACACCGCGGACAGAAGAACCCCCCGGGCAGGACACAGGTGCCTCCCCATCACCC